>NZ_BAABCS010000019.1:0-47296 GCF_039539165.1 Flavobacterium chungnamense
AGCAAAAGTTTAGTTAAAATATTAAAATTCAACACTTTAAATATACTAACTTTTGCTTTTTTACCCAAATATTTTTACACTTTTATATCGAACTCACGTTATTTAATAAAATTCTAAACAATTAACTTATAGGTATTTAAATACAGGATGTTTTTTTTACAAATAGAGACAAAAAAATCCTCATAAAATTGAGGAAGTTTTATATACCTGTACTAGTAATTTACAAATTGATTATTAAGGAATCTATAATTTAACAAATAAATGCGAGACAATCCTTTTCAAACCAAACGTCTTCAAAACTTTCTTTTGTAAGAGAATAATATCCTTTTCTAGAATCCCAAATATGAAAGCCATTTGTATTACTGAAAGAATTAAAAAGAACATAATGTATATTCCCTTTTTGGCTTAAAAATTTAATTATTATGGGATGGTTGTATTCAATTATATCATTTAATTCAATATCTTTGCAAATCACGCCGATTAATCCACTATTTTTGGCAACTTCATTTAATAATGCATATGAAGTTTTAGGATAATACTTTTGAATCAAAAAATTTAAATTATTTATAGAAGATGTCCCATTATAAAACTTAATTACCTTTAATAGTGATTCAAGTCCTCCATCTGAAGGTTGTTCAGTTTGTACAATATATTTTAATAAAACATTATTAATCATTGTAGAAGTGTTTTATAATTTGATTTTTTGAATAATTTGGCTAACTCTATAATGTTATTCACTTTGGTTTTTTCAAAGACTCTTTTTCTGTAGGTACTTACAGTTGATGTTGCAATTGATTTTTTTTCTGATATAGAAGTTATCGTTTCCCCATTAATTAACATCAATCCAATTTCCAATTCTCTCTCAGACAAAAGCATCTCAAGTGTTTTAAGTTTGGTGAATTTTTTGATTTTGAAAGAGTTTTTACTTTTAAAATTTTGTAAATTGAATACAATTTTTTTAACTATTTCTTTTTGAGTATTAGAAACTGTAATAATTTCTATTGAACTGTGTTTGATTAATTTTACTGTTTTAATATTTAAAGCTGTATGCAAAAAAATATAAATTTTTGTTTTTAACTTCAGTTCTACTATTTTTTTTATCAAATCAATATCCTGTTCATTATTATTTTTTAAATCAAATATTAAAATATCAAAAAAATCAAACTGAATTTTTTCAATAATATCAGAACTTTTGTGATAGTGAATGCAGCTTCCTAAAACTGCTTCTCGGATTATTGAAGATAATCCTTTTTGAACTATATCGTTGTCTACTGATAGCAATACATTAATATTCATGGTAATAAAATTGAAATGTCTTTTTTGTTAAAGTATAATAAATAATGACCTTGAAATTAGTTGCTAAGATTGATAATAGATTTAAATTTTATTAAGAGAATTGTTTTTTAAAGTTTAATTAAATTCACATTTCTATTCATAGCTAATTTTTTTGTTATAAAAAAAGTCAGGCAAACTAATGTTAAATTTGCCCCCAAAAAAACATCAAAAATTAATTTAAAAAATTAATTTGTTTACCTGACAAAGAATTTTGTTTACTTACTTTTAATAATGAAGTAAACAATTAAATATTTTTTTCTTACCGCTATTTCTTGAAATAAATAAAAATATAAGAAATATTATTTATGTTGAATTTAATAAATCATAACTATTCAACAATAAATTAGTTCTTTAATTCTTTGTAAAATTATTGGATATGTATCGCTGTATCTTATTTATTCGTTGAGATTGACTTAAGTATAGACGAATAATATTTATTTGTAGGCAAAAAAGTTGGCAATAAATGTTAAGAAAGAATTAATGTTAATAATTTAAAATAAGAGTTAATCTAAACCCGTAATAAATTAATAATCAGTACACAATAAATCTCTATTTTAATAGCATTTTTGTTGTCTACTAAAAATAAAGTAACGAAAATTTTGTTTTAACTGCTTGAATATTAAATTAATTTGCCATCTAATTTTGTTTAATCCATTGTATTAAATCGGCTCTTAATTTATATAAATTGGTTAAAAATGCTATTCATTAATATTTTATATGACTCCCGAATTTAAATTAATCTTATTTAATAAAGCTGACTTTTTTCATCTAAAAACTATTTAGTAAATTTAACATCAATACTATTATTTATCTTTCTTTTTGATTTCTTTTTGCTTATGTCAAGACAATGTATTACCAATAGATCTAATAATATAGATATTTTTAATTCTAAATTATTTTGATTAATATCTGCACATGGTAATAAATATATTGCATCACTTTTAAATAAGTTTTGAATATTTTTAATTTTTAATTCGTTATTAAGACCTCTTGCTTCTGGATTGATTTCTGACAAAGGATTATATACTCTAAATCCCTTAGACATCATGTCTAATTCGGCATTTTTGAATTTTTCTATTGTGTCATCATGGAATATTGCTGGTATATCACCTATAATATAGATACTTTTCTTATCTGTTTTCATTATTGAACATTAAATAAAATTGTTTAGATTGGAATTATATAAGTTATATCAAGATTTGATTCTAATTTTATTTTTATTTCTGAAACCATTATAAAAAAAACTAAAAGAATATAAATTTCTAAACTATTTGATTTATATCTATATCTTAACATATTTATAAATATTAGCTTAAAATTACTTTTAAGCAATAGCTCATAAAATTGAGGTTTTATAAAAAACGGGTAAAAAGAAATCTCTATTTAACCAAATCATAAAAAAACTGAAAATTAGCAATCTATTAAAATCACTAAAAAACATTCTTATTTACCCGTAAAATTTATATTAAGTATTAATTTTCTATAAAATTTTGATTGTCTTGACAACCCTATAATCTTATCTTTAATATGGCTTAGTACATTTTTTAAACTTAAAAACTTTTTTTGGACAATTTAGCAAGTAGGCACCTAAAATACCACCTGAAAAATTTAAAATTATATCATCTACTTCCATAATACCTAAGTTGAAGAGATATTGTGAAAATTCTATACTAAACGATGTAATGAATATGTAAAAACATTTTTTCTTAAATGTTAATTTTTTTTGCAATACAATTTCTAAAGCTTTAGAGAAAGGGAAAAATAAGATGATGTTACCGAAAAACTCTCTTAAAAAACTTATTTTATGGCAAAAATTTGAGTTCTCACAATTTAAAAAAAAAATATAGCTTTTATAAAATGGAATAATATTGATACTACCGTAAAAGTTTTCATTCAATCTGTAGTCCAGAAGAAAAACTATATGAAAAACTAAAAAAAAATATAAAAGACATATTATAATTAAATAGCTCCTTTTTTTTTGAGTCATTGTATTATCAAAAAATTTGAAAACTTTACTATTCAACCGTTACCGATTTTGCTAAATTTCTTGGCTGATCAACATTACATCCTCTTAACACAGCAATATGGTATGATAGAAGTTGCAACGGAATTGTAGTTAAAAGTGGTGAAAGCGCATCAGAAACTTCGGGAATTTCAATCACATGGTCTGCAAGACCTTTTACTTGAACATCACCTTTGGTTACAATGGCAATAATTTTTCCGCTTCTTGATTTAATTTCTTGAATATTACTAACCACTTTGTCATAATGTCCTTGCTTAGGAGCAATAACAACTACTGGCATTTTTTCGTCAATTAATGCAATCGGTCCGTGTTTCATTTCTGCAGCTGGATAGCCTTCTGCATGAATGTAAGAAATCTCTTTTAACTTTAAAGCTCCTTCTAAAGCAACTGGGAAATTATATCCTCTACCCAAGTATAAACAATTGGGCGCATCTTTATAAATAGTAGCAATTTCTTTANAGCATGAGTGTATGCTCCCGCATGAGTTTCTCTAGATATTGACGAACCTACAACGTTACAAACACCAAAAACAAAGGCCCCTTTTTCTTTAGCTAATTTGATTGCCGCTAACGTATCTGCCGTTTCTCCAGACTGTGAAATAGCGATAATTACATCTTTATTTGTAATAATTGGGTTTCTGTATCTAAACTCAGAAGCATATTCTACTTCAACAGGAATTCTTGCAAATTCTTCAATAACATATTCGGCAACTAAACCTGCGTGCCAAGAAGTTCCACATGCAATAATTAGTATTCTATCTGCATTAAGAAATTTTTCAATATTATCCTCAACTCCAGCCATTTGAATCAAGCCGCTGTTAGCGTGAAGTCTTCCCCTATAAGTGTCTTTTATTACATTTGGTTGCTCATAAATTTCCTTAAGCATAAAGTGATCGTAACCCCCTTTTTCTATCTGCTCTAAATTCATTTTCAATTCTTGAACATAAGGATCAACTAAAGAATCGTCTTTAATTTTTCTTATTTTCATTGGCTTGTGTAAACGCACAATTGCCATTTCTTCATCTTCTAAATAAATAGCATTTGAAGTATATTCTATAAAAGGAGATGCGTCTGATGCTATAAAAAACTCACCTTCGCCCACTCCAATTGCCAAAGGACTTCCTAGACGAGCCACAACTATTTCGTTTGGCTTTTTTAGATCAAAAACACAAATTGCATAAGCTCCGACAACTTGATTTAAGGCAATTTGAACCGCTTTACCAAGTTTTAAATTGTCTTTTTTCTGAACATCTTCAATAAGATTAATCAAAACTTCGGTATCTGTATCCGATTTGAAAACATAGCCTCTTTTGATTAATTCTTTTTTAAGTGGTTCATAATTTTCAATAATTCCATTATGAATAATTGCTAAATCTCCAGAATTAGACAAATGTGGATGTGAGTTTACATCATTTGGAACTCCATGGGTTGCCCAACGTGTGTGCCCCATACCTATGGTTCCATTAGTTATAATTTCTTTGGATGATTTTTCTTCTAAATCAGAAACCTTTCCTTTAGTTTTGGAAACTTTTAAATCTGTTCCGTCATACAGCATGATTCCAGCACTATCATAACCTCTGTACTCTAATCGCTTTAATCCTTTTATAACGATTGGGTAAGCTTCTCTATACCCAATATATCCAACAATTCCACACATATATTACTTTTTGTTAATTAAAATTCTCTTTTGGGAAGAGATTTAAAGATTTTATAAACTAAATTACTTTTCGAATTAATAATGACCCATGCAGTTATCACAATTGTTTTAAAGTCTACACTAAAACTTTGATTACTTTGATACCAGATTTCTAATTTACCTTTAAAAGGATATAATTTATTAGAATAAAAATCCCAAGTATCTAATCCTTTTTCCTTGATATTAGAAATTAATTGTTCCTCATCTCTAAAAACAATAGATCCAATACCTGTCAAACCTGGTTTTACATTATAAATGACTTTTTTAACATTCTCTGGATAGGCATTAAAACTTTGTGGCATAACAGGTCTAGGTCCAACAAAACTCATGTCACCAAGAAGAATATTGATTAATTGAGGTAATTCATTTATTTTACTTTTACGCAAAAATCCTCCCATCGGAGTTATTCTTGGATCTTTTTTTGTTGTCATGATGCCTCCTGCCATGTTTGGGCTATCTTTTAGCATGGTCGCAAATTTTAGAATAGAAAAGTTTTGGTTCTTAAAACCTACTCTTTCTTGTTTGTAAAAAATGTATCCTTCACCTGTTAATTTTAATCCAATAACTATTGGAATTAATAAAGGAGATAGAATTAATAGCATTATGGACGACATTAAAATGTCGCAAGTACGTTTGAATATTAAATACATTTTTTATTATTTACATTTTTTGGTCTAAACTTTTTCCAGTTTCAATATGTTGAAAATCGGGTAAGTATTTTTTTAAGCTATCAACTATAGATTGTTTATCATATTTACCCAGATTCATAGTGTTTTTTAGATCCGCGACACAATCTTCAATTTGTGAAATAGGAAGTTTTCGAGCATTTTTTATCACTCCTAAACTTTCAAATTGTTCCATTTCTATTTCGTCTATTTCTGTATAAAACTCTTCATACAATTTTTCTCCTGAGGTGTCTGAATCGAAAAAGTAAACCGGATAAGGTTTGCTTTCTTCTAATTGATGAGCAAGAGTTCTAGCTTCATCATCTGAATTACAAAGTTGAATGTCTCGATTAGAAGCCTTAAAAAAATCTAAAGTGATTGTTTTAAAAAAGGCTTGTTCTTCTTCCTCTAATTTTGGAAAGAATATTTCACCACTCTCACCAAGCATGCACGCTAACATACAGATTTGGCCACTTTCTTCTGGAGATACAAAAAAGCGTTTTACATCGGAAGGACATGATATGGGTTGATTTTTGAAAAGTCGTTCGATATAACCTGCCAATAATGAGCCATTAGAAAAAGCAACGTTGGCAAATCTTGCGGTTGTAATTTGAATTTCAGAACTGTATGCCATGATTACTTCCTCCATTAATTTTTTGGAAGCTCCCATAACATTTACAGGATTTGCAGCTTTATCTGTTGAAACACAAAAGAAATGCTCTGGTTTATGTTTTAATAACAAATCTAAAAATGCTTTGGCTTTAAATACATTGTTTTCAATCATTGCCTCAATAGAAAATTGATCTTTTTCACTTCTAACGTGTTTATGTGCTGCAAAATTGGCAACAATATGAAAAGGACCATGCGTCAAAAACATTTTTTCAAAAACCGGATCACCAAAACTCATTGGATAGGTAATGTAGTCTTGCGGAACGTATTGATTTGGTGCACTTCTTAAGTCGCGAGTTAATTCGGTTAATCCGTTTTCATTGGTATCAACTACTACTAATTTACTAGGTTTGAATTCTAGAATTGCTTTGATGTATGACGAACCTATAGTTCCAGCACCTCCAATAACTAGAACATTTTTGCCCTTAATTTTTTCAGTTAATTGCAATTTGTATTTTTCAATATCTGGAGCAAATAAACTTGTTGGCCTTTTCGTAATATATTCCTTAATAAACATTGGAATGTCTATAATATTCATTTTTATATGATTTAAAGTTTTGAATAAAATGTTTTTATTGTTTGAACAACAATTGCCATTTCTGCTTTAGTTATTCCTGCCGAGCTTGGAATACTGATAGAAGTTTGATAGATTTCATTAGAATTGTTATTTTCAGTGACATATATATCATTTTTAAACATTTCTAATTGATTCATTGGTAACCAAAAAGGACGAGATTGAACACCATTTGAATTCAAATAATCTAAGAGTTCACGCATGTATTTAGTTTTGAAAGTAAACAACCAGCAATTAGCTACTACACAAGGCAAAACCATTTGAAATTCTATATCACCAATTTCAGAAAGCTCTGAACGGTAATAGTCATCCATTCTTTTTTTATTTTCTAATAGTGTTGGAAATTGCTCCATTTGTGCAACACCAATAGCGGCTAAGATATTAACCAATCTATAGTTATATCCAATCTCATCGTGAATATATTCCATCGCACTAACTTTTGCTTGAGTTGTTAGATGCTTTGCCTTTTGGGCTAACGCTTCGTCGTTTGTTACAATAACTCCACCTCCACCTGTTGAAATAATTTTATTTCCATTAAAACTAAAAACACCAAATTTTCCAAAAGACCCTGCATGTTGCCCTTTATGGTAAGAACCAAGGGCTTCAGTACTATCTTCAATTATAACAAGATGATAAGCAGTTGCAAGTTCTTGTAATTTATCCATATCACCCATGTTCCCCAA
Organism: Flavobacterium chungnamense; assembly: GCF_039539165.1. Lineage (NCBI taxonomy): Bacteria > Pseudomonadati > Bacteroidota > Flavobacteriia > Flavobacteriales > Flavobacteriaceae > Flavobacterium > Flavobacterium chungnamense. The sequence continues at coordinate 7,645 of NZ_BAABCS010000019.1, forward strand.
AACGTGTACAGGCATAATGGCAAATATGCGTTTACCATCTTCTTTTCGATACGAATTCCATTGTCCGTTAATGCATTTCAATTCTGATTCTTGGGATAAAAAAGACTCTAAAAGAGCTAAGTTCATTTGCCAAGAATCGGGTAAAACATCAATCAATATTGGACTTGCACCAGTGTATTTAATAGCATTTAAAGTGGCTATAAAAGTAATGTTGGGTGTGATAACATAATCTGAAGCTTGAACACCTGCAACAACTTGTGCTATATGTAAACCAACGGTACCATTCATACAAGCAATACCATATTTTACACCTGCAAAATCAGCAACTAATTGTTCAAATTGGTTTACATACGAACCTGCTGAAGAAATCCAGCCAGTGTCTAAACAGTCTTTTACATACTTCCATTCGTTTCCTGCAAGTTGTGGTACTGATAAAGGAATCATATTTTTTTTAATTTTAATAAATAATTTTGTGTTAGTATTTCAGGTCGATTTGGCAAAGAAGGAAATAATCGAAAAATAAAGTTGATTTGATTGGTAAGTACCGACCAGAATGTGGCAAATAGAATTTTAAAATCTAATAAAAATGATTGACGCGTGATGTACCAACTTTCCAACTGTCCTTTGAAAGGAAATATATACAATTGATAATATTCTTTTGAGTCATATCCTTTTTCGTTGTAGATGGTGACCAGTTTTTCTTCATCTCTAAAAATTAATGAGCCAATTCCTGTAATTCCTGGTTTTGTGGAAACTATCTTTAAACGAGCCTCTTCACTGTACATTCCAATTCCTTTGAGTAACAATGGTCTTGGACCAATAAACGACATATCACCAATTAAAACATTCCATAATTGAGGCAATTCATTTATTTTTGTTCTTCGTAACCACACTCCTGCTTTAGTAATTCTTGGGTCATTTCTAACTGTTAAACTACCATGTCCTATTTTAGAACTGTTTTTTAGCATGGTTGCAAATTTCAAAATATAGAACGATTTCATGGATTTTCCTATTCTCTCTTGTCTATAAAATATTTCTCCTTCTGCTGTAAACTTTAATAAAATAATTATCGGAATAAAAACAGGAACTAATAATAGTATTCCAATTAATGCAAACAGAAAATCAAAAAAGCGTTTTAAATAAAGGTATTTACTATTCATTTTTCTAATGCTCTAGGGTTAATTTTAATTTTTTTCTAATGCTCTCTGTCATTTGAAAATCATCTCCATGTCCTGGAAGTATGGTTTGGTTTTGTATTCGATTTAATAATTTAGTAATTGAGATAAGATAATCACTTTTGTTACTATGAGGAAATGCTAAATAAGGCTTTCCTTCCTCTAAAATAGTGTCGCCAGTAAAAACAAAGTCTTTTACAAAAATTGAAATCCCTCCAGGACTATGTCCCGGTGTTATCATTATTTCAAACGTTAAACCTCCAAGTTGTATCAATTCTCCATCGTATACTTTTCGCTTTTTTTGAAGGATTTTAAAAGGTTTCAAATCTTGAATATAACAAGATAGATTCTGCTTTTCATTTTCAATATTTATTGCACAAGCTTCAGAACAATACAAGTCAAAATCATGATAATCTCCAAGTTCATTAATTCCAGAACAATGATCGCAATGCTCATGAGTTAAAAAAACTGCTACTAATTGCTTATTATTATTTTTTAAATATTCATTAAGCAAATCGGTTGGATAATTGCCAAAATCAATCATTACAATTCTGTTATCATCAATAGATACCAAGTAAGTATTTGATTCTTTGTAAGGATTTATTAATCTATCAATCTTCAATTGCATTCAATAATATTTTTCCTGTTTCGTTTCTAGGAAACTCAACAATGTATTTAATTGTAACACATTTGTGATACAAGCCGGTTTTTTGAATTATAAATTCTTTTACTTCTGACAAAAGGTTCTCGTTAGCTATGTAAACATTCATAATAGAATCATTTCCTTTACAAACACATTCTATATGAAAGTTATCTTTAATCAATAATTCTAACTCGTCTAGTGAAACTCGCAAACCAAATAATTTCAAAAATCTTGATTTTCGACCTATTATAAAATAAAATCCTTCATCGTCTCTTCTAACAATATCTCCAGTTTCAAGGTATCCTTTTCGTTCATCTTCTTTATTTAAATCTAAAATATTTTCTGCATAACCAAGTGTTACATTTGGTCCTTGAAAAACCATTTCACCAGTCGCCTCGCCATCGTTGGTAATTATCCCTTGATTATCAATAACAGTTAGTTTTCCGTTTGGAATTGCTTTTCCAATACTTCCTTTTTTTCTTTCCACTTCGCCACTATCAAGGAAAGCCATTCGAGCTGTTCCTTCTGTTTGACCATAAGTTGGAATAAACTTTAGATTATTATCTTTTGCATATTGAATACAATCTTGTAATAAATCTTCAGACATCTTTCCTCCACCTTGTGTTATTAATTTTAAAGAAGGGAAGTCCATTTTAAAAAATCGTAATTTTTTAAGAATTTCAAAAGTATAGGGAACACCTGTTATACTTGTTGGTGATTTGCTTTTAAGCATATTCCAAAATGAAGTATCTGTCATACTACCATTAAAAAGTAATAGTGTTGCTCCTGCTTCTAAATGACTATTTATTACAGACAAACCCATGGTATAATACATTGGTAATAAAACTACAGGACGATCATTATGATTCAATTGGAAAAACGAAGCTACATTTGATGCGCTTGTACAAATATTTTGATAACTGTGACGCACCATTTTAGGACTTCCAGTAGAACCAGACGTTGGAAGTAATAAAGCTAAGTCTTCAAACAGTGTTATTTTGGTTTGAGAATATTCTATAATTCTATAATTTTTGTACTCATAAACCACAGCTGTGTTAAACCAACTCCACATTTTTTGGGGAATTATTAAATATTGTGGTTGGTAATTATTTAACAACTTATCTATTAATTCTTGATTTGTTAGAGGATTTAATAATACTGGTACAGCTCGATTTGATAAACATGCTAAATAAAGTGCTACAGATGGTACGGAATTCTCAGAAAAATGAAAAACCAGTGATCTAGTAGGAATTAAATCCTTTACAGAATTAATAAAACTGGATAACTCACCGTAAGTTAGCGAAAGATTTTGCTCATCTAGTAGAGCAATTTGTTCCTGATTGTGTTGTTGGAAATTATAAAAATATTTCATAAAATTAAAAAACTATACTACCATCAATTCCAATTATTTGTCCTGTGATATAGGCTGATGCATCAGAAGCTAAAAAGACGCTCAGATTAGCAATTTCATCTGGCTCAGCTAATCTGCCCATTCCTATTTGGTCTGTTTTGTTTTTAAATCTTGATTCCATTTCATTTAAAAAACGATCGGTTGCTACCATTCCTGGAGCTATAGCATTAACCCTAATTCCTAGCGGTGCCAATTCTTTGGCAGCAGATTTTGTTAAGGCAATGACTGCGCCTTTAGTTGTTGCATAAGCGGTTTGACCAGAAGCACCTTTTTCGCCTACCAAACTTGAAATATTTATTATTGAACCTTTTTTTTGTCGAGACATAATTCGTGAAACAAGCTGCGTTAAAAACAATACTGACGTTACATTTACTTCCCACATTTGCTTAAATCGATTCATGTCAATCATAGGAATCATTTCATAGGTTACCATTCCTGCATTATTAACCAACACATCAATTCTACCTTCTTTTGATTTTATTTCGATGATTTGTTTTTTTACAGTGTCATAATCTGTTACATCCAAACATAAAAGAATTACTCTTGTATTATAATTGTTTGATAATTCTATAGACCAATCTTCTAGGGAAGCTATGTCTCTTGCTACAGCGTACACAACTGCACCTTTTTTTGCTAACATTGTTGCAATAGCCTTTCCAATTCCTTTGGAAGCACCTGTTACGACACAAATTTTGTTTTCCAACAATCGTTCTTCCATACTATTATTCTAATACTATATCGTATTTTTTTAAAATTATTTTTCCGTTTTCAAAGGATTTAAAACCAAGAATATCTTCTGTATCTAAAATTACGTCAAACATATCTTCAATTGATGTTACCAAATGAAGTTGAGTAATTGAATCCCAACTATCAACATTTGTGGAAGAAAATGAGTCATTGAGTACCTCATCTTCAACTTCAAATACATCCTTAAAAACAGTTTTGTAATTCTCTAAATTTTCCATATTTATATATTTTTGAAAGTAATTGACCAAAAGTCATTTTATTATTAATTTAATTATAGACACAGTATATCGTCTAGTTGTACCTTAAATCATATTCATCTGTAAATAAAATCGGTAAAATTGCATTTGTATTAATTACTACATCTGCACACGCCCATGATAGACCAGCTCCAAATCCGCTAAAAAACAAACTCATTGTAAGGTTTTCTGTGGCGGAAAAATGATCTGCCAAAACAAGAGGAATAGAATTACTGCTATTATTTCCATATCTATCTAAAGAAATAGGAATTTTCGACATCGGGATTTTATTTTTTCTAGATAATTGCTTTAAGATGTAAAGGTTTGCTTGATGTAAAACAAAATGATCAAAGTTTTCGGGAGTCTTATTAATTTCTATCAAAAAATCTGAAATTAACTTCGGAACATCTGAAATTGAAAATCCGAATACTTCCATCCCTTTCATGTGGGTGTTATAGTCCGATCTTATTATACCGTCACTCCAACTTACCGACTCAACAGAAGCGTTAAGATTTCTATATGCCCCAGACGGAGTAATAATGCTTTTAAACCTATTTCCATCCGAACGAACACCAAAACTTGCTTGGATATTTTCATCTGTTTTTTCTAATAATAAAGTAGAGCCACTATCTCCAAAGAGCATTATCATTGTTCTGTCATGTTCGGAAATTGTTTTTACAGAAGTATCAGCGGTAATTAATAATGCTTTTTTAGAATTGGATGAATTTAGAAGACTCATTGCGGTTTGCAATCCAAAAAGGAATCCTGAACATGCTAGATTGATATCAAAACACATACAATTTTCGCTAAGATTCAATCGTTCATGGATGATATAGGAAGAAGCAGGTGTTCGATAATCGGGCTTCTGACTTACAAAAATTAATAAGCCTATTTCAGAGACGTCTATATTTCTTTCATTTATAAGTCGTTTTGCCGATAAATAACCTAAATCTGAAGCTGTTTGCTCAGGAACAGAACGACAAACGCTACCAACACCAGTCATTTCAATAAATTTATCTACGTTTTCTTTACCAAACTGACTATAATAGGATTGGCTTTCTAATAGCTTAGTTGGTAATGCAACAGAAACTCCAGAAATTTTAATGTTATTTATTTTACTTAAAATCATGTCTTTTGGTTTGATTTTTACATTTCATGTGTCACAAAGCCATTATCAAAAAAATTATTTGTTGCAATAGTTTTTACTATTGCTGATTCATCTATCTTGAACTCTGATATCATCATTGATAATCCTTCTCCAAAACTTATGGTCATCACATCAATAATTTCTTGAGCTCCGTTTTCAAAAATTTTTTCAAGCAGCAAAGGAATAGAAGCAGAAAAAGCGTATTGATTAGTATCAATAAAATAACAAGTTAAATTATTTAATGTACCTATTTCCTTTACTGCAAGTGCAATATTTCTATTCCATGAATTAACCAAAACAACAGGCTTCACAGAATTTTGCTTTAACTTATCAGAGATAATATTGGTTATTTTTGTTTTAAATGCGGTATCAATCTCTGGAAAATCTATATGAAGATTTTCTTTTGATTGACAATCTCTTTTGTTAATTAGATGATCAAATAAGTTATTTGTTCTAAATCCACCTGATGGGATTACATATTTTTGCCAATGATTGCTCAATGATAAATTTTCTATTTTAAATAATTCATCAGAATCTAATTTTTCAAGGAGCATTGCAGATGAACCATCAACTATTTCGTTTTGCAAATAATCATTATCAGAAAGTTGTTTGGATGTAGTATCTCCAAAAATGCATAATGCAAATTTTGTATTATTTGTTGTTAATAAGGCAGATCCAATATTTAAAGCTGTTTCAAAACCACAAGCACCAATAGGAGTATCAAAAGCTAAACAATCAATAGGTAATTGCAGTCGGTGATGTAAAACTAGAGCAGTAGCCGGTCCGCGATAATCAGCGGTTTTAGAAATAAAAAGTACTATCCCAATAGTGTTAATGTCAATAGTATGTTCATTAATTATTTTAAGTGCTGCTTCATATCCTAAGTCGGAACTAGTTTGTTCACTTAATGAATGTTTAGATTCGTTAGATGGTAAAGCAGTAGCGATAGCATTTATTTTTATTGATTTATGTTCAAATTTTACCATGTGAGAACTTTTTTAAAAATTAATTCTTTTGGCAGGATTTCCGAATACTGTAGTCCCAGCTTTTACTTTAGAAATTACTACACTACCCATTCCTACAATAGCTTGTTCTTCAACAACAACGTTTTGTAGCAATTTTGCTCCGGCGTTAATTGTAGCATTATTGTTTATTTTCACATAACCCGCAAAAAAAGCAAAAGAGTTTATCTGACAAAATTTTCCGATTTTCACATCGTGTCCCATGATAACCGAACTCTGCAAAAAAGAAAAACTATCTATTTCGACATCGCTAGAAATCACGCAGTGACTTTTTATACCAATCCCTATACCTAGTTTTACACTAGGTGAAACTATTGCTGTTGGATGAATTAAATTGATGAACTCACCACCCTTAGAAATTATGGTTTCAACAACTCGTTTTCTAACAATTACATCGCCAATAGCACAAAAAAAACAATCGTTTTCTTCAACTGAGTAATCAATAACAGTCGATAAAATTTTTGGATACCCCATCGCTTCTATTCCAGTATCATCCTTACTTAAAAATCCTTTGATTTTGAATAGAGTTTCATTTTGAGAACATATTTTGGCTAAATCATATATTTCTCGAGCCAGTCCACCTGCACCTATAATTATTAAATTTTTCATTTTATTTTATTGAAAAGCCTCCGTCAATTACTATTGAACTCCCTGTCATCCATTTGGATTCATCAGACATTAAGTAGATTGAAAGATGTGCAACATCTTCTGGTTTTCCGAATCTACCTATTGGATAATTTTTTTTGTGTGTTTCTAATTGCTCCTCACTAATATTATTTTCCTCCAAAATATTTGTTTCTACAAATCCTGGCATTATTGCATTCACTCTAATTTGTTTGGGAGCTAATTCGAGTGCCAAAGCTTTCGCAAAAGAATTTACTGCGCCTTTTGTTGCTATATACATTGCATTTCCTAGAGTAGCTTTTTGAGTTGCAACTGATGATATAAAACAAATAGAACCTCCGGAGTTAATTTTTTTATTTTTTAATAATTTCTGTATTAATAAAATTGAACTTTGAATGTTTACATTAAACATGTAATCTAAAACATTCTTTTTTATATATTTTACCGGCATCGTTTTTACAATTCCAGCGTTTAAAACTATTCCATCAAGCAAAGGAAGTTGTTCAACAAGCATGTCTAGGCTAGCCTCATCACTCAAGTCAGCATCTATAAACAGATGTTTACCCTCACTAAGCATTTCTTTAGTCTCTAATAATTTCTCTTTATTTCTTGCTGTCCCAATTATATTTGCTCCTTGTTTAGAATTCTCGATCGCAATTGCTCTTCCTATACCAGAAGACGCACCAGTTACTAAAATATTCTTATTGGAAAGACTAAAAATTGTTTTCATAAATTATAAAACTCTTGGTAATTATGATTTATTTTTTGCTTTGATAGTTTCTATAAGATCGGCAATTGTTGAAAGATTTTTAAAATCGCTATGTTGTATATGAACACCAAAATCATCATCTATCATAGCGATAAGAGATAAATTTGTTAATGAATCCCAATTGTCAAAATCTCTAAATTTGTCAGTTAAATTTACATCTTGATCTTCTGCTTCTAAAACTTCTTTGAATAATTCAATAAATTTTTGTTCCATGATTGTGTGTGTTTTTGTTATTATTATATTATTTCTACATTGATACAGAATAAAAAATTTTTCAAATATTTAATTCTTACCCGTTACCTTCTATCTTTTTGTGTAGAGTTGGTTGATGCCATTCCAAATTATTGTTCTTTCAAAATTTCTGGACCACTCTAAACCATTTTCACCATATTGGATTGTGATTTCTTTGTTTAATAGCAAATGTTTCATTGCGAATTCAAGTTCCATCTCGGCTTTTGGATTCACTAAAATTCCATTGAAGTTATCAGAAACGGCGTCAATTGTTCCTGTTCCTGTGGTACTTATAACAGGAATTCCCATTGCAGCTGCTTGCACCAGAACATTTCCAAAACCTTCCCACCATGCCGGTAAAACAAAAACATCTAACGCCAAAATATATGGAGGCACTTCGTCCTGTAAAACACGACCTATATTAAATATTGCTGGGTGATTATTTATTTTTTCTAACAAGGTTTTATCAGCAATTTGATCGGTCTCAAAAGGGCCAACTAAAAGCAATCTAGTATTTGAATTCTCTTCATAAATTTTACAGAAAACATTATAAAGTTCATTAATTCCTTTTCTATCTACTATTCTACCAAGAAAGCCATAAACAAATTTATCTTTCAAGTCATATTTATCAACAATCTCTTGTTTCTTATCTATGTATGTTTGATTTAAAGGATCGAATAACTCAAGATTTACCCCATTACTACTTCCTTTATTGATAACATTAGATTTTTTTTTAGAGAAAATATCGGCGGCAATTCCTAATTTTTGAACTGAATCGCTGATGCAAATAACTTGATGTGCACACAAAGAAGTTATTTTTTCCATAGCAATTAAAATCTTTCTCTTTACTCCATTTTCATGTTCAAAGCGAAAACCTCTACAAGTATAGATTCTGTTTTTTATACCTAAAATTTTACCTGCAATCATTCCTAAAAGAGCTACTTTAGGAGTTCCTAGATTTATTATATCTGGTTTTACTTCTTTAAAAATTCTAATTATTTTTAGTAAAGTTTTCAAATCCTTCCATAAAGATATTTCTCTTTCTATATTTATAATAAGATGGGTGCAACCTTCCTTTTTACAAAAATTTGCAGATCGTTCGCTATACGGAGCTAAAAGGTAAGTTTCATAACCAAGAGACTTAAAATAAGCTAATTGACCTAGTAATAAATTTACAGAGCCTTCTGCAGTTATTCCTACTATTAGTTTTTTAGATTTCATCTTGAAAATGGTTTTCGGTAATGTTGTAAAAAGCTATCATGTTTTTTAATTGGGCGTCATTTCCGCCATTAATTACATTTTGGGTAACCAATTTCACAGTTTGCGTGCCTTTAACTACCAAGGGATCTTTATTATATTTACTATTTGTTACCAATTTTTTACTACCTAATAACACCATTATTTTCATCCATAAATCGTCGGCATGAGGTGCCAATTCTTTAATTTTTTCAATATCATTAAAATCTTTGTAAAGATCACTTTTACTGTAGAGTGTTCCATAACCTCCAGTTTGAACTATTAAATTAGAAGGTTTTGTATCGATGCTGTTATGCAACCATTTTTTGTATGGTTCAACTTTACCAGAATTAATTTTTAATTTATGAGCTCTATTGGTTGGTACACAATTAGAATATTTATTTTTCAACGCTACTAAATTTAGAATTAAATCCTTTTCATAATATAAGTCATCATCTAATGTAATTATATAATCATTAGGAAACTCTTCAAGTGCATAGAGGTATTTTTTATGTGATCTTAAATCCTCCTTTATAAATTTAATGGTCAAGCCTCTATCTTGTAAATTCAATAAATTTTGAGGCAATTTTTCGTCCTTAAATTGGTCACTTGATAGCCAAAGTAAAACCATATCGGGTTTAAAGGATTGTCTTAAAATGGTCTCAATAGAAATCCAAACATCATTTATTCTAGCAGGAAAACTTGTAAGCGATACAATATATTTTCGCTCTCTTTCTTCTGTTTTATTTATTCCTATACCTACACTTTTTGCAGTTTTTTCAAAATAATACGGTAGTACGTTGTCATAACAGCGCTTCACCACTTTTGCGGCAACTCTATTAATAATTTTGGATACAATACCAAATCTTGTATCGTGAGGCAGCGAATAATAAATTTTATAAAAAATGTTCATAACAATTTTAGGAATTCCATGTATTTATCTACAATTACATCTTTTTTCCAATTTCTTGCTCTTTGGGATGCTTCTTTACTAAACTGTTCTCTTAGTGTTTTGTCTGTCATTAGTTTTTGAAGTGTTTTAGACAATCCTTCGATGTCTCCTAAAGGTACCACTTCACCAGATACGCCAGGTTCAAATAGAGATTCATAAGGAATACTATCAAAACAAACTACTGGCAATCCTGCAGACATAGCCTCGCACAAGGCATTAGGAAAACCTTCTAATAACGAAGGTAAAACAAAAACAGATGCTTTACACAGCCACTCATCTATAGTAGTAATGGCTCCAAGAAATAGCACTTGATCTATAATTTTTAATTCTGAAGTAAGATTTTTTATTAGTTCTAATTGAGGACCTTCTCCAGCCATAACTAATTGCCAATTTTCTTTTTCTGAAATATTAGCAAAGGCTCTAACTAATGCTTCTGGATTTTTCTCCCAAGAAAAACGTCCAGCATAAAAAATAATTTTCTCTTTTTCAACGTCATATTTTTTAATGGCTCTTATAGCATTGGGTATTATTATTTGATTAAAATGTACACCAAATTCTTTTCTTTTGTAATCAAACGACCTCTGTGTTTGAGCTATAAATCCAGATGCTTTTGGATAGAATATTTTTTTTAACCAATTTATGTACTTTGGAAATTTAAAATCTGGACTTGTTCTATCTGAGATATAAACAGGCACTTTTAAACCTATTGATGCCATGAGAGCAAGTGGATTAAATAAATCACCAAAACACAATACACTATTAGGCTTTTCAATTTTAATTTGTTTTCTTAAATAAAGAAACAATCTAGGATAAAAAAGTATTTTATTTAGTAATCCTCCACTTCTTTTAAAGTTAGGTTCTTTAACAATAACAGCTGCATCTAATTCATAGAATGAAATACTATTTAAACAGGAAACATAAGTTACTTTAACGTTCTTTTTTATAAATTCATTAGACAAAACCGATAATGCTCTCTCTATTCCACCCATTTTTCTAGATGGAGCAATTATTAGTATTTTTTTCATTTTCTAACTATATAATTCATGAAGAGCGGCACTATGTAAAAACTGTACGTCTGGCCACTTCTTTATTATTTGTTTTAATAACTCTTGTAATAAAATAAGATTTCTATCACGATTAGTCTCTTCTAATCCGCCACAAAAATTAATTCTATGGGTTCCAATTATGGCTGGTTTATTCCATCTAAAAGCTATTGCAATACTCTCCATACATTTATCAACCCAATCTATATCATGATTTAATGAAGGTTCAAACAGGCAGTTTCTTTGAAAATAATATTGTCCAAATTCATTTTTTTGACCATTAAAATGAAATATTTTCTTAAAAGAAGTACCTCCTTCAATAGGTGAATTTTGAAATCTAGATCCTTGTAAAAACTTCACCTCGTTTTCTTGGAGTATTTGTTCAATTTTTTTATCCCAAACATAGCATGGCGCAATGGATGATTTAGATTTAAAACCAAAAATGGATTCAAACAAGGCAAGACCTTCATGAATACTTTGTTTAATAATTTCTAAATCTGCTTCCGAATTGTAATCATAAGAAGCCATCAAGTTACTTCTCTTGTTAAAATGATTTTCAAAATCAATTGAAAAACAATTGTGTTGAAATGCTCTTATAAATGCAGAATTATTATTTTGTAATCTTTGCATCCACATAGTTAGATTTAAATGTTCTCTGCAATGAAATTGAGGAAAAAAATACTTCTCGTCGATCCCTTTATTAAACAACTTAAAAGCGTTTTCAGAACCTTTATTATATGAATAGGTCTTTGTAAATGGCTCAAAGAAATAATATTTATAATTGGACTCCTTGATTTTTTGAAAATCTGGATTCGCTACAACAGTATTTGCTGTTATAATAGGTGGATTTTTATTTTGGTCTTTAAATTGACTTAAAACATCAAATAATTTATCTAAATCTCTTTCTGACTCAATTGTATCATACATTGAGAATGGATCATTATTCTTGATTAACCCTTGCTCTAAAAAGCTATTTCGAGTTTTTATATCTGGAATACGAATAGAACCCCAATCGTCAGATTCTAAAACCAAATATTTTGAATTTAGTTTTTTTCCTCTAAAATTAATAAGATGTTTTTTTAGTATTTCTTTCAAAATTATTGATTCTGATTTAAAATTATTTCTGTTAATTGTTGACTATTAACAAATTCAACTTCTGGCCATTTCTTTAAAATTGCTTTTAACAAAACTTCCAAATCCGATAAAGTTTTATCCCTTAGAATTGAACTAATTCTACTTGTAAAATTAATTCTATGACTATTGATTACTGCAGGTTTCCCCCATCTAAATGCTATTTCAATTTCTTTTAGACATTCGTCTACATGGTCTACACGATTCTCTTTATAAGTTTCGAATGTGCAATTTCGACGCCAAAAAATCAAACCATTCATTGTGGTATCACCCCAATAATGATCTATTTTTTTTAAACTCAATTTTTCTGGTCTAAATTGCTGACCAGATTGTATGACATGAACTCCGTTGTTTTTTAAAACCTCAAAAAGGTGCTCACCATAAATAGATTGTGAAGGACAAAAAGATTTTGATTTGAAACCAAATAAAGTTTCAAAGTCTTTTAACCCTTCTTCTGTTCTCATTTCAATGTTTCTTTGATCATCCTCTTTATGATATTCAAAAGCTGCCATAAAATTTTTTACTCTTGAGTTTTCTACACCGCCTCCAATAATAGAATTATTTAAAAATCCTTGATGCTCAATATCATTGATATCTTCAATTCTTGATATGTATCGCTCAGGGTGCAAATGTTCTTTTCCATGGAATTGCGGGTAAAACAAATTACTTGAAATACCTACATTTTTCCATAATTCAATTAATTTAGACTCCCCATACTTTTTGTAGGTTTCAGTAATTGATTCGGAATGGTATTCAAAATTAGAATTTTTAATTTTCTGGAAATCGGGATTAGATGTAAGGGACAAAGCAGTAATTACTGGCTGATTTCCATTACAATCTCTAAACTTTGCCAATACCTCAAAAAGTAATTCCAAATCTTGAGTTTTTTCTAAACCATCTAATTGAACAAACTTGGATTTAAGTATATGAGGGTTAACTTTAGCGATTTTTTCTAAAGCCTCTTTGGAAGACATCCTAATACTACCCCAATCATCAGACTCAATAACAACAATTTTACGGTTAGTTTTCCAACCTCTAAAATTTATATAATTTTTTGCTAATTTGGTTACTAATTTCATTTTTTGTACTTAATATTATTACATATTATATATTAAAAACTCAGTATTTTCTTTAAAACAATGTTCAGTACTTTGTTTTAACTTTTAGACAAATACAATTTCTATCAAGGTTGAGCAAATTAATTCCAACAAGTATTTACTTTAAGATTATTTATTAATAAATACCCATTCTTCATCGGTAAAATCAATATTTTTCAAATCAATCCTTAATTCTTCTTTATTTCATGAAAAAAACTATTTAATCTTTTCGCTTGAACATCTTTATTAAAAATAGTTTCTGCAACTTTTCTTCCATTTACACCTACTTGATAAGCCAATTCCTCATTCGAAAGTGCTAATTCTAAAGCCGTTGTCAACGAAGAAACCGAACTAGGTTCACAGAAAAAAACAGAATCATTGTCTTTTAAATAAAAAGGAATCTCTCCTACTCGTGTTGCCACCACAGGTTTACACGTTGCCAAATATTCGCCCAATTTAGTTGGAAAACCACCTTTTGCTTGATAAGAATCGGGACGAGGTAAGACTAATAATTTTGCGTTCATAACTACCTTAATTACATCTTTAGCATCTATGGCCTTTGCATACAAAATTCTTTTCTCGAGTTTTGCCTTCTTGATAAGCGATAAATGTTTGCCTGTATCATAAGTCCAAAAACCAAACAAACACAAATGTATATCTGGATACTTTGCAGCAATTTCTCTAAAGGATTCAATAAGGATGTTCACTCCATCTTTAGCATCGTTCATCGAACCCAAAAAAGCAATATAAGGTGCTTTTACATTTTCAAACTTTGGGTAGCTCAGATTCAAATCAAAACGCTCTAAATCAACGGTCATTGGAAGATGGATGACTTCTGTATGTAACCCTATTTTATCCTTAAAATAATCACAAAGCGTTTGTGTCATCAAAGCAAGACCATCAAGCTTTTTCAAAATATGCCCTTCAAAATACGCATTAGTCTTGTTTGCAGCACTTGTTTGCCAGAAAAAGCGAGTACTATTGTTATGTAAATGAATATCAGGAAATTCGTTAATTTCCATGAAAAAAGATTGTAGTGAAGTTTTTTCAAGACTGTTAACCACTTTAAAATTAATAATATCATTCTTGATCCATATAATATTTTCAGTATTTAAATCAATGAAATATTTTTTATAATTTTTTTTTATTTTTAAGTACGTTAAATGTTTAAGACCATACTCATAAAGCCTTCTTTTATTGAGCGACGTGTTTTCATATTCAGAAAGGTATACATAGTTTAGACCTTCATGAATACCCTGCTTTTTGAATAAAGTCTTTTCAGATAAACTATAGTATCCTCCAGTAATCAACAAGGTTATTTTATAGTCAAAGTTCAGAAGTCCATTTAGCAATCCAAGTAATCTATTTGAAGAAGCACCAGGAGTAGAAAAAGGATTTTGCTTAGTTAAAACAGTCAAACGCATGTTGCTTAGTTTTTTAAATGAATAATTCAGCACCTATATCAGTGTTGTATCTGTAATCTTTGGTTAAATTTCCAGTTAAGCGAAATATTTTTCGTAAATAAACGAGAAAAAATAAAAAACATTACTAACCCTTCTATCATGTAATCGGCATAAAACGAATTAAAATTTGATGCTGCCCAAAAATTAAAGCACATAAAATACCAAAATATAACATAGATGCTAATAGTATCTTTGTTCTGTGTTTTCAAAAATAATTTGTGCGTATAACGTGTAAAAAACAATAAAAATAAAATTGTTCCTACATAACCGAAATCAAGTTTTAAATCTAAATAGATAGAATTTGTCGTGTAATATCCCTCTTTATCATTTTCCCATAAATAAAAATAATCAATTGGATTTACATCATATCCGAAAAAGTTTCCAATATTTTTTTCAAAACCAATATAAGTAGCAAAAGGCACTTTCATGTCGAATAAACTATTGAATGTAAAATACCCATAACCAAGTTTAGCTTCGTCAAAGGTATCTACATTTCTCAGCTGATAACCATAGTAGTGAGCACCCATATATTCAATCAATCCGGATACAGAGTTCAAAATAGGATTGTCAAAATTACTTGAAAAACTATCTTGATTATTAAATTCACTTCGAGCATCAGAAACAAAAGTAGAAAAAATTGATAATGTAATGGCCAGAACAGCAATCCTAACTAGCAACCATCTTCGCTTCACAGCAGGAAGAACAAGAGGCAACGTAAAAAAAAGACCTATCGCATATAATTTAATTCCAATGAACAACGGATTTCGACCTCCACTGGTCAATACATATAATAACGCTACGATTAAAGGAATATAGATAAAAATATCTTTAAAGGGCAATCTCTGATTGGATAAATACTTAAGTCCTAAAAAATATCCAGAAAAAATGGAAAGAACGGGATAAAAAAATTGGGTATACTTGATTAGACTTAAGAGTAAATCTGCTTGAGTCCCAAAGTAATTGGTCTTATCACTTGTATTTAAATCTCTAATTTCTGCAATATTAAACGATGAAACACCAATACTATACCATGTATATAGCATCTGAAGTATTGCCCCAACTAACATAACAATTAAAAGCTTTTTATATAAATTGTAATTGATTTTAAAGTTAAAGGTTTTATTGATTGAGTAGCTTTCATATTTATAAAATAATTGCCAAAGAGAAAAAAAAACACTCGTAAAAATTACAAAAATATTTAACTCATTGATGGAATCAATATCTTTAATAATCGCTAAGTCAAATTTAATTAGGAAATACTGTGAAATAGTAGAAAAAAGCCAAATTAAAGCAAAAAAAGTCCCGGGATGTGCAATCATTTTCAAACCCAACTTGAAATAGAAAATAACAAATTGTGCTAGTAAAACAATAAAAGCAATTATAAAAAGTATAGAATCAAATTGTAACATTCGTTTAGATTAAAAAAGCAAACTTAGAGGTTCTGCTTAATTTTTAAAGCAATTTCCTTCGTATCTTGCTGATCAACTGTAGAATTGAAAAGCATAAAATTAATAGATTTGAAAAACAATCAATGATTAAATATCCCTTTAGCGGTTCCGTTCAGTATTTTTCTAGATTGTATTGGTGCAATAATTACTGTATATAGTGAAATCAGCAATAATGCTATAGGAATAGATTTCAACCCTAATTTAAAATTTTGAATCAAAACTATTACTAGAGGAATATAAATTATAGTTAAAACAGTTAGAGAGATTGTTTGTAATAGGACTTTTCCTGTACTATTTACAAAAACATTAAAGATCATTCCAAACGTAAATACACTCATGTAAATAAAAATTAAAAGGGAAAGGGAAAAAGGAATCTCAACCTTATCACCAACCCATAAATGATAAATTCTGTCTGAAAAAAGTAAAACCAAAAATGAAACCAAACATATAAATAACCACACTTTTATTAATTTTTTTTGTGCACTTTTAATCCAATCTAAATCTTTTTGCATCCAGGCATTGGTATAGGCAGACCAATAAGGTGAAGAAATAGCTGAAAAAACAATATTCATCATAGAAAAAAGGTTAAAAGCAACATTATAACCCACCACTTCGCTTGATCCAATGTAGTTGATAATTATAAAATTAGAGGACTGAAAAAGAACAAGCATGTTTAATTGTACAATAAAAAACTTCAATCCTAATGAGTATAAATTTTTTAGAAGTTTTAATTCTACATACTTTATACTTGGAGATAAATTTTTATTTTTAAAAAAAAAATAATACTAACAATGACCAAAATAAAAACTGGAGAAAATGAAAATACTAAACCCAAGGTAAAAATATTTGCATGGAAATTATTTTTTACAATAAGTAAAGAAATCAAAACCAAAATCTGACTCAAAACCATAATCAACTTCGTTGTAAATAGTTTTTGAAATGCATCAAAAATTGGATTAATCAATTGCAAAATAAATCGAACTATAAAAACATAAACTACTATATTTGCCGTATAAACTAAAAGCTCTTTTGAAACAATAGCCTCATTTGGGCTACCAAAAATTTTAACAAAGTCTAGCTTTGTAGCCACAAAAAAATAGACCAAACTAAGCAAAGACATTATACACAACATAGTAAAATAGGAGGTACTTATTAACTTTCTTGCTAGTAAAGTATCCGAATTTGCCAACGCTTCTCCGAGTCTGTTTTTGAGACCAGTACCCAATCCCAAATCAAAATAGCCAAGCCATACGAAAACAGAACTTATAGTCAACCAAACGCCATACTCTTCTACTGGAACAATAGAAAGTGAAATAGGCAGAATTACGAAACTTGTTGCTACAGTTGCTAGTTGAAAAATTAATGTTAATATAATATTTTTCCCTAGTTTCTTGTTTCTAACATTTTTAAGATTAAATAATTTTTCAATCATTTTTTTATTTATTACTTGTTTTTAAACTTAGACTATAGTCTTTCAACTTATCTAAATCCTGCATTATTTCAAAATTTTCTTCTAAAAAAGAAATATCAAAATCCCACCACTTTAGTTCATTTAAAAAAATAATATCATCGGTATTGAATCTATATTTTACTATTTTAGCTGGAATTCCTGCAACAATTGCATAATCAGGAACATCTTTTGTTACTATCGCACCTAATGCTATAATTGATCCATTTCCTATAGTAACATTATTAAAAATGGTTGTATCTGAGCCAATCCAAACATCATTACCTATATTTATATTCCCTGACACCTCATTAAAATACATTTTATCCGCAAATGTTTTAAAGCCTTTATTATTTGCATAAAATGCTGGATGAGTAGAAGGCATTTCTATTGGGTGTATTCCTATGCCAATTTTAACATTCGAACCAATACTGCAAAACTTTCCTATTATTGCATCTTTTACACGAGTGTTAGTATTAAAGTAGGTATTGTCCCCAATCTCTGCATTTACGATAGAACAATCAGCACCGATAAAAACATCTCTCCCAATCACAGAATTCCTTATAATACAGTCATAGCCTATTAAAGTTCTTTTTGCTTTATAAAATTTAGACAGTTTATAATGTAAAAATGCTTTTCTAATTCTATTATTACCAAAAATATACTTAAAATATTGAATATACATGATTTTTTGTTTGTTGTTTTAGTTTAAATGTTTTGACGGAGTAAAACAAATAACAATACATATAATATTAAGTAAAAATATTTATTCGCGCCAAACATTTCTTTTGACATAATCAGTATAACTAAGGATAATTCTCACTACTTTATCAGAAACATTGGGCATCGAATAATCAGCCACGGCTCTAAAATTTCTTTCGTTACCCACCTTTTGTCCTAAAACTTGCGTTAATCCTTGCAATATTCTTTCTGGAGATAAACCAACCATCATTACTGAAGCTTCTTCCATTGCTTCAGGACGTTCGTGGGCTTCCCTAATATTTAAGGCTCTGAAATTTAAAGTTGAAGATTCCTCCGAAATGGTACCACTATCGGACAAAACTGCAAAAGAACGCATTTGTAAAGCATTATAATCATGAAAACCTAAGGGTTTTAAAAATTTAATTTCTTCACTTACTTCAAGTTTCATTTTCTCCATCATGTTTTTAGTTCGAGGATGTGTTGAAACAATAATAGGCATTTTGTAATGTTCTGCAATAGCATTTAGGGAATCTATTAATCCCCTAAAGTTTTTTTCAGAATTAATATTTTCTTCTCTATGCGAAGAAATTACAAAAAAATTTCCTTCTTCTAAGCCTAATTTATCTAAAACCTTTGAGGCCTTTATTTGTGGTAAATAATGATGCAATACCTCAAACATTGGAGAACCTGTCTTGATAATTCTATCAGCAGACAAACCTTCACGTAATAAATATTCTCTAGCTATACTGCTATATGTTAAATTGATGTCGGAAATATGATCTACAATTTTTCGATTAGTTTCTTCAGGTACCCTCTGGTCAAAACAACGATTTCCTGCTTCCATATGGAATATAGGTATATGTCTTTTTTTGGCAGGTATAGCACACAAACAAGAGTTGGTATCTCCTAAAACCAAAAAAGCATCAGGCTTAACTTGTTCTAATAATGGGTCTATTTTAATCAAAATAGTTCCAATAGTTTCGGTTGCAGTTTTACCGGCTGCATCTAAAAAATAATCGGGTTTACGCAATCCCAAATCCTCAAAGAAAATTTGATTCAATTCATAATCATAATTCTGACCAGTGTGAACAATAACATGTTCTATGGCGTCAGAAGCATCTAATGCATCTAATACTCTTGATAAACGGATGATTTCTGGACGGGTTCCAACTACCGTCATTACTTTTAGTTTAGTGATTGGTGATTGGTGATTGGCGATTGGTGATGTCATATTTTTTGGTGATTAGTGATTAGTGATTAGTGACTAGTATTAAACTACTAATTACCAATTACAAATCACTATTGAACTAAGTAGATATTGATTGATTTAATTAATCCTTAAAACATTCTTGAAATGAAGATTAATTATTCTATTTTTTTTACATCTCATAAGAGATCTATTTTAGATTGCCGAATATTATTAATTGGGTTTCTAATTCCTAAGCACTTGCTAATACTATGTGTAAAAATTGTTTAAATTCTGATTTTTCTTTTCAAGTAGTTCCTTCCGCAATGTGAGAAGGAATTGAAATAGCAGCGCTTATCATTTATGAAACTAATCTAAATAACCTTTCTTTTGGATATTTTTAGTAATTCTTTATTAAACAATTAAATATTCAATAGTTTTTACCAAACATTTAAATCTTTATGTGTTTTTTTTGTGATTAGTTATTAGTAATCAATCGTTGTGACTAGTTACTAATTACAAATCACTAGTCACTGATTCAAAATACGTATCTGGATCCTTTGGATTGTAAAATTCATTTATCCAAAAATTGGTATAGAGTAGTTCTTCTCCTATATTTTTTATGTTATGTGTGTACCAGATTGGCATATCCACATATGCAGGTTGTTTACCATCTAAATAAAAATTCAAAACTTCATCTGTTCCTATTTTTCTTAGCTGTATTAACGCTTTTCCTTTTATAACAGCGAAGCGTTCAATTTTTCTCGTATGAAAATGATTTCCTCTTGTGATTTCGGGTACAGTAGTTGAAAAAGATACTTGTCCTCCAACTCCTAATCGTGTCACTTCTACAAATGAACCTCTTGAATCTGTATGTTGTATAAATTTTATAGGATAATGTGAAGAATAATCGATATAAGATCGATAAGTATTGAAAAGATTAACTTCAAAAATAGAATTCAACATGGGTATTTCTCCATTATCAAAATATCTTTCCTTATAATCTTGTAACATAGATAATACTTCTGAAACTTTATATCTTGCGGTAGGATTTACCGTATAACTTTCGTTTGTTTTACCTAAATTTATTTGATTTAGAATTTCATTTACTAACTCTCCAACATAAATTAATTGTACTTCTCCATCGATGTCTATAGTAGGAGTTTCATTATGGGTTAATTTATAACAAAACGTTGCAATAAAAGAATTATAATTTGGAAAGCAAAATGGACCAAAAACATTCGGAATTAACATTCCAGTAAATATTCCTCCAACTGAAGTTGCCCAAGTGGCTAATAATTGTCGTCCTTCTTTTTTGGATTTACCATATAAATTATCGCGTTCTTCTTGCGATGAGGAGGAAAATAACACATGTGCTTTAGACTTAGTTCTTTCTAATGAAGCGGTTAGACGTTGCACCAATTCAATATTGTTCTTATAAATAAATTCTTGACTCTCATGCCTATTCATTGCTGCTAAATGTACAATCACATCACATTGAGATACAAATTTATCTAAAGCATCAGAATCTTCAAAAAAATCTTTTTTAAACTCAATGCGTTGGTAAATTTCTGGCGTAAGTCCAATAGTATTATATAAATGCTGCCCTACAAATCCGTTTTGTCCTGTTATACCTATTTTTTTCATTTTATTCTCTTTTTCGATGCAGATAATAAATATTTAACATTCAAACTATCAACAACTTGATTTGAAAAAAAAGTAGCACCTTTAACGTTTAAATGCAATTGATCGTGAAATAATTCAGGATTTTTTGAAAATAAGTTGCTTTCAGTAAAATTTATTACTTGTATCTGATTATTTTTTAAATAATCAAATAATTTATTCTTTATTTTATTAGTCTTATCATAATCAATATAGGATGGAGAAATTATTACAAGAAATTGTACTCCCTTTTTGTCACAAAGTTTTTTCATTTTTGTAACATATTCTAATTGGCTACTTAAAATGGTATTTATTTTTATTTTCATTTCATTTGAAAATAATTCAGGTTTATAATAGAACTGAACAAACGTTTTTAGATTTATTGATTGCGGTAGTGCAGTATAACCATCTTTCTTTTTTGCTGCAAACTTGTCATAGAACAAATCAAATAAAGTAGAATTGTATTTTAGTGTATTAATCCAAAAAGTTATTTCTTTATTGTCCGGATTCTTTTTAACAATTTCTGAAAAACTTGGATATAGAGAGCATAAAGGCATCAAAGAAGTTAATTTTTCAAATTGTTTTTCATCTACCAAAATATTTGGTGCTATGTCTAAAATTACAAGTTGAGGGGAAGATTCTTTAAGTCGTTCGTTTAAAACAGCATGAGTATATAAAGTTCCATATCCTCCTTGCCCTCCGTTGAAAGTACTTAAATTACATTTTTTTGATATCAGTTCAGAATTATAGTGATTTTGAGCTCTTGAACTACCTAAAATTAATATTTTGGAAGTGTCTTTTATAGTATTGTTTACAACACCTAAAAATCCTGTTTTTAATTTTAAAACGCTATTTTTTGCAACAATTCCAATAGTAAAATCGATTCCAAAAAAAAGAATTAAAAATAAAAGTACATTGATTAAATTTTTTTTCATTAGAATTGAAAATATATAAATTGTCCTCCATCAAATACCCCCATATAAAAAATTGCTAGAACTAAAGCAACAAATAATGTAATAATTCCAAAAGAACATTTTTCGTTTTGCAAGAAATTATCATTACCTTTTCTTTCTGCAAAAACATCTAATACTACTAAAATAGAAATTGCTATAAACCCGTAAAACAAAGTTTTAGGATCTAAAAACACGTTGTTATCTATTTGTACCGCTTTTTTTAGAATTATTATAGCGTCAGAGACACTGTTGGATCGGAAGAAAATCCAAGCAAAACTAACCGCTATAAAAATAAACATACGCTTTAGGATTCGCAAACTAAGATGTTTCTCCAACAAAGATTTCTTTTTTTTATTTTTTAACAGGTTTTCAATAATTAAATACAATCCGTGTAATCCACCCCATAACAAAAAAGTCCAATTGGCACCATGCCAAAGACCACTTATTACAAACGTAATCAACAAGTTTAAATATCTTCTTGAAACACGAACCTTGTTTCCTCCTAAAGGAATATAAACATAATCGCGAAACCAACTAGATAAAGATATATGCCAACGTTTCCAGAAATCTGTAAAAGACAAAGCCATATATGGGCGATTAAAATTGAGCATAAGATCAAAATCAAACCATTTTGCTATACCTTTTGCTATGGTAGAATACCCTGCAAAATCGCATAAAATCTGAAAAGAAAAGCAAAAAGTAGCTAACCACATTGTTAATCCATGATGTGAATTCACGTTATTGTAAACACTATCAACATATAAAGATAATCTATCGGCTATGACTAGCTTCATGAAAAAGCCCAAAATAATATATTTAGAACCTTGTATGAAATTAGTAGCTTTAAATTGTTGGACCTTTCTAAATTGGGGTAATAAATTTTCACTTCGCTCTATTGGTCCTGCAACCAATTTAGGAAAAAAAGCTATAAAAAGAGCATAAATACCAATATTACGTTCTGCTTTTAATTTGTGATGATACACATCAATTGTGTAACTTAATGTTTCAAAAGTATAAAAGGATATTCCGACTGGAAGCAACCATTCTATCAGAGGAAATTGTGAAGACTTACTTAATAAAGTAGAATTTAAATTTATTGAAAAAAAATTATAATATTTAAAAAAGAATAATACCGATAAAGAAGATAGTATTGAACCATAGAGATATCTCTTTTGTATGTATTTTTCTGAAGTATTCTCAATTTGAATAGCAGCAAAAAAGGAAATTAAAGTAGTAAATAGAATTAATACTAGGTAATTATAATTCCAACTCATGTAGAAATAATAACTGGCAACCAACATCAAAATCCATCGAAATCTTTGTGGAATAATCCAGTATAATGGAAAAAGAAATAATATAAAGTAGATGAAATGGAACGAATTAAATAACATAATTGTATTTTAGTAATAACTATTTCTAAGTAAAAATTTAATAGTTTTTTAAATCAAAAAGGTAAACTGCCTTTATAGCATGTATTTCCATTCATCTTTAACAGCACCTAATTCAAAATCAGAAAAAGCCAAGAGTTGTGCCTTTTTTTCTAGAGTGTGAATACAAGTAACGAATCCTGCTGGAATATGTAAAACATCTAAGGAATTGGACAATAGTTTAAATGATAGAATTTCTTGAGAATAATCTTGATTTTCAAAAGCAAGAATTGGTTTCACGTCAATTTGAAAACTTCCCACAATTGCTATAAACCAACGTTGCTCTATTTTATGACCTTGCCAACCTCGGATGCTATTACTAGTGTTGTTTTCAATGGTGTACATTCTTTTAATGACTGACATATTAAAATCATTATTAAATTTCACAATACCTCGCTCATCTTTATGACAACCACCGAAAATTAATTTTGGTTTCATAGATTATTTAGTATATAAAATATTTATCCTAAATACGAATCTACTGCTTCTCCAAATACTTCTTTACGAATTAAAGGCAGTTTAGATACTAATTTTTTCAATCCTTCCACTCCTTGTTGGTTCGCATTATGGGAATGGTAGTCTTGAATTACTGCAATTTCTGCGTCTCCCTCGGAGAAATACTTAGCATAATTTAAATCGCGATTGTCAGCTGGGATACGATAAAAATCACCCATATCTTCGGCTTTCATCATCTCTTCTCTAGTACATAACGTTTCATATAGCTTCTCACCATGACGGGTCCCAATTATTCTGACTTCTGTTTGTTTCTCAGTCAATTCCATTAAAGCAGTTGCCAGGTCACCAATAGTTCCTGCAGGAGCTTTGTTTACAAATAAGTCTCCTGAATTGCCATGTTCAAATGCAAATAAAACCAAATCAACTGCATCATCTAACGACATAAAAAATCGGGACATTTTAGGGTCGGTGATTGTAATCGGCTGGCCTTTTAGAATTTGATTTAAAAATAATGGGATAACAGAACCTCTTGAGGCCATCA
Organism: Flavobacterium chungnamense; assembly: GCF_039539165.1. NCBI lineage: Bacteria > Pseudomonadati > Bacteroidota > Flavobacteriia > Flavobacteriales > Flavobacteriaceae > Flavobacterium > Flavobacterium chungnamense. The sequence continues at coordinate 32,394 of NZ_BAABCS010000019.1, forward strand.
CATTTCCATAGCGGGTTAAGCAAACAACAGTATCGGTTAAGTTCCTTGCCTCTGCAACCGCTACTTTTTCCATCATTGCCTTTGAAATACCCATAGCATTAATAGGATAAGCTGCTTTATCGGTACTTAAACAAATAATTTTTTTTACTTTGTTAACTGCTGCAGCGCGAATAACATTTTGGGTTCCTTCAACATTTGTTTTAACCGCTTGCATAGGGAAAAATTCACAAGAGGGCACTTGTTTTAATGCTGCTGCATGAAAGATGAAATCTACACCACGAGTTGCAGGTTCGACACTATTAAAATCACGTACATCGCCAATATAATATTTTATTTTATCGTTTTTATATAAATTTCGCATATCGTCTTGCTTTTTTTCATCTCGAGAAAAAACACGAATTTCTTTAAAATGATTCGTAAAAAGGAATCGATTTAGAACAGCAGATCCGAAAGATCCTGTACCACCAGTTATAAGAAGGATTTTATCAGATATCATAACTTTATTTTAATATTTTTTATTATAAATTAAATTTTACTAAATCAATATCCTACAATTTTGCATCTGCTTCTCCCAATACTCCTTTAACATCATACAAAATACTAATAGTATTTTGCAAAGTAGTAAAATCAATATCTATAAATTCCTTGTGAGATACCCCTAAAACAATCGCATCAAATTTTTGATTGGGTATAGTATTGGTTGATTTCAATCCATACTCATGAAAAACTTCTGCTGGATTTGCCCACGGGTCAAAAATAGAAACTGAAACACCATAATCTACTAAGGCATTAACCACATCTACAATTTTAGTATTACGAACATCGGGACAATTTTCTTTAAAGGTTATTCCTAACATTAATAACTTAGAACCTTTAATAGAAATCCCTTTTTTAATCATCAACTTCACTACTTGCGAAGCAACATATTCTCCCATACTATCATTTAAACGACGACCTGCCAAGATAATTTCTGGATGATAACCAGCTTCTTGCGCTTTTTGAGCTAAATAATAAGGATCAACACCTATACAATGTCCGCCAACTAAGCCCGGTTTAAAGGGTAAAAAATTCCATTTGGTACCTGCAGCTTCTAGTACAGCATGAGTATCAATATCAAGTAGATTAAATATTTTTGCCAATTCATTTACAAAAGCAATATTGATATCACGTTGTGAATTTTCAATTACTTTAGCAGCTTCTGCAACTTTAATACAAGGTGCTAAATGCGTTCCTGCTACAATAACGCTTTTATATAAATCATTTACTTTTTCTCCAATTTCTGGAGTAGATCCTGCGGTGACTTTTAGGATTTTTTCTACTGTATGCTCTTTATCTCCGGGGTTAATACGTTCAGGTGAGTAACCTGCAAAGAAATCCTTATTGAATTTTAGACTAGAAACTTTTTCTAAAACTGGAATACACTCTTCTTCAGTAGCACCAGGATATACAGTCGATTCATAAATAACAATGTCACCTTTTTTTAATACTTTGCCTACTGTTTCACTGGCTTTGTAAAGTGGTGTTAAATCGGGACGATTGTTCTTATCTACGGGTGTCGGAACGGTTACAATGTAGTAGTTACAATCAACAATATCTGTTAATAAATCTGAACAATGTAATCCAGTTGTGTCGGTATTAAAATCTTTTACCAAAACAGCTTGCAAGTCTTCATCACTAACTTCAAGGGTTTTGTCAATTCCAGAATTTAATTCTGTTATTCGGCTTTTATTGATATCAAAACCTACTACTTGATACTTTGTGGCAAAAAGACGTGCTAAAGGCAATCCTACATATCCTAAACCAATTACTGCAATTTTAGTACTCATTATTTCACATCTATGAACCAATGGCTTTATAGATAAAGCCAATTTGTTCTAATTCTTTTTTATTTAATAAATTTCTACCATCAAAAATAAATGCAGGTTTTTGCATTTGGTCGAATATCTTTTTCCAATCATATGACTTAAATATATCCCATTCGGTTACTATTAGAATCGCATGAGCATCTTTACATGCATCAACATAATTAGAACTTACTTTTAACCCTTTTATATTTTCAATTTCCGAGCGACTTTTCAAGGAATTTAAGTCTGAATATATTTGATTTTCTTCTACTTTAGGGTCAAACACAACTAAGTTTGCTTGTTCTTCAATCAAATCATTGGCAACATAAATGGCAGGAGATTCTCTAGAGTCATTAGTGTCTTTTTTGAAAGACCATCCTAAAAGAGCAATTTTCTTTCCAGATAGTGTATTATATAAAGTTTTCACTATGTTTTTTGAAAAGCGTCTTTTTTGATAATCATTCATAATGATTACTTGTTCCCAATAATCAGCTACTTCATTTAATCCATAGGATTTTGCAATGTAGACTAAATTTAAAATATCTTTTTGAAAACAAGAGCCACCAAAACCAACAGAGGCTTTTAAAAATTTTGAACCAATTCTACTGTCCATACCAATAGCTCTGGCTACTTCGTTGACATCAGCGCCTGTTTCTTCACATAATTCACTTAAAGCATTAATAGAAGAAACTCTTTGCGCTAAGAATGCATTAGCAGTTAACTTTGATAATTCAGAAGACCAAACATTTGTTGTTAAAATTCTATCTTTTGAAACCCAATTTGCATAAATGTCAACTAACTTACTTATAGCTTCTTGACCTTCAGGCGAAGATTCTCCTCCCACTAGAACTCTATCTGGCTCTTGTAAATCTCTTACAGCAGTTCCTTCGGCTAAGAATTCTGGGTTGGATAAAATCTGAAACTTAAAACCATTTCCCGTATTTTCTAATATGTTTTTTATAGCTTCGGCTGTTCTAACTGGCAATGTTGATTTTTCAACAACAATTTTGTTGCCTTTAGAAACTCTTGCAATTTGTCTGGCACACAATTCAATATACTTTAAATCTGCAGCCATACCCTTTCCTTCACCATAATTTTTTGTGGGTGTATTAACGGATATAAAAATCATATCGGCTAAATCAATAGCTGAATCAACATCAGTAGAAAAAAATAAATTTCTTCCACGAGACTGAGAAACTACATTGGCTAAACCTGGCTCGTAAATTGGAAGATTATTTAAATCGTCATCATTCCATGCGGCTATTCGTTTCTCATTTAAATCAACAACAGTAACCTTAATGTGTGGACATTTTTGGGCAATAACAGCCATGGTAGGTCCTCCTACATAGCCAGCTCCAATACAACAAATATTTTTGATCATTTCTTGATATTATAAATTTTTCCAATACCAATCTACAGCTTGTTCTAAACCTTGCTTCATGGAAAATTTTGGGCTATATCCTAATAATTTTTTTGCTTTATCAATACTTGCTAAAGAATGTGGTATATCACCGGCCCTGTTAGGACCGTGAAGTATTTCTACAGACTGTATTTGAGTATTGTATTTTGATAAAATTTCTTTTAAACTTCCTACTAATTGATTTAAAGTAGTTCGATCACCAAAAGCTGTATTATAAACTGTATTTATAGCGTCCGGATTGGTTGTTAGCATAGCCAACTCATTCATTTGAATTACATTATCGATATAAGTGAAATCTCTTGAATAATTTCCATCTCCATTAATTATTGGATTTTCAAGATTCATAAATTGCTTTACAAATAATGGAATCACTGCTGCATAGGCACCATTTGGATCTTGTTTGCGTCCAAAAACATTAAAATATCGTAAACCAATTGTTTCTAATCCATAAGTTGAGCTAAAAATTCCAGCATAAAGTTCATTTACATATTTTGTAATTGCATAAGGAGAAAGTGGTTTACCAATTACATCTTCAGTTTTTGGTAATACCTCTGAATCGCCATAAGTTGAGGAACTTGCAGCATAAATAAAACGCTTAACCTTAGCGTCACGTGCGGCAACCAACATATTTAAAAAACCCGAAATATTTACATCATTAGTAGTTATTGGGTCTTTGATAGATCTTGGAACCGAACCTAATGCCGCTTCGTGTAAAACATAATCACAGCCTTCAACTGCAATTTTACAATCTTCTAAATTCCGAATATCACCTTCAATTAATTGGAAGTTGGAATTAGTAAATAAATGTTCTATATTTTTATGATGACCGGTAGCAAAATTATCCAAACAAACAACAGCGTATCCTTTGTTAAGAAAATGTTCACATAAATTGGAGCCAATAAAACCTGCTCCTCCTGTGATTAATATGTTTGTTTTTTTCATTAGTTTTAATACAATTTATGAAACTCTATTTTTTATTTTTTGACGGATCTCAACTAATAAATAATGATAAAGAAATTAATTATTATTATATTTTTGAAGCAATTAAATGTCTTAAAGCAGAACTTGAAAAACGATGGGCGCGTTTGTTAAAATACAAAGTGATGTTAGAACTTTCGCAATAAGCACGAGCCGTAAAATTTTTATCCTCATATTCATCCCCAACAATTCTAACTTGAATAGGAAAACTTTTAAGTATATCTTCCAAATCCTGTTCGGTTGTATAAGGAACGATTTCGTCCACATGTTTACAGCCCTTTAATTGAATATATCGTTCAACGACCGATGGATGGGTTTGTTTTTTTCTGGACGATCAATAGTTGGATCAGTTTGCAATCCAACAATCAAGTAGTCGCATTGGCTTTTTGCTTCTTCAAGCATTTTTACATGACCTGCATGCAATAAATCGAAAGCGCTAAAAGTAATTCCTATTTTCATTTTTTCCACGGCTTCGCCATATGAGTCACACAAGTGATGCATATGGTACAAACTATTTTACTATTTTTAACTTAATATATTATCGAAACCAATACTCCTAGCTGTTCTAGAGCAATAGTTACATGCTTTGCATTTACCTTTACAACCGTACCCTCGTTATTTTGGAAAGGGCCATCGTTTATTTTTAATCTTGAACCAACAGCAATAGTCTCGATTTTTAATGAGGAATACGACTTAGTCAAAGATTCTCTTAAACCAATAATCTCGTAATCATATACAACTGCAGGTTTCCCCATCCAAAAAAGATAACGAACTACTCCTGGAACATCAAATACCTTAAATCTATTTTCAAAATCAACTCTAATAAAAACATAAGATTTTATCAAAGGGACAATTATTTTTTTCTTTCGATCCGACCATTGCCTAACTTCTTCAACAACAGGGCAATAAGCCTCAATATTAATTTTTTGAAGACGTTCAAGTACCTTTAGTTCTTGCTGTGGCTTAGTATATATGACGAACCAATTCAAATTATTTATTTTTTTATGTTTGAAGAACTTGTGTTTTAAAATTTTAATCTAACGGAAAGAATATTAAAATCATAATTATTGATCAATCAACTTACTCAGATATTCTTGATCAGCTTTAGTGTTTTCTTCTAAAATATCTTTATTCTTAATGATACGTCTTAATAAAAAAATAATTTCTTTTTTTACTCTTTCATAACTTGCCTTTCTTCTATCGTCTTCGTAGTTAATCAACTCTTGTTCATAAAACAATAATGATTTATAATCTTCTACAACTTGGTTGAAAGCCGTGAAGTGCTTAATTGAAAGTATAGCGACATTGTTCATTATATATTTTTTTACTACAAATTTTGAATAAATAAGCAGTAATAAACCTTTCAAAGTAATAAATGGAATTAATAAGGGAATATTTGAAATAAATAAACGTTGTGTCAATTTTGCAATTGAATGTTATAAATAAATAATACAATGATTAGAATTAATTATATTTGTAGTAAATCTGTTTTCAAACAGCTTATTTCTTTAACTGATGAAAAAAATTAAAGATGCTGATAAAAAACTTGATTCCGATAAATCTGCAAAACAATTTAAGCAAAAACCATTTAATAAGCTTCGTGTTTTATTCGTTTGCAAAACGCAATTTAAATAGAGAATTTTAAGATGCAATGCAATAAATTTTAAACAAAACATCGCTTTTTTCAATTTAGTGATATTATAAAAAGAAGTACATTCTCAGCAACATTCAATAATACAAAAGTGGAGTTCTAAGTAAATAATTTAAATAGTTAACATCAGTATTGCAGCATGCATAAAGACATTTTGAGTTGCTTGGGAAAACCTAAAGAAGAAAAACAACAATAGCTTCTTAGAAGAGTAAAATGACATTATAATTAATTTATGTTTTGACAAAAGATAAAATGATTATAAAGCATTTGAGATTTTACAACCCAAAAATAAGTTTTATAACTCGAATAAAAGATAATGCTTCTTATACAAGGGTTGATAAGAAAATTTATAAAGGTTTTAAAAAAATGACATTATAAGTTAATAATAAAAAAAGGTAAAGACTTAAGCTCATTAAGATTACAAAAAAGTTACTTTTTATTATCAAGAAAACAAAAGAGAATTTACATATATAATCCATTTTTTTATCGAAGATTAGTAACCATTCGTCTACACTTAAGTCAATTTCAACGAATAAATAAAACACATCAATACATATCCAATAAATTTATAAAAAAAAACTAATATTTAAAATCGCTTTTTTTATAAAACTCCTTTAAATACTTACAATGAACTATCTTTATAATTACTTGTTAAAACTTCTTACAATAATTAAATTAATGTCCGAATATTACCTAATAAAGACCAAATATTAAATTAAACAGATGAAAACAAGGTAATTTTTATTTATTTTGTATTTAAAACCCCTAAAATATGAAATTAGACATAATTTTTTTCAAAACCGAAAAGTTACTAAACGATGAGATAATTAACTTTACAAATTCTTTTTCAAACCACACACTAAATTTAAAATTTGCTAATTCGTTAAAAGAATTAAATAGTGTCTATGATGTAAAAAAAATAAACATTCTTTTATTAGACACATCAACTGATTATCTTGATGTAATAAGTTTTTTAAACGATACCCAAATAATTGTATCAAAAATTATAATTTTATCAAAAGTTAAAGAACAAATTTTTGATTTTTTAAAATATAATATCTTTAATTTTTTGGTTCTACCTTCAAGTATATCTGAGATTTTATCTTGCCTAAATAAATGTATTAATAAAATAAATGATGAGATAAACCTGCATGAACTAAAAATTGCTGAAACTAAATTCCAAAAATTCATCCCAATAAACTCAACAAAAAAGATTGAACTTATTAGACTAGATGAAATAATCTGCTTTGAGGCAGATGGCAGATATACACTAATTTATTTGAACAATGGAGTAAGTAAAATGGCAAGTAAAAACTTGGGCGAATTTCAAAAACTATTAGATCCAGATATATTTTGTAGAATTCATCATAAATTCATAATTAACTTGAATAATTTGGTAAATATCATAAAATCAGATGGTTATTATTGTGAGATGAAAAACAATAAAAATGTTCCAGTTTCAAAAAGAAAATTAGATGATTTGAATGCAGCCTTAAATATTGGAAAACATTTATTTTAGTTTAAATCAATTTACTGCCATTTATTCAAAAATATAATTCACTTATTACTAATCTAAGAAAAGCAATTTAGTGGCTTCATACCTTTGTTGTACTTAAAGAAAACTAAGGTGAAAAATATATTAAGTCATTTTTTAAATTCTTATCAAATTCAACAGGAATATTGGTATCTCTTTTTTTTTATTGTTTCCTGGTTTATCAGCTACGTATCTTTTCCAGTTATTATAAATATTTCAAACGAAAAAAATCTTGTAGCTACACCTTCTGAAAGAAGTGCACATATAATCAAAACTCCAACGTTGGGAGGCGTTGGAATTTTTATAGGTTTTATTTTATCATTTACTTTATTTGGAGCAATATTTAAAAACATACAAGCCTATCACTTAATAGGATCTGTAGTGGTGTTATTTTTTTTAGGACTAAAGGACGACATATTAGTTTTACCAGCTAAAACCAAATTTTTGGTACAATTTTTAGTTGCACTTTCAGTCATATTAAGTTCCAATTTAACAATTAACAATTTATACGGGTTTTTAGGAATCTATCAGATAAATGAATTTTTATCCGTTGTATTAACAGTTTTTGTATTTATTCTCGTAATTAACGCATACAATCTAATTGATGGAATAGATGGATTAGCTGGAATAATAGCCATTTGTTTTCTAATTTTTACTGCTGTCATTTTTTACTGCTCAAAAAATACAGCTATGTGCATTATAACGTTAACACTACTAGGATCTATTGTGGCATTTTTAAAATATAATCTATCAAAGAAGGACAAGATTTTCATGGGAGATACCGGATCTATGATTGTAGGGTTTCTATTGGCATTTTTAACAATTAATTTATTAACAATAAAACAAGTAATTATTTTGAACGCAACATATGAAATAAATCCAATATTAATGATTTCATTATTGTTTTATCCTTTAATAGATACTGCTAGAATTTTTTTTATTAGAATTTTTATATACAAAAAAAGTCCATTTAAAGCAGATAAAAATCATATACATCACAGACTTTTAGAGTTAAATTTTAAACATTGGCAAGTTAGTGTTTTTGTTGGAATTGTAACGCTAATATTATCAACTTTGAGCATCTTAATTGATGATTTAAATATTCATTTTCAACTGTTAATTATTGTAATTTTAGGAACAACTTTTTTTTCTATTCCACAATTAATACAAAAAAAAAGACAATTGATGCTTAGTTCTTTGAGAAAAGGAATGTTTTTTTTAATCGCTACACTAGCTTTTATCTCAGCAACATCATGTTCTTCAAAGAAGGATTTATTATATTTCCAAAATGGCAAGAAAAATGCCATTGAAGATAATAGAATATTAGATCAGAAAATCGAAACTAACGATATACTTTCAATAAAAATTGTATCATTAGATATCGAATCTTCTAGAATTTACAATATTGATTTGCTAAACGGAATTACTAGTGGTACAGTAAATCCTGAAATCATAAAAATTAATGGTTATCTGGTGAATGACGAAGGTTTTATTACATTACCAGTTTTAGGTCAATTAAAAGTAAACGACAAAACCACAAGAGAACTTGAACTGTTTTTATCTAAAAAATTAATGAATGACGGCCATTTAAAGGAGCCAACAGTAACTGTAAGATTACTAAACTCAAAGTTGACTGTATTGGGTGAAGTTCGTCAACCAGGGACATTCACTTTTTATGAAAAAAATTTAACGTTATTACAAGCTATTGGAATGGCGGGTGATTTAACAATCAATGGAGAAAGAAAAGATGTTTTACTAATAAGATATGAAAACAACACTAAAACTATAAATCATATTGACCTTACTACTACTGACTGGATGAGCTCCAATCTTTTTTACGTAAAACAAAATGATGTAATTATAGTGAACCCTAATAATGCAAAAATCAAATCTGCAGGAATTATTGGCAATGCAGGAACATTGATTTCGGTATTTTCTTTATTACTAACTGGATTTTTATTAATAAAAAATTAAACACATTGGATCAAAAATTTGAAGAACAATTAGATTTAAAAAAAGAAATTTTTAACTACTTATATTACTGGAAGTATTTTGTCTTGTCTACTATAATTACATTAACATTTGCTAGTATATATTTAAGATATTCTAATCCGATTTATGTTGTCGAATCAAAAATAAAAATCCTACAGGAATCCGACAAAGGCTTAAAATTACCTTCTGAACTTCTAGGTTTGATGGCTGGTAAAGCTCAGGTAAACATGGATAACGAAGTAGAAAATATAAAATCTAGAAGATTATTCGGTCCTGTGGTTTCAGAGTTAAATCTTACTACTTCTTATCTTTCAAAAGGAAAATTCAAAACTATTGAATTGTGGAATGCTCCTATAAAAGTTACTTCTCTTTGTAATAAAGATTCATTAAACAGCGTAAATTTTACTTTGACCATAAAAAAAAATGGTTATTTAATTTCTAGGCCTAATGAGAAACCGATTTTTTTTAACGGCTCACATGTGAAAGGTAAAATTAGTAATGTAGATTTCATTATTGAGCCTAATTTAAATTACGATAAAAACATAAAACAAAAAACGTTCTTAATTCAAATAAACCCTTACATATATACTGTTGAATCTCTAAAAAGTAAAATTAGTGTTGAAACTGTTGGAAAAGAAAGTGAAATACTGTCTATCAAAATCCAAGAAAGTAATAGAAAAAAAGGGGTTGAAATTCTAAATAAAATTGTTGAAATATTCAACATTGATGGTATAAAAGATAAAAGGGAAGTAAATAAAAAAACTGTAGATTTTATTGATAACCGATTTAAGAATTTAACATTCGAATTGGACAGCATTGAAAATCAAAAAAGAGATTTTAAAAAATCTAAGGATATGAGCTTTATTGAAGCTGATGCAGGAATAGAAGTGACAAAAAAAGCTAATTCTGATTTAAATTTATTTAAAATTGAAACTCAAATTGAATTATCCAACTTGCTTAAGGAAGCATTAAATACATCTAAAACAACTATTTTGCCAGCCAATATTGGTTTAGACAACATTATTATAACTAACTTAATTAGTGAATATAACACCTTTATATTACAAAGAGATAAGTTAATCAAAACAGCCGGAAATGAAAATCCAACATTAAAAGGATTAGAATCTCAAATAAGTATATTAAAAAGCAACATTAATGAATCAATAACGACCTACAACAAACAATTAAAAATTAGTTTATCACAACAACAATATGATTTTTCAAAATCATCAAATGATGTACTTGAAATCCCTTCTAATGAAAAAATATTAAGAAGTATAGAAAGGCAACAAAAAATCAAGGAAAACTTGTACCTATTATTACTTCAAAAAAGAGAAGAGTCTGCAATAGCTTATGCAGTAACTGCACCTTCAATAAAAGTTATTGAATATGCTTTTGCTTCTCTTAAACCTATTGCACCAAAAAAGAATATAATTTATTTAGCAGCGCTTGCACTTGGACTATTGATTCCATTTAGTATTATTTATATTTTGAATCTTTTTGATAATAAAATTAAAGATCAAAACGACATAGAATTTAAAAATTCACAAATACCTGTTATTGGTGAAATCCCTTTCTTCAAAGATTTCAAACTATTTGCTGAAAAAAACGATAGATCAGTTAATGCTGAAAGCTTTAGAATTTTATCATCAAATGTGAATTTTTCTCTACCTCCTAAAGAAAATAAATTAGGACAAGTGATACTGGTAACATCTTCTATTATGGGTGAAGGTAAAACTTTTATAGCAACAAATTTAGCCTTAGCAATGGCAAGTTATAATAAAAAAGTTCTTCTTATTGGTGCAGATATGAGAAAACCAAAACTTCATAATTCGTTAAATATGGATAAAATTGAAAAAGGGTTATCAACATATTTACACAACTATGAAATTAATTGGAAAGATACTTTAGTAAAAGAAAATCCCTACAATGAAAACCTTGATATACTATTTTCAGGATTAATTCCACCTAATCCATCTAATTTAATATCCAATGGAAGATTTGATAAGTTAATTAATGAAGCCAAAACAGAATATGATTATATTATAGTAGACACAGCTCCAACAATATACGTAAATGACACTTTATTAATATCAAACAACGCTGATTTAACTATCTATTTAACAAGGCATGATCATACAGAAAAAAATCTTATTACCTATGTTGACTCTTTAAATGAAAACTCCAAGTTAAAAAATATTGCTTTTATAATAAATGGTATTGGATCTAACGGTAAATATGGCTATGGTTATAATTACAAATATTCGTATAATTATGGTTATGGTTATGGTTATGGAGAAAATACAGAAACTAAAAAAAATAACGCATACTGGAATGCTTTAAAGTTAATTGGGAAAAAGGCTAAAAAATAGGTTATTTTGTAAAAAAATTAACAACTTTTACCAATTCTTACAAAGAAATGTACAGTTATTACAATGCAAAAAAAACATTTCATTAATCCGTTAAATTTACAAATGTTTATTTCATAGTTTTTCTAATTTACTCAATGTAAATTATATAGTAACTCTTATTTAGGGTATAAAGTTACTTTAAACCTCCTCTTCACAGAGGAGGTTTTTTTATACACTTATTTAAAAAAATGACCACTTATTAACTAGTTAGAAAATGACCTATTTAACATATTAAATTTGCAAAATTATACTATAAACTTATTATATTTTTTAATATAGATTAACATTTATAATTTATTGTAAAGCGAAACTATAATGTACTAGTGTTTATAATAATTTTAAATTGTGTAGTTTACTCATTTTTATTTATATGAAAAGATTTACAAAATTTGATTCCTTGTATCTGCGAATCATTTATTTATTATTTTTTATGTTTAGTGTTGCGATGTCAGGGCAAACCTTTTCTGATAATGCTTCAAATTATAGTAATTCATGGTCGAATGGTTCAAATCAGGGTTCGGGTTTTGGCTCATGGTCATTAACTTCGGGAGTTAATTCCGGAAGTTTTATTGGAAATCCAGCAAATAATGGTATGGGGACCAATGGCATTGGTACAACTGCTTTTGGAATGTATGCAACAGGAAGTGGATATTATAACGCTTATCGTTCTATCAATAATGGAATTCAAATAGGTGATACTTTTACCTTCTATTGGGCGATAAATTGGGATGCTTTAAGTGGAGCTAAAGGATTTGATCTTAAATCTGGAGGAACTACTATTTTCAATGTAAATAATGGCAATTCGGCTACCATAACAACAACTAACGGTACAGCAAATACGAACTATGGTACCGCTGCAATGCTTGTGACAATCACGAGAACAAGCGCAAATCTTTATTCTTTTTCGATGACTTCTAGAAGTGGTGGTGCAACCTATACTACTACTATTACTAGTACAGCAACTATTGATGGATTTAATATATATATAGGTAATCAAAATGGGGATGCGCAAAGAAATATGTATTTCAATGGTTTTTCAATAACTAAACCAATTACAGTAGCAAATGGTAATTGGAATCAAACCGCAACGTGGCTAAATAATACAGTTCCGCCGGCAGGTGCTTCGGTTACTATTGATCATAATGTTATAGTAAATACTGATATTAGTTTACGATCTGTTGTTATTAATTCAGGAAAAACACTAACAGCTTCTGATGCTACACCCCGAACAATTACAATCTCAAATGATGGGTCAATTACTAACAATGGTACTTTAGTTGGAAGTAATGGTACAATTTCATTTGCTGGGGCAGCAACCGTTTCTGGAACGATTACATTCAATAATTCGAATCTTTCGGGCGGGGTAAATTTTGGAACCGGTTCAACTATTAATGGAACTTTGACTATAAATAATGGTGGTTTTGTAAATTCGAGTGCTCCTTTTTATAGTTCGAGTTCTATTCTACGATACTCTATAGGTGCAAGTTACGGTAGAGGCGCCGAATGGTCTGCAACTTCTGGCAGAGGTTATCCTAACCATGTTCAAATTTCTGGTAATACTACTTTAAACGCGCACAACAACGACAATACGCAACGACAAATAGCAGGTAATTTAACAATTGATTCAGGTTCTACTTTTACTACAGGTTCAATGGATATTGCTAATCAATCAATAAGTATTATTGTTTTAGGAAATGTTATAAATAATGGAACATTTACCTTAGCCACTTCTTTGGACAGGGTTCGATGCGCTAATTTTAATAATAATAGCGGTGCTATTACTACTTTATCCTCATTGTCTGGTGGGGATCTAGAACTAACAGGAAATTTGATTGACAATGCAACCTTTAACGCCAATACAAGGGCAGTATTTTTTACAGGTACTGGAACACAAGAAATCAGCGGAACCGGTATATTTAACATCGATTATATGGTAGTTAATAAACTTAGTGGTTCTGTAAAATTATTGAATAACTTACTTTGCGAAGGACCAAATGGTGGCAATGCAATTACTTTAACTAATGCATCAGATATTCTAGATCTTAATGGTTTTACTGCCACATTTGGTAAAGCAGGCATCACATCTACTTTTGCTGGAAATGGTTTTATAAGGTCAACTGCAACATCTAATTTGATTGTTAATGGTCTTGGTGCTTTCGGGACTATTCGTTTTGAATCTGGTAATAATATTATCGCAGGTCTTACAATTAATAGAACTGGTTCAGGAACACCAGGTGTAACTTTAGGTACTGCTTTAAATGTTAATTCAACGTTTTCATTAAATAGTGAGGCAACCTTAACTTTAAATGGTAATTTAACGGTTAGTTCGGCCTCAGATAATTCTGTATTAGGTACCATTGCAGGAACTGGAAATTTAGTAAAAACAGGTGCTGGTAATTTAATTTTTTCTGCTGCTAATGGGAATAATACAAGACATACCTATTCAGCAGGAACCACAATTAATGGTGCTGGTACTGGTACTATTACTGTTACAGGGCTTGCAAACATAACCTCTGCTGCAATTACATCAACTACACAAGTGATTACTTTCACATCTTCGACTCCCGCTAATGGCACCTACCAATTATTACCGGGAAATCTAACAGTAGGTGCTCAAAATTTTACTCATAATGCAAATGCTACTAAAATTGTTTCATTTGACTACAGTAATAGTACAATTACTGTTGGAACAGCCACTATTACAACAGGTATTATAAACCCAACTACAACTTGTGCTGGTTCAGTAGTTACAGTTCCTTTTAGTTCTAGCGGAACTTTAACAGGTACCTATACAGCACAATTATCTAATGCAAGCGGTAGTTTTACATCGCCTGTTAATATTGGATCAAGTACAACGTCGCCAATTTCAGCAATAATTCCAGGAGCAACTGCTTCGGGAAATGCTTACAGAATTAGAGTTGTTAGTCTAACCATCCCAATAACTGGATCAGATAATGGTACCAATATCACAGTAAATCCAATTTTAACGGCAAGTGTTAGTATTGCTGCAAGTGAAACAGCAATTTGCCAAGGAACAAGCGTTACTTTTACTGCTACACCTACAAACGGTGGT
>NZ_BAABCS010000020.1:0-360267 GCF_039539165.1 Flavobacterium chungnamense
AGTTAAGCCCGATTGCGCAGATGGTACTGCATAACTGTGGGAGAGTATGTCGCCGCCTTCTTTTTGAAAACCCTATCCATATCGGAGAGGGTTTTTTGTTTTATATCAGTTTTTAGAAAAAATATCTGAACAGAGATTTGTACTTTCGAGGAGTTTAATTTTACCTATCTAAAGTTTATTTTTTCAATGATGTCAGAGTACTGATTTGTTTTATCATTAAATTTTCTAACATATACACAATCACAAACAAATTCAAAATTAATTTGAGTAGTCATAAATTGATCATGTGCTTTTTTCATTCTTTCAGTATCTAATCCTCTAGCAATAGTCATGTGAGCATGAACATTTTTTACTTTAAAACCAATATGTTGATGTAATTCAGTAATAATAGAATTCAAAAATAGTAGAGAAGCATCATCAGGCGAAATAAAAAAAGTATGATGATTAAAAGAATCTAAAGAAGTAAATCTAACTTTTTGAGGAATAATAGTTTTGCAAAAATCTTTTATTTGATTTAAGTAAAGTCCGAGTGCTAATTCATTTTCTAGGTTGATTATCGTAATATGTGCTTCAGAATTAGAACTTCCAAACCATCCAATTTCAGTTTTTAAAGATTTTTTAAATAACTTTATTAAATTTTGTTGTTCTAAAGTAGGGAATATAACTAATGAATACATTGGTATTTGTTTCATTTATTATTTAAATTGTTTTTAAAGTATATTCACACTCATTCTGTATAGGACAATCTGTACATCTTGGGTTAGTTGGTCTGCAAATTTCTCTTCCCAAAAATGAAATAGCCATTCCAATTTCTCCCCAAATTTCCTTTGGCAATAATTGCATTAATTGTTTTTCCACTTTGTTTCCGTCTTTTGCTTCTTCGCAAAGTCCTACTCTTGGTGCAACTCTAATAACGTGTAAATCGGCAATGATTCCTTCAGCAGGTACTTTCATTTCTCGCATAATCACATTTGCAGATTTTCTTCCAATTCCTTTTAAGGCAATTAAATCGTTAAGATTACTAGGTATATTTTTATCATTTTTTAATATCTGAGCAATTTCAATTAACCAACTTGATTTGGTGTTGAAGTTTCTAACTTTGCTTACATAAGGAAACAAATCTTCAATTGTTGCAGTTGACAATATTTCTAAATTTGGAAACTGCGCAAAAAAAATAGGCGCTATTTTATTAATATTTACATCTGAATCTTGAGCCGATAATATTACGGCGACCATCAATTGATATAAGTTCTCATAATCTAAAGGATGCTTTTTTCCTTTATATTTATCTATTAGAGGTTGCAATTTTTCAGCCCAATTATTTGTGTTTTCAAATAATTCCATAATTATTCATTTATATATTCAACAATTCGCTTTATAACATCTGTATTTCCTAATATTTTTCGATGACCTAAATTTTTTGTAATTATCAATTCTGAATTTTTCAAATTTTCTTTAATATTATAAGCAGCTTTGATATTTACATCATCATCAGTTTCATCATGAATTATTAAAACAGGAATTGAAATTTCTTTCGCAGCATTTGAAGCAGAATAATAATTCATTTCAACTCCATATTTTTTTTCAAAATGCTCTATTAATTTGACTCCAATTTCAGATTTTAATTTTAACTTCTTAATAAAATCATTAATAATGTCTTGAATTAAATCACCACTTCCAATGATTACAGCTTTTTTTATTTTCAAATTTTCCCTAATTCCATTTAAAATTGACATTCCTCCAAGTGAGTGACCAATTGCAAATTCAAAAGGTCCGAATTGCTTTTCCAATTCCAAAATAGAAGCAATAAATTCAATCATTATTGACGAATTTCCTTTAGATTTTCCATGCGCAGGTGCATCAAAACTTATTGTAGAATAGCCCAAACCCAATAACTCATCTGCAATTTTAACCAATTGTGTTCCTCTCCCGGACCAACCGTGAACTAATAAAATTCTCTTTGTGCTATTTCCATAATGATAAACTAAAATTTCTTTATTTATTGAAGGAATTAAGATAGCTTTTTGAATACTATTTTTATCCATGTGAAATTCACGTTTAGGAATTTTATATTTTATGGGCGTCGTAAATAATTTTGCTACAAACTTTGTTACTAATTTTGGTGAAATAATCTCTAATAATTTAGCTGTTATCAATATTAGCTTCGGAATTTTCAATGTTTGTACTTGTATTTCTTTATTTTTTGACATTTCAATAATTTTTTATGCAAGTTACTTTATTTTATGTTTTTTTATTAAATTTAGACATCATAAAATTAAACTTAAAAATGTTAAATCAAAAACGAGTAATAATTGAAAATGTTTTGCCTCAATTAGATAATGGGGCATTTTTTATAAAAAGAATTATAGGTCAAAAAGTTACTGTAACAGCAGATATTATTTCTGATGGACACGATGTAATGGAAGCTGTTGTTCAATATAAGTTTGAGAAAAATAAAAAATGGTCAGAAGTTAGAATGAATGCTTTGCCAAATGATGCTTTTGAAGCTACTTTTTCAGTTGAAAAACAAGGTTATTATTCTTATTTTGTAGAAGCTTGGATTGATTATGCCTTGAATTGGCAATACGGAATAGTAAAAAAAATTAATGACAACCAACATGTAAAATCGGAATTATTAGAAGGAGTAGAGTACATAAAACCTTTATTTTCAAAAGTTTCAGCTTCGGATAAAAAATATTTAAATGAAGTTGTTGATTTATTCTCAAATGAAGCTAATTATGAAAAAGCTATCATTGAAGCAGTTTCTAATAAATTAAAAAATATCTTTAAAGAAAATCCTGCCAAATTTTTAGCAAATCAAACCCAAGAGTTAAAAGTTTATGTAGATAGACAAAAAGCATTATTCAGCACTTGGTATGAATTTTTTCCACGTTCTGCTTCAAATGAAGAAGGAAAACATGGAACTTTTAAAGATTGTGAGCAAATTTTACCAAAAGTTGCTAAAATGGGATTTGATACTTTATATTTTCCACCAGTTCACCCAATTGGAGAAGTAAATCGTAAAGGAAAAAATAACGCAACCGATGCACAAGTCGGAGATGTTGGTTCGCCTTGGGGTATTGGTTCGCAATATGGCGGTCATAAATCCATTCATCCAGAATTAGGAACTATTGATGATTTCAAATCATTAGTTAAAAAAGCTAAATCATTGAATATTGAAATTGCAATGGACTTTGCGCTTCAAGCTGCACCAGACCATCCTTATGTTAAAGAATTTCCGCAATGGTTCAAATGGCGTCCAGATGGAACTGTGCAATATGCTGAAAATCCACCCAAAAAATACCAAGATATCCTACCAATTTACTTTGAAAGTGACGACTGGAAAAACCTTTGGAAAGAGTTATTAGATTATGCTTTATTTTGGGTTGAAGAATGTGGAATTAGAGTTTTCAGAGTTGATAATCCACATACAAAACCATTTTATTTTTGGGGTTGGCTTATTGCAGAAGTAAAGAAGAAATATCCAGATGTATTGTTCTTAGCTGAAGCTTTTACACGTCCAAAAATCATGCACGAGTTAGCTAAACAAGGTTTCACACAATCTTATTCTTATTACACTTGGCGAAATACTAAAGCGGAATTACAAGAGTATTTAAACGAACTTACACAAACAAATCAAAAGGAATTTTTCCGTCCAAACTTTTGGCCCAATACACCAGACATTAATCCGTTTCCATTGCAAGGCGCGAATGAAAGTACGCACTTACAAAAATACTTTTTAGCTGCTACATTGTCTTCATCTGTTGGGATTTACGGACCAATATTTGAATATATGGTTTCAGATGCAATTCCTGGAAAAGAAGAGTATATGGATAGTGAGAAATACCAAATTCGTCATTGGGATTGGAATAAAGAAAATAAAATCACGATGCTAATTTCTAAAATTAATCATATTAGAAAAGATCAAACATCATTGCAACAAACCAATAATATTGAATTTTGTGATACTGATAACGACCAAGTTATTGCCTATTACAAATTTGATGACAACAAAGAAAATGAAACCTTAATGATTGCAAGTTTAGATGCTTATTATGTTAAACAAGCTTGGATTAAATTACCATTAAAATCATTAGGAATTCAAGAAGGGCAATCCATTACGGTTATAGACTTAATAACAGGAAACAGTTATAATTGGGACAAAGAATGGAATTTTGTTGAATTACATCCCGTTTTACCATTTCATTTATTTAAAATTCAGAAGTAATTATAAATAACAAATTTACTATAATGAAGAACGATAATCAAGATACTTTTGCTACGCCATTCAAGTTTAAAAACGAATGGAAAGATGCATTCAATGACGATGAGTTTATTAAAATATTCTCTTCGGATATCCTTGAAAACTATATCATAAATAAAAGATGGTATGGTGGAAAAGCTAGTACATTAAAGTATATTGAAGTCGTCGATCATTTTAAAATAACTTCCAAAAAGAATACTTATTACGGTGTTTTATTGGAGGTAAATTTCAAAGAAGCGTTCTTTCAGCACTATTTTATGCCAATAGCTTTCATGACCAATGATGAGTTAGATACCAATACCATCATAGCTCCAGCAAAGTTTGGAAACATTGATGGTTTCCTTGTTGACGCGCTTCATCAAGACGATTTTAGGAGATTACTTTTTGAAAATATTGTAAATGAAACTCAAAATAAATCACTTAATTTAATCTTTCATAAAGGAATAAATTTAATTGATAAAGAATATAAATCTTCTAAATTTATGGGTGTTGAACAAAGTAACACTTCAATAATTTACAATGATACATTTGTGCTTAAAATTTTCAGAAGGATTTATGTAAGCACCAATCCTGATTATGAATTGAGTCGTTTTCTTACCGAAAGGATGCACTATCAAAATACTCCAGCTTATACAGGAAGTATAAATATTGCAATGACCGAAGGAAACATCACCTTAGGATTAATGCAAGAATTAGTTCCAAATCAAGGCGATGCTTGGAAATTTATGTTAGAACAAATGGATGGTGTTTTTGATAATCTTTCCAGAAAGAAAATTAAAATCGACAAACTTCCAAATGTAGAATTGTTCAAACGATTGAAAATCAATGAAATTCCGCCAGAAATTATTGATTGGGTTGGTTTGAGTTTATTTTTAAGAGTACAAACTTTAGCATTGCGAACAGCCGAAATGCACATTGCACTTGGTAGCGACATTCACGAAACTGCTTTTACACCAACTACTTACAACGGTGATTATACCGTTTGGTTAAAAAACAGACTTTTATATCAATTCCAAAATCGATTGAATATCATTGAAAATAGTTTGCACAAACTCGACGGAATGGCACTCGATTTGGCACATCAATTCCTCGAAAATAAAAAGTTAATTCGTAAACATTTCGTAGATTTTGATTGGACTAAAATGAAATCGGAACGCATCAGAATTCACGGTGATTTCCATCTTGGTCAAGTTTTAGTAAATGGTGATGATTTCTATCTGCTTGATTTTGAAGGCGAACCAGAAAGTACAATCCGCGATAGAAAAGTAAAACAACCGCCACTAAAAGACGTTGCCGGAATGTTCCGTTCCTTTCATTACGCCATTTACGCAACCATTTTCAACAATGCCGATAAATACCCATTTGAGCAAGAAGAATTGTTCAAAGCTGGCGAATTATTATTCAAATACCTAGTCGGAGCTTTCCTAGAAACCTATATCGAAAAAGCTCAATCTGGAAATTTAAACATTGGTTACAGCCACGAAATCAACTTTTTACTAAAATATTGCATCCTTGAAAAAGCCGTTTATGAGTTGGGTTATGAGTTAAATTCTCGACCACGATGGGCTGTAATTCCATTGAGAGGTATTCAAACGATTATGGGATATTAATAGTTTATAAACTTTAAAAATTTTTAAAACTCTTTTAGGATTCAATAAAAAATACAAACAATAAAAATGAACCAAGTACAACCACATTCCTTATTTACCGATTTCGACATCGACTTATTCAAAGCAGGAAAACATTTTCAACTTTACGAAAAATTAGGCGCACATCTTATCGAAGTTGACGGAGTAAAAGGCGTTTATTTTGCAGTATGGGCACCATCAGCGCGTTCGGTTTCTGTTGTGGGTAATTTCAATTTCTGGGTTCAAGGTGAGCATCAATTAAACGTTCGTTGGGACGAATCCGGAATTTGGGAAGGCTTCATTCCAGGAATTGATAAGGGAACAACTTATAAATACAAAATTCAGTCTAACAATGGCGGCTTAATCACTGAAAAAGCCGACCCATTTGCTTTATACTGCGAGCATCCACCACATACAGCATCAGTGGTTTGGGATTTAGATTACAAATGGAAAGATTCTAAATGGATGGAAATTCGAAAAGATAAAAACGGATTAGACAAACCATTTTCGGTTTACGAAGTACATTTAGGCTCATGGAAACGCAATGCCGATGGTAAGTTTTTAACTTATATTGAACTTGCAGAACAATTGGTTACCTATGTGAAAGAAACAGGTTTTACTCACGTTGAATTTATGCCAATTATGGAATATCCTTACGATCCATCCTGGGGTTATCAATTGGTCGGTTATTTTGCCCCAACATCACGCTTTGGAAAACCACAAGATTTTATGCTTTTGGTAGATAAATTGCACCAAGCAGGAATTGGAGTAATCTTGGATTGGGTTCCGTCACATTTTCCAGATGATTCTCACGGATTAGGATTTTTCGATGGTTCCAATTTATACGAACATCCAGACAGAAGAAAAGGTTATCATCCCGATTGGAAAAGTTTGGTTTTTAATTATGGGCGAAACGAAGTGCGTTCTTTTTTAATTAGCAATGCTATTTTTTGGTTAAAACAATATCATGTCGACGGTCTTCGAGTAGATGCAGTTGCGTCAATGTTATACTTAGATTATTCAAGAAAAGATGGCGAGTGGGAACCAAATATTTTTGGAGGAAGAGAGAACTTAGATACCATCAGTTTTTTAATTGATTTTAATGAAGCTGTTTATGCTAATTTTACTGATGTTCAAACTATTGCTGAAGAAAGTACTAGTTTTCCAATGGTTTCGCGACCAACCTTCCTTGGTGGTTTAGGCTTCGGAATGAAATGGATGATGGGTTGGATGCACGATACTTTGCAATATTTTGCCAAAGAAAGTGTGTACAGAAAATACCATCAAAACGATATAACTTTTTCTATGACTTATGCGTTTACAGAGAATTTTATGTTGCCACTTTCTCACGACGAAGTGGTTTATGGAAAACATTCCATTCAAGGTAGAATGCCAGGTGATGAATGGCAACGATTTGCAAATCTTCGATTACTTTACGGATACATGTTCACTCATCCAGGAGCAAAATTATTGTTTATGGGAAGTGAATTTGGGCAAACATCAGAATGGAATTTTGAAGGAAGTTTAGACTGGCATTTATTGCAATATAGTTTCCATGATGGAATAAAAAAATGTATTACCGATTTAAATGCATTGTATAAAAGTTATCCTGCATTATATGAAAAACAATTTTCTGCTGAAGGTTTTGAATGGATTAATTATTCAGATAATGAAAATTCAGTTTTAGCTTATATTCGTAAAGGAAATAAAGAAAAAGAAAACTTAATTGTTGTTTGTAACATGACACCTGTTGTTCATGAAAATTATCGAATAGGAATTCCTAGAAAAGGAAAATTAACCGAAATTTTCAATTCTGACAAAGAAGAATATAATGGAAGTGGAGTAAGTAATATAAAACCAATAAAAATTGATACAATTCCATGGAATGGCAGAGAATTTTCAGTAGAATTAGCATTACCACCTTTAGGAATTTGTGTTTTTAAATTCTGATAGATTAACAAAAAGACGCAATGGAAATTATAACTCATTGCGTTTTTTTATTTCTTTTTTTGATTTATAAGTAATCGCAAACGTTATCGTTAAAAACTACTTTAATTACTTTTGAAAATTCGATACTACATTCGTATTTTCGCAACTTGTCTTAAAATTAAACTATGATAATTAATACCGAACTTGAGTACAAAGGCGATTTATTTCCGTCACAAATTATAGCATACAAGCACGAAGTAGATTCAATAGATTTTCATACTGATAATAATGTTATTTTGCGTGTTACTGTGCTTCGAGATAGTATGATTCGTTTTCGTTTTACAGCCAAAGGATATTTCAGCAATGACTTTTCTTACGCTATTGACAAAACACAATCTCACGGATATAATGTTTTAGAAGTTACTGAAGAAACAGATCATTACAGAATTAAAACTTCCAAAGTTTATGTTGTAGTACAAAAGCACGATTGTCGTGTTGGAATTTACGAATTAGATGGAACTACAATTCTAGAAGATGAAATTGGTTTTCATTGGGAAGAATGTTACGAATATGGTGGTAACATCGTAAAAATGAGTAAAACATCTCATGATGGTGAGAGTTTTTATGGATTAGGTGACAAACCAACTAATTTCAATTTAAAAGGAAAACGTGTCGAAAATTGGGCTACTGACCAATATGCTTTTGCAAAAGATCAAGAACCTTTATACAAAGTAGTACCTTTTTATATAGGTCTACACCATAACAAAGCTTACGGAATTTTCTTTGATAATACGTTCCGTTCGTTTTTTGATTTTAGTCATGAAAGAAAAGGAGTAACTAGTTTTTGGGCAGATGGTGGAGAAATGAATTACTATTTCATATACGGGCCAAAAATGAGTGATGTAGTTACCACTTATACCCATTTAACTGGAAAACCAGAATTGCCACCACTTTGGACATTAGGTTACCAACAATGTAAATGGAGTTATTATCCAGAAGCAAAAGTCAAAGAAATCACTGGTAAATTTAGAGAGCTTCAAATTCCATGTGATGCTATTTATTTGGATATCGATTATATGGATGGTTTTCGTTGTTTTACTTGGAATAAAGAATATTTTCCAGATCCAAAACAAATGGTTGCTGATTTAGCAAAAGACGGATTCAAAACAGTTGTAATAATAGATCCAGGAATTAAAATTGACAAAGATTATTCAGTTTATCAAGAAGCTTTGGAAAAAGATTATTTCTGCAAAAGAGCTGACGGACCTTATATGAAAGGAAAAGTTTGGCCTGGCGAATGTAATTTTCCAGATTATACCAATCCAGAAGTTAGAGAATGGTGGGCAGGATTATTCAAAGAATTAATTGCCGAAATAGGAGTAAAAGGTGTTTGGAATGATATGAACGAACCAGCAGTAATGGAAGTTCCAACAAAAACATTTCCACTTGATGTGCGTCATAATTATGATGGAAATAATTGCAGTCACAGAAAAGCACACAATGTATACGGAACTCAAATGGCACGTGCTACTTATGAAGGTGTAAAACGATTTGCATATCCAAAACGACCTTTTGTAATCACACGTTCTGCTTATTCAGGAGCACAAAGATACACTTCATCTTGGACTGGTGATAATGTAGCCACTTGGGAACATTTGTGGGTTGCCAATGTACAAATGCAACGTATGTCAATTTCAGGAATGGGATTCACAGGTTCAGATATTGGCGGTTTTGCAGAACAACCATCCGCGGAATTATTTGCACGTTGGATTCAATTAGGGGTTTTTCATCCATTTTGTAGAACACATTCATCAGGACATCACGGCGAACAAGAACCATGGAGTTTTGGTGAGGAAGTAATTGATATAACACGAAAGTTCGTTGAACTACGTTATCAATTATTACCTTATTTATACACCATGTTTTGGCAATATGTTAATGATGGAGTTCCAATGCTGAAACCATTAGTATATTTTGACCAAAATGATGCTCAAACACATTACAGAACTGATGAATTTATTTTCGGAAATCAAATTTTAGTTTGCCCAATTTTAGAACCAAATGCTCTAGGAAGAAGAATGTATTTGCCAGAAGGAAATTGGTACAATTACTGGACAAATGAATTAGTAAAAGGTAAAAAAGAACTTTGGGTAGCAACTGATTTTGATCAAATTCCAATATTTGTAAAAGAAGGTGCAATTATTCCTAAATATCCAGTGCAACAATATGTTGGACAAATTGAATCTCCAGAATTGTCATTAGATGTTTACTTTAAACTAGGAAAAGAAAAATCCTATGTTTATGAAGATGCTCAGGATGGATATGACTATAATAAAGGAAGATATAGTTATAAAACATTCGCTTTAAATGGAAAGGAAAATGAACTTTTCATTACGCAACATAAAGAAGGAACTTTTGAAACCCAATATCAAACAATTAAAATAAATTTAAAAGGATTGCCCTTCAAAATTAAAGGAATTGAAATTGATAATGAGAAAATCATATTCGATAAAGATTCGTTAATTCTTGAAAATGGCTTAATTGTTGATAAAGATTTTACAGAATTGCACTTTATCGGCGTTTAATTTTGTACATTTAAGTTAAATAAAAACAATTATGAGTTATAAAAAATACACAATTGGTTTTTTCGCACTTGCATTACTGATTTCTTGTGCTAAAAACCCTTTTACCGGAAAAAACACTTTGGCATTAGTTTCTAATAGTGAGATTTTACCTTCTGCTTTTCAACAATACAATCAGTTTTTGTCTGAAAACAAAGTTATAGCTGGAACTGCTGAAGCAAAAAAAGTAGAGTCTATTGGAACAAAAATTAAAGTTGCTGCTGAGCGTTGGTTAAATGCTAATGGACAAACTGGTTATCTTAACGATTATCAGTGGGAATATAAACTTGTAGAAGATAAAGCCGTAAATGCTTGGTGTATGCCAGGTGGAAAAATTGTTGTTTACTCAGGAATTTTGCCAGTTACAAAAGATGATACTGGTTTAGCAACTGTTATGAGCCATGAAGTTTCGCACGCACTTGCCAATCATGGTCAACAAAGAATGAGTGCAGGATTATTACAACAATTAGGTGCTGTTGGAGTAGGTGTTGCGGTTGGAAATAAAAG
Source organism: Flavobacterium chungnamense (assembly GCF_039539165.1). NCBI lineage: Bacteria > Pseudomonadati > Bacteroidota > Flavobacteriia > Flavobacteriales > Flavobacteriaceae > Flavobacterium > Flavobacterium chungnamense. The sequence continues at coordinate 10,950 of NZ_BAABCS010000020.1, forward strand.
CCAAGAAACGCAACAATTAGCAATGACTGCTTATGGTCTTACAACAGAATATGGAGGAATGTTGCCTTTTAGTAGAAATCACGAAAGTGAAGCAGATAGAATTGGTCTTATTTTAATGGCAATTGCAGGTTACAATCCAGATCAAGCGGTAACTTTTTGGGAAAGAATGTCAGCCAATGCTGGAGGACAGGCACCACCAGAATTTATGAGCACACACCCATCAGATGCAACAAGAATAGCTCAAATAAAAGCATTAATTTCAGAAGCTAAAGCCGAAGCTGCAAAATTTGGAGTAACATTTAAATAATATTCCAGTAATAAAAAAAGAGTATATTTGAATCTGTCAATTTTTTGACAGCTTTTTTTATTATAACTTTTAAAATTATATTATGCCAAATCTAGAAAAAGGAAATCCTAAATTAATTAATGCCTGGGCTTTTTACGATTGGGCTAATTCTGTTTATAGTTTAGTTATTGCAACAGCAGTTTTTCCTATTTATTATGAGTCAATTACTGGAGAAAATGGCGGAATTGTTCACTTTTTAGGAACTGATTTTCACAATTCTACTTTATTGTCCTACTCATTATCCCTTTCGTTCTTGATAGTTGCATTTATTTCTCCAATACTCTCTGCAATTGCGGATTATACAGGAAATAAAAAAAGATTCATGCAGTTTTTCTGTTACTTAGGTTCATTTTCAGTAATGAGTTTGTTCTTTTTTACGGATGTTGAGAATTTATGGATAGGAATTGTTTTTACTATTTTAGCAAGTATAGGTTTTTGGGGAAGTTTTGTTTTTTACAATTCGTATTTACCTGAAATAGCTCATCCTGAACAGCAAGATAGAGTTAGTGCCAAAGGATTTATGTTTGGATATACGGGTTCTGTTTTATTACTAGCATTTAACTTAGTGATGGTTATGAATCCTGAATTATTTGGAATAAAAGATCCAACTCTTCCTGCTAGAATTTCTTTTTTGATGGTTGGAATTTGGTGGATGGGATTTGCACAAATTACTTTTTATCATTTACCTAATAATGTATTTCATAAAAAACCTGAAAAAGATTTTATTTTTAAAGGTTTTAAAGAACTTAAAGGTGTTTTAATAGCTTTAAAAAACCAAGTTAGTTTAAAACTATTTCTTACTGCTTTCTTTTTTTACAGTGTAGGAGTTCAAACAATTATTTTATTATTAGGTATTTATGTTAAAAAAGAATTAAATATTGATACTAGTAAACTAATAATAATAATACTTTTAATTCAAATTGTTGCTATTTTAGGAGCATTTTTGTTTTCTAGAATTTCTGATAAGATTGGCAATATTAGAACTTTGAAAATAACAATTGCAATATGGGGAATTGTTTGTTTGGCAATTTTTTTTACCAATGCAAAAAACGAGTATATTGATTTCCAAGTATATTTACTTGGAGCTAGTATTGGTATGGTTTTAGGTGCAATTCAGTCTATTTCTCGTTCAACATATTCCAAATTATTGCCTGAAACCGAAGACCATGCTACTTATTTTAGTTTTTATGATGTAACTGAAAAAATAGCTATTGTTTTAGGAACATTTATTTTTGGTTTTGTAGGAGCTATTTACGATTCTTTAAAAAATTCAATTTTTATTTTAGCAATTTTCTTTTTGTTGGGTTACATTGTACTAAGTTTGATGAAGAAAAATCCTTACTTGTCTAAATGACAATTGAGTTAAAGTAATTTCTAAATCCAAAAAAATAATTATATTTGAACAAATAATTAATAAAGATGAAAAAGAATAAAATATTTTCAATTTTCACATTTCTGTTTATAGTGTTTTCTTTTATCTCTTGTGATAATGAACCCATAGACCCAACTTTGTTACAACAAATTAATAGTAACAACGGAAATAATGGAGGAGGAGGAAATGGAGGTAATCCAACAAATGGTATTTTTAAAGTAGATTTTGGAGGTCAAACTTGGGAGGCTAATGATACTGAGGCAATAATGTATTCTAGTGCTATTCAAATTGGAGGACTCAAAACATCTAACGGACAAACATTTGCATTTGCTTTAAATGGTAATACCGTTGGAACTTATGATTCAACATCTAACTTAATAGCTTACGATGCAAACAATAACTCTAATGGCGATGTTTATTGGGCTGTTAATCCAACTAATCCATCGGTTTCAGCAGGAACAGTTACTATAACAAATATAGATACTGTAAACAAAAAAATCTCAGGTACATTTAGTTTTACAGGTTATTGGTCAGATACATCAGTGTCTAATGTTCCGCCAATTAGTTTTACAAACGGAGTTTTTACAAATATTCCTTATACAGCAGGTACTAATACTTCAACAGATCTATTCTATGCTAAAGTTGATGGTACAGAATTTGTTGAGGACCAAATAGATGTTTCTGAAGTAATTGCTTCAGGTTTTCCAGATTCTTATAGTATTGTTGGTGCAAAAGCTGATGGACAAAACGTTGGTTTAAGAATCTCTAAAGCATTAGGTGTTGGTACTTATAACTTTTCTGGACCTTTTAATCAAAATTTAACGTCAACATGTGTATTTAATAGTCTTTTATATACATCTGATACGGGTGCATTGACAATCTCAGAAAAAACAGCTACTCGAATGAAAGGTACGTTTAGTTTAACAGTGAGTAATTTTACAACTTCTCAAACAAAAACTATAACACAAGGTTCTTTCGATGTAGAATTACCATAAATAATTAAAATTTAAAATTCAAAAATCCGTCGAAATGGCGGATTTTTTTTGTGGCACAATCATTGTTTAAATAGTAAAGATGCTGCTTAAATGCTTAAATTATATTTTTTCAGCATTATTTCAATGCAATACATCGATTTTAATTTATAGAATCTTTTACAAAACCTATATTTGTTACCAAATTGTAAATAATTAAATGTCATATTGACTCAATATATACCTATGTCAAATCAAAAAATAATCGCCTTTGACAATTTGTCACTTCAAGAATTCGATTCTGAAGCCGAATTGATTCCTCTTTTAACACCAGAAGACGAAGAAGAAATGACTAATGAAGAATTGCCTTCTTCATTACCAATTCTGCCATTAAGAAACACTGTTTTATTTCCAGGAGTTGTAATTCCAATTACAGCAGGACGAGATAAATCTATTAAACTTATCAATGAAGCTAATGCAGGTAATAAAATAATTGGTGTTGTAGCTCAAAAAAATGAAGAAGATGAAGATCCTTCTAAAGATGATATACACCATGTGGGAACAGTTGCCAGAATTCTTAGAGTTTTGAAAATGCCAGATGGCAATATAACGGTTATCCTTCAAGGTAAAAAACGATTCGAAATTGACTCTATTGTTTCTGAACTACCTTTTATTACTGCCAATATTAAAGAAGTGCAAGAAAAAAGACCAGGTAAACATGATACTGAGTTTGATACAATTATAGATTCAATTAAAGAATCAGCAATAGAAATAATAAAAGAAAGTCCAAATATTCCTACTGAGGCAACATTTGCTATCAAAAATATAGAGAGTCAATCCTTCTTAATCAATTTTGTTTCTTCCAATATGAATCTTTCAGTTGAGGAAAAACAGAATTTATTAATGATGAATGTTTTAAAGGAAAGAGCTCTTGAAACTTTACGTTATATGAATGTAGAGTTACAAAAACTTGAACTTAAAAATGATATTCAATCTAAAGTTCGTTTCGATTTAGACCAACAGCAACGTGAATATTTCTTGCACCAACAAATGAAAACCATTCAAGAAGAATTGGGTGGTGTTTCTAATGAGCAAGAATTTGAAGAAATGCGTCAACGTGCCAAAACAAAAAGCTGGGATGAAAAAACAAGTAAACACTTTGAAAAAGAATTTTCTAAGTTGCAACGTATGAATCCACAAGCACCTGATTTTGGTATTCAAAGAAACTATCTTGACTTATTTTTAGATTTGCCTTGGAATAAATTTTCAAAAGATAACTTTGATTTGAAACACGCTCAAAAAGTTTTAGACAGAGATCATTTTGGATTAGAAGATGTAAAGAAACGAATGATTGAGCATTTGGCAGTTTTAAAATTGCGAAATGATATGAAATCACCAATTATATGTTTAACTGGACCTCCAGGTGTCGGAAAAACATCGATTGGAAAATCTGTTGCTGAAGCATTAGGAAGAGAATACGTTAGAATTTCATTAGGTGGTTTAAGAGACGAAGCAGAAATTCGTGGGCACAGAAAGACCTACATAGGTGCTATGCCAGGAAGAATAATACAAAGTATTAAAAAAGCAACTACTTCAAATCCAGTATTTATTTTAGATGAAATTGATAAGTTGTCTGTAAGTAATCAAGGTGATCCATCATCAGCGCTTTTGGAAGTTCTAGATCCTGAACAAAACAATGCTTTTTATGATAATTTCCTTGAAATGGGATATGATTTATCTAAAGTAATGTTCATTGCGACATCCAATACAATGTCAACTATCCAACCTGCATTAAAAGATAGAATGGAAGTTATAAAAATGGCTGGATATACAACGGAAGAAAAAGTTGAAATAGCTCGCCAACATTTATTTCCAAAGCAGTTGAAAGAACACGGATTAACAACAAAAGATTTAACAATTGGTAAAAAAGAATTAGAAAAGATTGTTGAAGGTTATACTCGTGAATCGGGTGTGAGAAGTTTGGAGCAAAAAATTGCACAAGTGATAAGAAATGCTGCAAAATCAGTAGCAATGGAAGAAGAGTATAACAAAAAAGTTACTTCAGAAGATATTTTAAAAGTTTTGGGTTCGTCTAAATTAGAACGTGATAAAGCTGAAGGGAATGACGTTGCAGGAGTGGTAACAGGATTAGCTTGGACTTCTGTTGGAGGAGATATTCTTTTTATTGAATCCTTGATTTCTAAAGGGAAAGGAACTCTTACTTTAACTGGAAATTTAGGCACGGTAATGAAAGAGTCTGCTACAATTGCCTTAGAATACATCAAAGCAAATGCAGAACTTTTCGGATTAGATCAAGAAGTTTTGACCAAATACAACATTCACTTACACGTTCCTGAAGGAGCTACTCCTAAAGACGGACCAAGTGCTGGTATTGCAATGTTAACATCATTAGTTTCATTGCTAACTCAACGCAAAATCAAAAAAGGTTTAGCCATGACAGGTGAAATTACTTTAAGAGGAAAAGTTTTGCCTGTTGGAGGAATTAAAGAAAAAATTCTTGCAGCTAAAAGAGCAAATATTAAAGAAATCATTCTTTGTCAAGACAATAAAAGCGATATTGAAGAGATTAAATCAAATTATCTAGATGGATTAACTTTTCATTATGTGAAAGAAATGAGTGAAGTTATTGATATAGCATTAACCAATCAAAAGGTTAAAAATGCAAAAGTTTTAGATTAATTTCATTAAAAAATAGTTTAAGGCATGAGATGAAAACCTCATGCCTTTTTATTTTTAGTATAACTTTAAAAATAATATCTTCGCATTTCCGTTATAAGTTAAGTAAATTGCTATTTTTTGTATGTTTAAAAAACTATTTATCTCTATTTTTTTACTTTTTTGTATTGTTACTAACAGTCAAATAGGAGGTAAGTCAGTTTATCAATTTTTAAATTTAGTTACTTCTCCAAGACAAGCAGCATTGGGCGGAAAAGTTATTACTATTTATGATAATGACGTCAATCAAGTGCATTTTAATCCAGCTACAATCAATGCCGAAATGGACAATCATTTGTCTTTAAATTATGGAAGTTATTTTGGCGAAGTTACCTATGGAACTGCTGCTTATGCCTATACTTATGACCGACATTTGCAAACGTTTCATGCCGGAGTTAATTATGTTAATTACGGAAATTTTGATGGTTACGACGAAAATGGTCTAGCCACATACTCTTTTACAGGAAGTGAAATTGCACTTTCTTTTGGTTATGCTTATAATATTCCATTTACAAGTTTTTATTTAGGCGCCAATGCCAAATTGATTTCGTCCACTTTAGAAAGTTATAATTCCTTTGGTGGTGCCGCCGATTTTGGATTTTTATTTATCGATGAACCTAATGATGTTAATTGGGGATTGGTTGTTAGGAATGTGGGGACTCAATTTACAACTTATGCTGGAACTCAAGAAAAATTGCCACTTGAAGTTTTGATTGGGGTTTCTCAAGAAGTTGAAAATGTTCCGTTACGATGGCATCTAACTTTGGAAAATTTGCAACAATGGAAAATAGGTTTCTCCAATCCTAATCGTGCTATTGGAAGTATTGATGGAGAAGCTACTCAAGAAAAAGTTGGTTTTTTAAATAATGCCTTACGACACGTCGTTTTAGGAGCAGAATTGTTTCCAACTAAAGGAATAAACGTAAGACTTGGATATAATTTTAGAAGAGCAGAAGAATTGCGCATTGTAGATCAAAGAAATTTTTCGGGAATTTCTCTTGGTTTAGGATTAAAAATGGGTAAAATGAAATTTAATTATTCTTATTCAAGATATACACTTGCAGGAAACACAAGTCTTTTCGGACTAACAATTGATTTTTCAGACAACAGTTATTAAACAGATATAAATTGAAAAAAATTACTATTGCTATCGACGGTTTTTCTTCAACAGGAAAAAGTACTTTAGCCAAACAACTAGCCAAACATTTAGGATACGTTTACGTTGATACAGGAGCTATGTATCGTGCGGTTGCTTTATTTGCTATGCAAAAAGGATATATTTCTTCTTCAAATTTTGATAAGAAAGCACTTATTAATGATATACCAAATATCAAATTGCATTTCGAATTCAATGCAGATTTAGGCTTTGCTGAAATGTATCTTAATGACAGTAATGTTGAAAAAGAAATTAGAACTATAGAAGTGTCTAGTTTTGTAAGTAAAGTGGCAGAAGTTTCAGACGTTCGAGCCAAGTTAGTAGAACAGCAAAAAGAAATGGGTAAAAACAAAGCCATAGTTATGGATGGTCGTGACATTGGAACGGTAGTTTTTCCTGATGCTGAATTAAAGATTTTTATGACAGCAAGTGCCGAGACTAGAGCTCAACGTCGCTTTGACGAATTGGAAGCTAAAGGCGATAATGTTTCCTATGAAGATGTTTTAAAGAATGTTCAAGAACGCGATTATATTGATACTCATAGAGATGACTCACCTTTAGTAATCGCTGAAGATGCTATTGAAATTGATAATTCTTACCTTTCAAGAGAAGAACAATTTGCAGCAGTATTAGAATTGGTTGATGAAATAATCAATAAGTAAATCCAAAATTTAAATTATCTAATTCCAAATTTCAAAGTTTTATGTTATAAATTTTGGATTTTGGAATTTATCATTTGGAAATTTAGATAATAATAGTAGATTTACAATCTATTTACATTACAAAAACATATTTATTATGAGTATAAAGTTTAGGTTAACTTTAATGAATTTCTTCCAACTTTTTGTTTGGGGCGCATGGTTAACAACATTAGCAAGTTATGGCTTTGGTTTCAAACAGTGGAGTGGACAGGAATTTGGAATTGTTTTTTCTACTTTAGGAATCGCATCTATTATAATGCCTGCCATTTCTGGAATAATTGCTGATAAGTTTATGAACTTAGAAAAATTATATGGATTGCATCATATTTTATATGGTATTACATTATTAATAATTCCTAATATCGATAATGCATCATCATTTTTTTGGGTCATGCTTTTTGCAATGATTTTTTATATGCCAACATTATCATTGTCCAATGCGCTATCCTACACCATTTTAAAAAATAATGATTATGATGTAGTTAAAGTTTATCCTCCAATTAGAGTTTTTGGAACAATAGGTTTTATTGTTGCAATGTGGATAACAAATCTTGTTAGCGATCCGGAATCTCCATTGGCTTTTGGTTTAGAAATAGGAAATAAATTATCAAATATAACTGGAATGGCTATTCAATGTAATCAATTTTACATTGCTGCTTTTTTTGCAATTTTATTAGGAATATATTCTATGACATTACCTAAGTGTCCTCCTAAAAATGAGATAGATAATTCAAATGTAACATTAGTAGAAAAGTTAGGTTTACAAGGTTTTAAATTGTTTAAGCAAACTAAAATGGCTACCTTTTTCATTTTTAGTATATTTTTGGGAGCTGCCTTGCAGTTAACAAATATGTATGGAGAGACTTATATAAAAGATTTTAGTAAAGTTCCTGAATTTGCAGATACATTTGCTGTAAAGTCTGCTAATATAGTATTATCTATTTCTCAAATTTCAGAAACCATTTTTATTTTAGCCATTCCATTTTTCTTGAAGCGTTTTGGTATTAAAAAAGTAATGTTATTTAGTTTGATAGCTTGGGTACTACGTTTTGGATTTTTTGCTTATGGTGATCCAATAAACAGTTTGTGGATGATAATAATGTCAAATATTGTTTATGGATTTGCTTTTGATTTTTTTAATATTTCTGGTTCATTATTTGTAGAAACAACTACAGATTCTAAAATTCGTTCTTCAGCTCAAGGTTTATTTATGATGATGACTAATGGTTTTGGAGCTGTTTTAGGTAGTTTGTCTAGTGGTTATTTAATAGACAATTATTTTACTTATAACGATGTTAAAGATTGGCATAATATATGGCTAACATTTGCAATATATGCTTTGGTAATAACTGTTTTATTCGCAATTTTCTTCAAGCACAAACACAATCCAAATGATGTTGAATCTATAAATCATTAATTAAATGAAACAGTTTTATAAGCCTTCCGGTAAATTTTCTCCTTCATTTATTTTGTTTTTTCTCTTAGTAAGTTTGATTGCATTTCCGTTACTCGGATTGATTTATGCTTATTGTATTTGGTATATTCCTTTTATATACATCAACTTTTTTATTACACTTGGTTTTGGATTTTTAGTTGCATTTTGTGTAAACAAAGTAGTAATTAGAAAAGGAAAAGTTAGAAACCCAGTTTTAGCTTTATTTATTGGCTTTTTTGCGGGTATCGTTGCTTTATATTTTCATTGGTCCGTTTGGATTGATCTTGTTATCAATGCTGGTGAGTCTTATGGTTCAGATAGAATAGGTGTAACGGTTAGTAATATTGAATTTTTGCAAGTTTTCTCCTTGATATTTCAACCAACTATGGTTTTCGAATATATAAGTATGGTTAATGAGTTTGGTACTTGGGGTTTAGGAGGAGCAACTGTTAGTGAAGCATTTTTGTGGGTTATTTGGGCAATAGAGTTTGTTATAATAGTTGGCGTATCTAGTTTTTTACCTTATTTAGAATCTAAAAAGCCTTTTTCAGAATCTACAAATTCTTGGTATGAAGAAATTACTTTACCAGCATTAAGTTTTATTGAAAATAAAGAACAATTAATTGCAGATATAACTTCTAATAATCATTCAGGTTTTGATTTTTTAAATAAAGAAGTTAATAAAGAATCAGAAAGTCATAGTGTTTTTACCTTGTATAAATCAAAGTCAGGGAAGAATTATTTAACTATTGACAATAAGACATCTTCACTTGATAGTAAAGGAAAAGTAGAATTCAAATCCGATGAATTCGTCGAGTACATAATGATTGATGGCCAGTTATCAAAAATTTTATCTGAGAAATAATATTTATATTAATTAAAAAAGAGCTTTAGTAAATTAAAGCTCTTTTTTGTTTTAATCAACTTCAATCCTTTTATTTTTATCAATTTTTAATGTTTTATTTATTGATTTTGTAAATGTTTTGGAAAAACTAAGATTGATGCTTTATTTTCTTTAATCTTTATTTGCAGATACATAAAAAAGTAGTACTTTTGCAGTCCAAAATGTAGAGTAGAGTTTCGTTTGGAAATCAATTATTTATGTAAAACACTTTTGTTTTTCTATCGCTTAAAGAAACTCACGAAAAACAAAATACAAATTTTTTATCAGCATGTCTGAATTAAACAAAGAACAACAAGCGTTTTTAAATGAATTTAACTGGCACAATTACGCAGAAGGAATTGATGCAGTAGATCAAAAAAACTTACAAGAATTTGAAGATTTAGTTACTAAAACTTTCATCTCTACTGATCAAGAAGAAGTGGTAGAAGGTGTGGTAGTTAGAATCACTGACAGAGACGCAATTGTTGACATTAATGCAAAATCGGAAGGTGTTATTTCATTAAACGAATTCCGTTACAACCCAAACTTAAAAGTGGGTGACAAAGTAGAAGTATTAATTGATGTTCGTGAGGACAAAACAGGTCAATTAGTATTATCTCACAGAAAAGCTAGAACTATCAAATCATGGGATAGAGTTATTTCTGCTAACGAAACTGGTGAAATTGTTACAGGTTTTGTTAAATGTAGAACTAAAGGTGGTATGATTGTAGATGTTTTCGGAATTGAAGCATTTTTACCAGGTTCACAAATTGATGTGAAACCAATCCGTGATTACGATGTATACGTAAACAAAAACATGGAATTTAAAGTTGTGAAAATCAACCATGAATTCAAAAATGTTGTTGTATCGCACAAAGCGCTTATCGAAGCAGATATCGAAGTTCAGAAAAAAGAAATTATTGGTCAATTAGAAAAAGGACAAGTATTAGAAGGTGTTGTTAAAAACATTACTTCTTATGGTGTGTTTATTGACTTAGGTGGTGTTGATGGATTAATCCACATTACTGACCTTTCTTGGTCAAGAATCAATCACCCAAGTGAAGTTCTTGAATTAGATCAAAAATTGAACGTAGTTATCCTTGATTTTGATGACGAAAAAACAAGAATCCAATTAGGATTGAAACAATTAAATGCTCACCCATGGGATGCACTTGGTGCTGAACTTAAAGTTGGTGACAAAGTGAAAGGTAAAGTAGTAGTTATCGCTGATTACGGTGCTTTCATTGAAGTTGCTGAAGGTGTTGAAGGTTTAATCCACGTTTCTGAAATGTCTTGGTCTACTCACTTAAGAAGTGCTCAAGATTTCGTAAAAGTTGGTGATGTTGTTGAAGCAGTTGTTTTAACTCTTGACAGAGACGAAAGAAAAATGTCATTAGGTATCAAACAAATGACTCAAGATCCATGGACTGATATCACTTCTAAATACCCAGTAGGTTCTAAACATACAGGGATCGTTAGAAACTTTACAAACTTTGGTATTTTCGTAGAACTTGAAGAAGGAATTGATGGATTAGTTTACATCTCTGACTTATCTTGGACTAAGAAAATCAAACATCCATCAGAATTTGTTAACGTAGGTGACAAACTAGATGTAGTAGTATTAGAATTAGATGTTGACGGACGTAAATTATCTTTAGGTCACAAACAAACTACTGCTAATCCTTGGGACAAACATGAAGATGCATTTGCTGTTGGAACTATCCACGCAGGAACAATTGCTGAAATCGTTGACAAAGGTGCTACTGTAGATTTCGGAGATGATGTTGTTGCATTTATTCCAACACGTCACTTAGAAAAAGAAGATGGTAAAAAATTGAAAAAAGGTGACGAAGCTGAATTCAAAGTAATTGAGTTCAATAAAGAATTCAAAAGAGTTGTTGCTTCTCATACTGCTATCTTTAGAGAAGAAGAAGAGAAAAATGTTAAAGCTGCTTCAGAATCAGTTGCTGCTTCTAACAATAATAATCAAGCTTCAACTTTAGGAGATAACAATGATATCTTAGCTGAATTAAAAGCTAAAATGGAAAAAGGAGGAAAATAATTCTATGATTTTCTAAAATACTTTAAAAGCTCTCAAGAAATTGGGAGCTTTTTTTGTATCAATTAATTGCTAATAAATTATTTTCTTCAGGAGTAAAATCATTGACAATAGCATAAGTTTGGATATTTGTAATAGCCATTTCATCTAAAATAGAAACCAAATTACCAAAATTGGATTGCTTACTAGGTTTGATGATAACTATCGCTCCTCGTTCACGATCGCCTATTTGTTCAATAATTATTTTATTTAGCTTTAATAACTGATTTCTAATGCCATCTTTTCCGTAAACTAAGGTTTTAGGTTTTTCTTCAGGAACTTCAAGTAAGCCTTGATAAGTAATCATTTCATCATTATCATCAAGTAAAATGGTAATGACTCTATCTGGTCTTGGACCACAACTAATTCCACACGTAATTTCACCACATGTATTAGGTAGACCCAAACTCATTGATTTAGGTTTAGATAATTCAATAGTAACCATAAAAAAGATTATTAACAAAAATGAAATGCTAATCATTGCTGTCAAATCTATTTTTGGATGTAACTTTTTACTTCTAGGTTTGTTTAAGTTATTAAAATCTTTTTCGTCTATCATAATAATATATTTAGAAGTTATATTTATTTGTAATCACTCAATATACTTTTATAACGATAACATTCTGAGATTATTACAAAGACAAACTTAAACTATACTAGTTTTCCTTAAAAGGTCGGTTCCAAATCAAATTATTAAAGTTTTTTCCCATCATGAAAAAATAATAGCCAATAGAAGCCACCATAGATTTAAATAGGAATAAAAAAATAATTAATGGAGCGAGAGAAACTGACTTACTCAAATTGTTGGTAGGAGCTAGGTAGGTTGCCATCAAACTTACAATCAAACAGAACAATAGAAAGTATACAATATTTTTAAATGGCAAAACCATAAGTTTTCTGTACCAAGCCAAATCATTGCCCCATTGGTGTATAAAATAATAATAGTCATTTCCAATAGGAACAAAAAGAAGCGGATCATCATAATTCTTTAAATTGAATGCTTTGCTTGGAGCAACAATTTTGAATCCATCTAATTTTATATTGTGGTCTTTTTCTAAAGCATTAATCTTGGTTACAGCTTCTTCGGGTATTTTATTTGCAAAAAGAGAACTTTTCAAAAAGCGTAAACGGTAGTCTATGCAAATTTTCTTGATTTGATTTTCATGAAATATTTTCTGTGTTTCCAATAAACTAAAGTTAAAATCATTAGAATTTGTTGAACTTTCACCTTTCCAGTTGTTCGAAATTCGCTCTAGTTCTATTTCATTTTGGTTTAAAATGGAATATACTTCCTCAAGAAGTTGCTGTTCTGATAGTGTTTTTTTTCTGTTCATCAACAACTCTTCAACCAAGGTTCTGTTTTTTAGTAACATGATTTTACTTTATTTAAATGAATGTACTACCTTTTCAATAGTTTTTAAATTAATTAATTAGTATGAATTTGAAAAATTTTTCATCAAAATTCATTTATTAAACTAATGTTAATTTTCATCATTATAAAACCAAAAGAAAAGTATCAGCGTAAATGCTTGTATAAACTTTTAAAAAATAAATTATTATGAAAACTAGAAACATTTTTTCAGCTTTAGTATTGTCCTTATCTCTTTTTGCAACAACATTAACTTTTGCTCAAAAAGAAAAAACAGTTAATGTTGGTGGTGCACCAATGTATCCTTCAAAAAATATTGTTGAAAATGCTGTAAACTCAAAAGACCACACCACTTTAGTTGCGGCTGTAAAAGCTGCTGGTCTAGTAGAAACATTACAATCAAAAGGACCATTCACCGTTTTTGCCCAACTAATGCAGCATTTGACAAATTACCAAAAGGAACTATTGAAACTTTATTGAAACCAGAAAATTTAAAAACGTTACAAACTATCTTGACTTATCATGTAGTTGCAGGTAAATTAAATGCTTCGGATTTAATGAATTTGATAAAAAAAGGAAATGGAAAAGCAACATTAAAAACAGTTTCAGGTGGAACTTTAACAGCTTGGATGAAAGGTAAAGATATTTATTTAACTGACGAAAACGGAAACAGTTCAAAAGTTACTATTTCAGATGTAAATCAATCTAATGGAGTTATTCACGTTGTTGATAGCGTTGTAACACCAAAAGCATAAGGTTGTTATTTTGTTTGGTTAAAATCAGGAACCCATCTCAATTGAGATGGGTTTCTTTATTTATTTCATTTTCTGTTATCTTAATTGTGCTCCTAATTCACTTTCGAAATTAGATTGAAGTTTGCTCATGATTTTATCAATTTGAACATCGGTCAATGTTTTGGTAGTATCTTGAATTGTAAAACTAACAGCATAAGATTTTTTGCCTTGTGGTAGATTCTTGCCTTCATAAACATCAAATAAATTAATGTCTTTTAGAAGTGATTTCTCTGTTTGACGAGCTACTTTGTAAATAGCTTCAAAAGCTACGTTGGTATCTACTAACAAAGCAAAATCTCTTCTAACTTCAGGATATTTAGGAATTGCAGTAAACTTAATTTTATTGGAAAGCAATTTAATTACCAAATCCCAGTTGAATTCTGCATAAAAAACTTCTTGCTTAATGTCAAAATGTTTCAAAATAGATTTCTTAACGGTTCCCATTTCAACTAATGTATCATTTCCTAATGCAAATGCAATTCCTTCTGAAAAAATATCGCTTTCTACAGGTAAATTTTGGGTTTTATCAAATCCTAATCGCGATAAAATTGAGTTTACATATCCTTTAAATAAAAAGAAATCTGTAGGTTTTTGAACATTTGTCCAACTTTCTGAAACTCGATTTCCTGAAACAAATATGGTTAAATGTTTCTTTTCATTGTAGCCAGATAGTAATTTGCGGTAGCTTTTTCCGAATTCAAATAATTTTAAATCGCTATTTTTTCTATTTATATTGTACGAAATCGCCTCTAATCCAGAGAATAACATTGATTGTCTCATCACAGATAATTCGCTACTCAACGGATTCAACATAGTCACATTATACTCATCTTTTAACATATCTGAAAGCTGAATATAGTCTGGAGTTGTCAATGAATTGGCCATCATTTCGTGAAATCCAAAAGAATTCAACTGTGATGCAATGATGTTTTGAACCTTATAATCTTCTGTTCTAGCAGATTTTGCTACAGTGGCATTTAATTTTTTTGAAAACGTAATGTTATTATATCCATAAACCCTCAAAATTTCTTCAATAACATCAACTTCTCTTTGAACATCAACTCGATAAGCTGGAATAATTAAACCCAAACCAGCATCAGAAGAGTTATTTACTTTAATATCTAATGAAGCAACAATTTTTTTGATAGTTTCTTTTGGAAGTTCTTGACCAATCAGTTTGAATGCTTTCTCATAATTTAAGAAAACGGTAAAATCTTCAATTTTCTTTGGATAAACATCAATAATGTCCGAAGTAATTTCACCACCAGCAACTTCTTGAATTAATAATGAAGCACGTTTTAACGCATATTCTGTAATCGTCGGATCAATTCCTCTTTCAAAACGAAAAGAAGCATCCGTACTCAAGGTATGACGTTTTGCCGTTTTACGAATAGTTACAGGATTGAAGTAAGCACTTTCCAAAAATATAGAAGAAGTTGTTTCAGAAACTCCCGAATTTTTCCCACCAAAAACACCAGCCAGGCACATTGGACCATTATCGTCACAAATTAATAAATCTTCTTCGTGTAAAGTACGTTCAACATCATCAAGAGTTGTAAATTTTGTTCCAGATGCAACAGTTTTTACAGTTACTTTTCCGTTTATTTTTGCTGCATCAAATGCATGAAGTGGTTGTCCTAATTCATGCAATACATAATTTGTAACATCAATAACATTATTTTTTGGATTTAATCCTATAGCTTTCAATCTATTTTGTAACCAACTTGGCGAAGGTTTTATATTTATTCCAGAAATGGTAACACCACAATATCTTGGAGCTAAAGAGGAATCCTTAACATCAATATCAATTTTTAAGGTACGTTTATCAACTTTAAATTTTGAAACCGAAGGAGTTATTAATTCCAAAGAAGCGTTTTTCTGAATCAAAGCAGCACGTAAATCACGAGCAACGCCCATGTGTGACATTGCATCGGCACGATTTGGTGTTAATCCAATTTCAAATACTTCGTCATTTTCGATATCAAATACTTTTGCTGCAGGTGTTCCAGTAATTAAATCCGAATCAAGAATCATAATTCCATCATGACTTGTTCCTAAACCTAATTCGTCTTCGGCACAAATCATTCCATGACTTTCTTGTCCACGAATTTTTCCTTTTTTGATTTCAAATTCATTTCCGTCTTTATCAAGAAGTTTTGTACCAATAGTTGCAACAGGCACTTTCTGTCCAGCAGCTACATTAGTAGCGCCACAAACAATTTGAATAGGAGTTCCGTCACCTAAATCGACAGTTGTAATATTAAGCCTGTCTGCATCTGGATGTTTTTCACAAGTTAAAACATGACCAACAACAACGCCTTCCAATCCTCCTTTTACGGATTGATACTTTTCAACTATTTCTACTTCAAGACCTAAATCTGTCAATATATCTGATACTTCAGCAGAAGGTAAATCGATTTTTAAGAATTGTTTTATCCAGTTGTAAGAAATCTTCATTATTATCTATATTTAAATAAGGTTGCAAAGATACACAATGTAGCTTATTATTTAAAATATATTTAAGTAGTTTGAGTTACTTATATGTATTAAAAACCTAATGTACCACTTAGTTCTTTCAAACTTATTTCATAAAGTTTCGTTTGATATTGTGCATTGCTGTATCGAACAAGCGCATTTACATAATTTAATTGAGCTGTTCTATATTCAATAGGAGTGATGGTACCAATTTTAAATTTAGCTAAGGTTATATCCAAATTTTGTTTTGCAATTTGGCTATTATTTTCTTCAAGCTTTGTTAATTCTAGATTGGTTAAATAGCTTTGAAATGCCATACTAAGTTGCGATTCTAAAGCTATTTTTTGTTGATTAATGGTATTTTCAACATTTTCAACTTCCAGTTTGGCTACTTTTTCATTTCTATTTTGATTGAACCCATCAAATATTGGTAATGAAGCATTTATTCCATAAACAAAACCTCGCCCAGATGATTGTGTAACAAATCCTAAGGAAGCTTCAGATCGAGTAAAATTATATCCAGAATTTATTCTAACTGTTGGATATCTTCCAGCTTTTACTTGCTTTAATTGAAGTTCGGCATTGTTTTTTTCTAAATTTTGAGCTTGCAATTGTGGATTTTGTTTTTCAGAAAGAGTTTTCAATTCATCATATTTTAGTGAAGCATCAATTGTGATTTCATCTTCTACTTTGAACTCTGATTTAGTGTCTCTTGCTAAAATCTCATTCAATCTAATTTTAGAATTTTGATATAATTCTAATTGCTTCAATCGCGAACTAATATCAGTATTCAAATCTACTTGCGCATTTAAAACTTCTAATTTGGCTGCTTTTCCAATAGAATAGCGATTCTGAGCAGTTGTCAATCTTTGATTTGAAATCACAATTGCAGTATCTAACGCTTTGATTTGTTGTTGTTGCTGAACTAAATCAAAATAAGTAGTATAAACATCGCTAACTTTTGTAATTATTGCCAATTTCAATTCAGCTTCACCTTGTTTTTGTAATATTTTCAATTGTTCTCTACGAGCAAACATTCGCATTCCATCAAATATGGTCCAATCTAATCCAACTCCATAAGTCAAACTCAAATTTCTTGCATTATCTAAGGTACGTTCTTCACCACTTGCTTGGGTTTGTGTTGTATTTAAAACGCTATTATTATTTACAACATTTGCACTTACAGTGGGCAACATTCCTGCATTTCCTGCTGTGGAATTTGTTTCATCAATTTTCAAATTGTTTTTAGCAATCTTGATGTCGTAATTGTTTTCTAAAGCAATTTTCACGGCATCTTCCAATTTCAAAACTTCTTGGGCTTGAAGTTGAGAACCTAATAAAAATAGTAATGATATATATATAAAATCTAATTTCATAAGTTTAAAATTTATTTCTCAAGTGCATCTAAATTATCAAATTCAGGTCGGTGTTTTTTGGCTCTCGACCACATTAAATATATGGCAGGAATTACAAAAAGTGTTAGGATTAATGAAAATAAAGTTCCGCCCACAATAACAACTCCCATACCAATTCTACTTGTAGAAGCAGCTCCAAGCGACATTGCAATGGGAAGTGCACCTAAAGCTATCGCTAAACTCGTCATTAAAATTGGACGCAAACGCGCTTCGGAAGCTTCAATGATGGCTTCAAATTTTGTTTTTCCTTGTTCTCGTAATTGATTGGCAAATTCGACAATTAAAATTCCGTTCTTGGTGACGAGTCCAATTAGCATTACAGTTCCAATTTGACTGAAAATATTCCATGTTTGACCAAATAACCACAATGAAAATAACGCTCCAGCAACTGCCATCGGAACGGTCAAAATAATAATAAACGGATCGATAAAACTTTCAAATTGTGCTGCAAGAATTAAGTAAATTAATAATAATGCTAATCCGAATGCAAATAATGTATTCGAACTACTTTCGACAAAATCTCTTGATTCACCACCTAAATCAGTTGTAAATGAAGCATCTAAAACTTTTTCTTTAATGTCATTCATAGCATCAATTCCATCACCCATACTTTTTCCTGGAGCTAATCCTGCAGAAATTGTAGCCGACATAAACCTATTGTTATGAAATAATTGTGGCGGATTGCTTTGCTCTTCAACTTTTACCACATTGTCCATTTGAATTAAAGTTCCATTTTTGCTTTTAACAAACATTGAGGTTAAATCTAATGGTTTGTTACGGTCTTTTTCTTCAAATTGGCCAATCACTTGGTATTGTTTTCCATCTTTCATGAAGTATCCAAAACGTTGTCCGCTCAAGGATAATTGTAATGTTTGCGCAACATCCAATACAGAAATCCCTAAACTCTCTGCTTTTTCTCTGTCGATGGTAACATTGATTTCAGGTTTGTTGAATTTTAAATTCACATCAACCGTTGAGAAAGTCTCGTTCTGATTAGCCAAATCCATAAACTGTGGAATTTTTTCTCGTAATTTTTCAAAATTTGGAGCTTGAATGATATACTGAATTGGTAAACCAGCTCTTCTGTTTACTGAAATTGTAGGTTGCTCGGAAACATTAGTTTTAGCTTCCGAATATTTCTTTGTCAGTTTGGTGAAACGTTCAGCAATTTCCTTTTGTGAAGCTTCTCTATCTTCCGGATCTTTTAAAGCCAAACGAATTCTACCAGTATTTACAGATGAAGATAAAAATCCAGGAGCTGTTATAACAAGTGCAATCTTCTTTTCAGGAATAGAATCATTTATTAATCCTGATAATTCTTGCATGAATCTGTCGGTATATTCATAAGTCGCACCTTCTGGAGCAGTAACACTTACTACAACTAAACTTCTATCATCGTATGGTGCTGTTTCTTTCGGAATTATTGTAAAAAATAAGGCAATTAGTCCAATACAAACAATTAGAATTGGAAAACTCAACCATTTTTTCTTCATAAAACTCGTCAAAGCTTCTGCATATCCTTTATTTAAACTAACAAAATAAGGTTCTGTAAATTCATAGAAACGTGTTTTCTTTTGTTCACCACCTTTCATCAAATAGGCATTCAGCATTGGTGTTAATGTCAATGATACGAATGCTGAAATCAATACGGCAGCTCCAATGACAACACCAAATTCTCTAAATAGTCGTCCGACAAAACCTTCGAGAAATATGATTGGTAAAAATACCGCTGCCAAAGTGATCGAAATAGAAATTACAGCAAAGAAAATTTCATTAGAACCTTTTATGGCAGCTTCAATTGGCGACATGCCTTCTTCCACTTTTTTGAATATGTTTTCTGTTACAACAATTCCGTCATCAACAACCAATCCTGTTGCTAATACGATGGCAAGAAGCGTTAAAACATTTACCGAAAACCCACATAAATACATTATAAAAAACGTAGCAATAAGCGAAACAGGAATATCAATTAAAGGTCGGAATGCAATAGACCAATCTCTAAAGAATAAGAAGATGATTAAAATTACAAGAATGATTGAAATCAAAAGTGTTTCAGCAACTTCTACAACCGATTTTTTGATAAAAATAGTATTATCTAAAGCAATATTTAATTCAATATCTGAAGGTAATTCTTTCTTTAAAACATCATATTTTTTGTAAAACTCGTTAGCAATATCCAAATAGTTTGTTCCTGGTTGCGGAATAACAGCCAATCCAACCATAGGTTTTCCCGAACCTGTAAATCTAGTTTCTAAGTTTTCTGGACCTAATTCAGCTTTTCCAACATCACTCAAACGAACCACTCTAGAATTATCTGAAATTATGATGATATTATTAAATTCTTCAGCTGTTGATAAATTCCCTAAAGTCTTAACTGTTAATTCAGTATTCGCACCAGTTAATTTCCCAGAAGGTAGTTCAACGTTTTGACTATTTAAAGCATTTCTAACATCGGAAACTGTCACACCATAAGAAGTCAATTTTACAGGATCAATCCAAATTCTCATGGAATATCTTTTTTGTCCCCAAATTTGAACGCTACTTACACCAGGAATAGTTTGTAATCGTTCTGCAATTACATTTTCGGCATAATCACTAAGTTGTAAAGCATCTTTTGTTTCACTTTGAACTGTCATTGTCACAATTGGATCCGAATCAGCATCAGCTTTTGAAACTACTGGCGGTGCATCAATATCTTGTGGTAAACTTCGAATAGCTTGCGATACTTTATCTCGAACATCATTGGCAGCTTCTTCAAGGTTTTTCTCCAGTTTAAATTCGATGTTAATATTACTCGAACCTTGATTACTAGATGAAGTAATATTTCTAATTCCGTCAATAGAATTAATAGCTTTTTCTAAAGGTTCTGTAATCTGAGATTCAATGATATCTGAGTTGGCACCAGTATAATTAGTTCTAACATTAATTTGCGCTGGATCGATAGATGGAAATTCTCTTACACCCAAATAACTATAGCCAATTATTCCAAATAAAATAATGGTCAAATTGATAACAATGGTAAAAACAGGTCTTTTTATACTTAGCGTTGATAAACTCATAGGATTAAAGTTGTGAATTAAGAATTATATTTTTTAAAATTCAAATTATTAATTAATTCTTAATTTTTGGTTTTAACTTTTATAGCATCATCATTTTTTAAAGACATTACACCAGAAGTAAGAACCGTATCACCAACTTTCAAACCAGAAGTAATTACAATTTCTTTATCGGTTCTAGTCAATGTTTCTACCATGATTTCTTTGGCTTTTCCATTGTTGGCAATAAAAACTTTCTTTCCGCCTTGAATTGGAATAATCGCTTCTGTTGGAACAACTATAGCATCCTTAATGGTATTTAAAGGTAATTCTACATTAGCAAAAGTACCTGGAAGAAGTTTTCCGCCAGTGTTTTGTGCAATTGCTCTGATGCTTAAAGTTCTTGTTGTCGTTTCGATTTCAGGTTCAATAGCATAAATTTTTGCGCTATATTTTTCAGGTAAACCATTTACAGTAAATTTAATTTCTGAATTTACTTTGATTTCTGAGGCATACTTTTCTGGAATAGAAAACGTAATTTTTAATGGATTTGTACTAACTAATTTGGCAACTAGAGTAGCAGGAGTGATGTAGGTTCCAGGTGAAATAGAACGCAAACCAATTTTACCTGAAAAAGGCGCTCTAACAGATGTTTTCGCAATTTGAGCACGAATGAGTTGTGTTTGGGATTGAGCAGTTCTAAAATCTGCACTTGCAATATCGTATTCTTCTTGACTTATGGCTTCTTTTTGAAGTAATAATTTAGCACGCCTTTCATTTTCAGAAGCTAAATTTTGTCTTGTATTGGCTTGAGCTAATTGCGCTCTCAGTTCGATATCATTGACTTTAAATAAAAGTTGTCCTTTACTAACGTTTGAACCTTCCTTAAAAGCAATATTTTCAACAATTCCTGAAACTTCGCTTCTTATTTCAATTTGCTCATTGGCTTCAATAGAACCTGAAAGAGTTAAGGCATTTGAGAAGTCTTTAGATTCAGCAACTATTGCAGATACTGAAACAGGAGGTTTTTTATCACCTTTTCCTTTACCTTTATCGGTTTCGCTGCTATTTTTGGTTATTCTATAAGCTATTAATCCTCCAATTAAAATAATAAATAAAGCGATGGCAATGTTTTTAACTTTCATAAAATCTCTGGATAAAAAGTGTTATTTGTCTATACAAATATAGAATAACAAAATTACCTTTTATGAAAAGAATAATGTGCTTTATTGACTTTTATTTAACTTTTGAATAAATAAATAATAAAATAATTGATTTATAATAATTCTTCAACATGTTTTTTAATATTAGAAGCGATTTTGGCAGTTGGCAAATCATTTTCGTCACCTCCAAATGGATCTTCAATTTCTTCGGCAATTAATTCTAAACTTGCTAAAACATAGAAAATAAAAATCACAACAGGAATAACATAATAACCTAAACTAAAAACAAATCCGAAGGGTAATGTCATGACAAAAAAGAAAATAAATTTTTTGATAAATGCACTATATGAATAAGGAATTGGAGTGTTTTTTATTCGTTCGCAAGCTCCACAAACATCTGTAAATGATTGCAATTCAGAATTCAGAATTCTCAATTGGTCACCAGTAATTTTCCCAGAAGTATATAGTTCGTTTACTTTATTAAAAATCATTTTTGCTACTTGATTTGGATAATGCTTGTGATGATCAATTTGTAAATCTAAACCTTCAAATAATTCTTTGGCAGTATCTTCATCACTTAAATGTTTTTGTAAAATAGAAGCATAAGCTGGAATTAACCTTCTAAAATAGTTTCGGTCTTTGTCTTCTTTTAAAATTGCCGAAAGTTTTATGGCCAAATTTCTGGAATTATTGACCAATGAACCCCAAAGTTTTCGTCCTTCCCACCAACGATCATATGCTGTATTGGTTCTGTAAGCAAGTAATAAAGACAAAACAAATCCTACAGTTGTGTGCATAAGAGTTAAATTCTTAACATGACTTTTTTCAGATAAATTCCAAAACTCTATTTCTAAAAAAGCAATTGCACCTGAATAGACTCCTATAAAAAACATCATCGGTAATAATTGACGAAAAGTATCCGATTTATGAAATTTGAAAATAAAAGTTATCCAATCTTTTGGGTTGTATTGTACCATTTGTAAAGTTTAAAAGGTTTTTAAAATTTGTATCTTTTTTAACTAATATAATTCCAAATATTTTTCTTCGAACTCATTTCGATAAAAATGTTTCTAAGATTTTGATGTTCCGGTTTTTCCATTGATGCATCGTCTTTTAAAAGTTTTATAGCATACTCGCGTGCAACCATTAAAATATCTCTGTCTTTTACTAAATCCGCTATTTGTAAGTTTAAAATTCCACTTTGTTGTGTTCCTAAAATATCTCCTGGACCACGAAGTTTCAAATCGACTTCAGCAATTTCAAATCCATCGTTGGTTTTGCACATGGTATCTAATCTAGTTTTACTATCGTTACTCAATTTGAAACATGTCATCAAAATACAATAACTTTGATCGGCACCACGACCAACACGACCGCGCAATTGATGCAACTGCGATAATCCAAATCGTTCGGCACTTTCAATAACCATAACACTTGCATTTGGTACGTTAACACCAACTTCGATAACCGTTGTTGCAACCATAATATTTGTTTTTCCGGCTACAAATCGTTGCATTTCGGATTCTTTTTCGGCGGGTTTCATTTGTCCGTGAACAATTGAAATGGAATAGTGTGGCAAAGGGAAATCTCGAGAAATACTTTCATAACCATCCATCAAATCTTTATAATCCTGAGTTGAACTTTCATTAATCAGTGGATAAACGATATAAACTTGTCTTCCTTTTGCAATTTCATCTTTCAAGAATTTCCATACTTTTAATCGGTTGGAGTCAAATCGATGTACCGTTTGAATTGGTTTTCTTCCTGGTGGCAATTCATCTATTACTGAAATATCTAAATCACCATACAAACTCATGGCCAAAGTTCTTGGAATAGGTGTAGCCGTCATAACCAAAACGTGTGGTGGTATTTCGTTTTTCTTCCATAATTTAGAACGTTGTTCTACACCAAAACGATGTTGTTCATCAATTACTGCCAATCCTAAATTATGAAATTTCACTTTATCTTCTAGCAACGCATGAGTTCCGATGATAATATCTAAAGTACCATTTTCAAGTTCTTCATGAATGATTTTTCTTTCTGAAGTTTTACTTGAACCAGTTAATATTCTTATATTAATATTCAAGTCTTTAGCTAATTCTGATAATCCAATAAAATGTTGATTGGCAAGAATTTCTGTTGGCGCCATCAAGCAACTTTGAAAACCATTATCTTTTGCTAAAAGCATACACATTAGAGCCACAATTGTTTTGCCAGAACCAACATCTCCTTGAAGCAAACGATTCATTTGAGCATTACTTCCCATATCGTTTCTAATTTCTTTAATCACTCTTTTTTGAGCATTGGTCAATTCAAATGGTAAATGATTGTTGTAGAAATCGGTAAAATTTGTCCCAACTTTATCAAAAGGATGACCTTTAATTTTATGTTTTCGGATTAAGTTTTTTGTGATTAATTGCAATTGAATAAAAAACAATTCTTCAAATTTTAACCGGAATTGGGCTTTTACCAAAAGTTCCTGACTTTTCGGAAAATGAATGTTAAACATTGCCTCATTTTTAGAAATCAATTTCAAGTTTCCTAAAATATTGGATGGCAATGTTTCTATAAATTGAGCTTTGGTTTCAATAAAAAGTTGTTGCATGGCTTTGTTTACAACTCTATTAGTAATGCCACGTTGCGTTAGTTTTTCGGTACTTGGATAAACCGGTTGCATGGCACTTCTCAAACTTGCTTTGTGCTCGGCTAATAATTCCATTTCTGGATGAGCCATTGAAAATTGTCCTTTAAAATCGGCTATTTTTCCAAAAATAACATAGGTTTCGTTAAGTTTTATGCTTTCACGAATCCATTTTACACCTTGAAACCATGTTAAATCCATTTGACCAGTTTCGTCAGTAAATGTGGCTACCAATCTTTTTTGATTTTTACCAAATTCAACTGTTTTCACATGAATTATTTTGCCAATAATTTGAACTTCGGCTGTTGTTTCTTGTAGTTGATTGATTTTATAATATCGAGTTCTGTCAATGTATCTATTTGGAAATAAATTCATTAAATCTCCATAGCGATGAATATTGAGTTCTTTTCGAAGCAATTCGCCACGAGAAGGACCAATACCTTTTAGATATTCGATAGGAGTTTGTAATGGATTATTTGACATTTTACAATTTCAAAATTCGTAATTCAATATTGAATATTCAACATTAAAATTAGTAATGCGAAGATAGAATTTCAATTTCAATTTCAATGACTATATTTGTAATTCAATTATAAAATGTATGAAATATTTACTGTTTTTTTTCTTTTCTACTTTAACTTTTGGTCAACAAACTCCAAAAGTTGATTTTATAAAATGTGATGCAGAAGTTGCACCAGTTTTTGAAACCAAATCTATTTCTGGTAAAGTTACCTATCTTTTTAAAGTAAAAGAAAAGATTGATACCATTGCAATTGATGCTAAAAACATGACGTTTTATGGTATAATTATCAATGGAGAATCAGTAAAATATAAAGCAACTGATAAAAAGTTATTGCTATTTGAAGGATTCAAAAAAGGTAAAAATGTATTGACTTTAACCTATAGTTCAACTCCAAAGCAAACAGTTTATTTCACAGGAATTGATAATGGACAACAAATTTGGACACAAGGTCAAGGAAAATATACAAGTCATTGGTTACCAAGTTTTGATGATGTAAATGAGAAAATGATTTTTTCTATTTCTATTACCTTTAATAAAAAATTTACTGCAATTTCTAATGGTGTTTTAAATGCTGTTGACGATAATGGCAAATTAAAAACTTGGAAATATATTATGCAAAAACCAATGTCATCTTATCTCGCGATGTTTGCCATTGGAAAATTTGACTCAAAATTTGAAATTTCCAATTCTAATATCACACTAACTAACTATTACAAACCTATTGATGAAGATAAATATCAATATACCTACAAAGATTCTAAAACCATTTTTGATTTTCTTGAAAAAGAAATAGGAGTGAAGTATCCATGGAAAGTTTATCGTCAAGTTCCAGTAGAGGATTTTCTTTATGCTGGAATGGAAAATACTTCAGCAACGATTTTCTCACAAGATTATGTGGTTGATGAAAGCGGATTTAATGATAGAAATTATTTGAATGTCAATGCACATGAATTGGCACATCAATGGTTTGGCGATTTGGTTACTGCAAAATCTGGCAAACATCATTGGCTTCAAGAAGGATTTGCAACTTATTATGCATTGCTTGCCGAACGAAAAGTTTTTGGTGACGATTATTTTTATAACCAATTATTTAGTTACGCCAATCGTTTGAAAGTTGCAACTAAAACCGATACAATTCCGATAATGAATGAAAAAGCAAGCTCATTAAGTTTTTATCAAAAAGGTGCTTGGGCTTTACATTTTATAAGAGAATCAATTGGAGAAAAGAAGTTTAGAAAAGCGGTTAAAAATTATTTAAAGAAATACCAATATAAAAATGTTGAAACAGAAGACTTTCTAGCCGAAATTAGAAAAGTATCTAATTTTGATACTGAAAATTTCAAAAAAGTTTGGTTGGAGGATTATAAGTATCCTGCAAATGATATTAATTTTCTTTTGACTAAAAATGGATTCATGCGTGATTTATTGAAATTGCAATATGAAAGAAAATCCAAATTGGAAGACAAATACAGTTTGTTAAAAGTAATTTTAAAATCTGATAGTTATTCAGCATTGAAAGTTGAAGCGCTTTATCAAATTAGAAATGAGTCCTTTGAAAAAGTTTCTGAATTGTATGATTTAGCAATGAAATCTAACGATATTACTGTTAGAAGATTTGTGGCACAATCAATTGAAAATGTTCCTGAGTCTTTTAAGTCTGAATTTGAAACGTTATTAAATGATAAATCATACGAAACTAATCAGGCAGCCTTTATAACGTTATGGAGAAGTTGCCCAAATGAGCAATCTAAATATTTAGAGATTGCTAAAAATTGGGAAGGTAGAAACGACAAAGAATTAAGAATACTTTATTTAACTTCATGTTTGTTATACTCAGATTCACATGACAATGATCAAAAAGCATCAATTTTTGCTTTAAAAGCTTTAAGTGAATTAATTCAATATACTTTGCCAAATTATGAAAGTTCGATTCGTCAAAATGCTTTTGAAAGTTTACTATCAAATTACACCGAAAATAAAGAAGTTCTCAAAAATTTAGTTAACGCTACAACACATCACAAATGGCAGTTCACCAAATATGCTAGAGATAAAATTAGCAAGTTAATAAAGGACGAAAAGTATTTGAATCAATTTAAAATGTTACTTCCAGAATTGTCAATTGAAGAACAAAATCAAATACAAAAGATTATAAAAAATCTTTAACCTCAGTTTTTAAATAACTTAATGCAACATTAGTTGCAGACTCTCCACTTTCAAAAAGATTACTTAATATTGTTTCTCTAAGTTTATCAGCATTTGAAACTTCAGGATTTATTGTAGTCTTTCTTATGTTTTGAATTACTGTGTTTTTTGCAGTTACAATCATTGTCCAACATTCATCTGTAACATATATTTGTTGCGTCAAATTGTGATCGTATTCCTGCTCAATGTGATGAATCAATAAATTTTGATAATCACTTTTATTATCATTTAATGGAGCAACTCTAATCAATAATTTAGAAGGATTAATGCGTTCTAATAACAATGCTAATCGTTCATAAGCTTGAAGTTTTATTGGCAAAGATTGTTTCTGATTTTCCTTAAGTAAATGAAATCTCCTTCTTTTCTCTTCACTATTTGAAAAGGTTTGAAAAGAATAGAAAGCAACTCCACCTGTAATTAAAGCTGGTAATGTGTAAAATGCTAGTTCAATAATTTTATCTGTATTCATAAGAAATTTAAAACGGCTATATAGCCCTTAATGATTAAGTACAAAGAAAAACATTTTTTAAATTGGATACAAAAATAGTTAATAAATCAAGTAATAAAATATTGTTATTAATAGTTAGTAAACCTATTTTTGTAAATCTCAAAATTATATTGAACGAATTCTTATGATGCAAAAATATATTAGCCAACTCAACGAAGCTCAACAACAACCTGTTTTACAAAAAGATGGTCCTATGATTATTATTGCAGGAGCAGGTTCTGGTAAAACACGTGTTTTAACTATGCGTATTGCTTATCTTATGGGTTTAGGAGTTGATGCTTTCAATATTTTAGCTTTGACTTTTACCAATAAAGCAGCTCGTGAAATGAAAAAACGAATCGCTGATATTGTAGGAACCAACGAAGCTAAAAACCTTTGGATGGGAACTTTTCATTCCGTTTTTGCAAGAATTCTTAGAAGTGAAGCCGATAAATTGGGTTTTCCTTCCAATTTTACAATTTATGATACTCAAGATTCTGTTCGATTGATTTCTTCCATTATTAAAGAAATGCAATTAGATAAAGATGTTTACAAACCAAAACAAGTTTTAAGTAGGATTTCATCATATAAAAATTCACTAATTACTGTAAAAGCTTATCTAAATAATCCGGAACTTCAAGAACAAGATGCGATGTCTAAAAAGCCTCGATTGGGTGAAGTTTATGCCAATTATGTTGATAGATGTTTCAAAGCAGGAGCTATGGATTTTGATGATTTATTATTAAAAACCAACGAATTATTAAATCGCTTTCCAGATGTTTTAGCTAAATATCAAGATAGATTTAGATATATAATGGTAGATGAGTATCAAGATACAAATCACTCTCAGTATTTGATTGTAAGAGCGTTATCTGATAGATTTCAAAATATATGTGTTGTGGGTGATGATGCTCAAAGTATTTATGCTTTTCGCGGTGCTAACATTAATAATATTTTGAATTTTCAAAAAGATTATGATAATGTTCAGACTTATAGATTGGAACAAAATTATCGTTCTACCAAGAATATTGTTGAAGCTGCCAATTCAATAATTGATAAGAATAAAACCAAATTAGATAAAATTGTTTGGACAGCTAATGATTTCGGTCCAAAAATAAAAGTTCATAGAAGTGTTACCGATGGTGAAGAAGGTCGTTTTGTAGCAGGTGAAATATTTGAACAAAAAATGCGAAACCAAATGCTAAATGGTCAATTTGCTATTTTGTACAGAACCAATGCGCAATCGCGTTCTATGGAAGATGCTTTAAGAAAAAGAGATATTCCTTACAGAATTTATGGTGGATTATCGTTCTATCAAAGAAAGGAAATTAAAGATGTTTTGTGTTATTTGAGATTGGTTATTAATCCAAAAGATGAAGAAGCTTTAATTAGAGTTATCAATTATCCTGCAAGAGGAATCGGCGATACAACGGTAGAAAAACTTACGGTTGCAGCCAATCATTATAAACGTTCCATTTTTGAAGTCATGGAACATATTGATAAAATTGATTTGAAATTAAATTCTGGAACAAAAGCAAAGCTTCAAGATTTTGTTACCATGATTAAAAGTTTTCAAGTTATTAATGAAAACCAAGATGCTTTTTATTTAACCGATCATGTTACCAAAAAAACTGGATTAGTTCAAGAATTAAAAAAGGATGGTACTCCAGAAGGAATTGCACGCATTGAAAACATTGAAGTTTTAATGGGTGGTATCAAAGATTTTATTGAGGGTCAGAAAGAAATCGATGGTGCACGTGGAGCTTTATCGGAGTTTATGGAAGATGTTGCATTAGCAACCGATTTAGATAACGACACTGGCGATGATGATAGGGTAGCGCTTATGACTATTCACTTAGCTAAAGGTCTAGAATTTCCTTATGTTTTTGTGGTTGGAATGGAAGAAGATTTGTTTCCAAGTGCCATGAGTTTAAATACTAGAAGTGAACTTGAAGAAGAACGCCGTTTATTTTATGTGGCTCTAACTCGTGCTGAGCATCAAGCGTATCTTACTTATGCGCAATCTCGTTATCGTTGGGGAAAACTTACAGACAGTGAGCCATCTCGTTTTATAGAAGAAATTAAAGAAGAATATTTAGAATACATAAACCCAAGTGATGCTGGAGGTTATCGATATAAACCAATGATGGACATTGATATTTTTGGTGATATTGATAAATCAAAATTACGTTTGGCAAAACCCGTGACAGGAACTCCACCAAAGAAGTATGGTGACGAACCAGTTTCTTCTGCAAATATTCGTAAATTGAAACCTGTCTCAAATAATGCTCCGAGTAATTCCAATTCCAATTTGTTTGACAATAAGCTTACTATTGGAAATGTAGTTGTGCATGAACGTTTTGGTAAAGGTGAAGTAATTAATCTAGAAGGAGTAGGAGCAGATAAAAAAGCTGAAATCCGATTTGATGTTGGTGGAATTAAAAAGTTGTTGTTGCGCTTTGCAAAGTTGGATGTAATTGGGTAACACAAAAATGAAAATTACAAAAAGTAAATCCACTAAAATTAATAAAACTATAGAAAAAAAGAGAGAAGAGATTCAATATAAATTTCTAATAGCTATTCTTGTAATTGGTGTAATACATTATTATTTCTTTGAATCTGAGTATATAGGTAGTGATAATCGATATGATTTATTTGTTTTTTGGATACCAGTAGTTATCGGTTTATTTTTAATAGTAAAATTTAATATACTTTCAATTGATTGGAAAGATATTTTGCCTACAATAAGAAAGGAAAAAAATATTTTTCATAAAATAATTTATTTGCCATTTTTATTTCTGATGCATTTTATGTTAGCAGTAATGCTTTTTTGGATTCCTTCTAATATAATTTTTGATGGTATTAATAAAATAGAATCAAATAATAGTTTAATCGAAACTTACACTTTAAAAGTTTATGATTTTCACCATTCAACAGGAAGAAGTGGTTCTAATTTAATTAGATTTATTTTCAAAGGTAAAAAAGAGAGGATAAGAGTTAGTTATGAAGATATCAAACCTTACTTAGATAAAAATCCAGATGATTTTCAAGTTAGTATTGAAGTAAAAAAAGGAATTTGGAATTATTATATTTTAGAAACTTGGGATATTAAAGAACTATCAAATTCTAATTCACCTTAATGTTTTTTGTGGTATCTTTACCTTTATATATTCCTTAATTTTATGTCACAATTTATAAAAATATACGACGATAAACCCAACGAATCAGCTATCAAAAAAGTAGTTGATGTTTTAAAAAATGGTGGTTTAATAATTTATCCAACCGATACTGTCTATGGATTAGGTTGTGATATTACCAATTTAAAAGCTTTAGAAAAAGTGGCAAAAATTAAAGGAATCAAACTTGAAAAAGCCAATCTGTCTTTCATTTGTTACGATTTAAGTCACATTTCTGACTATGTTAAACAAATTGACACTTCAACTTTTAAATTACTTAAACGCGCTCTTCCAGGACCTTATACTTTTATTTTGCCAGGAAATAATGACTTGCCAAAAGTATTCAAAAATAAAAAAACGGTTGGAATTCGTGTACCCGATAATAACATTATTCGCGCTATTGTAAAAGAATTGGGTAATCCAATCATTTCAACTTCAATTTATGATGAAGATGAAGTTTTAGAATATTCTACAGATCCTGAATTGATTTTTGAAAAATGGCAAAACATTGTAGATGTTGTAATTGATGGAGGTTATGGTTATAATATTCCATCAACAATAATCGATTTGTCAGGATATGAGCCAGAGGTAATTCGTGAAGGAAAAGGAAGTTTAGATATTTTGTAAATATGAAATTAGTGAAGTTCCTTCTTGTATTTTTCATCATTACTTCTATTTCTTTTGCTCAAGTTGTAAAAGGTAAAATTATTGATGAAAAAAATCAACCTTTGCCGGGTGCAAACATTTATTTTGATGGAACTTCAATTGCAACAATAGCTGATAAAGATGGAGCATTTCAATTGCAATATGGAGGTAAAATTAATAGTATTTTAGCCGTTAGTTTTATCGGATATCAAACGCAATATATCAAAGATTATGATAATGGTAAAGAACTTAATATAGTTCTAAAAGAAGTCGTTAACATTCTGAATGAAGTTGTTTTGAAAAAAGATCGCTTTTCAAGAAAGCAAAAATTACAATTATTTCGTGAACAATTTTTAGGGCAAACAACAGTTGGAAGAAAAGCTAAAATAGAAAATGAAGACGATTTATATTTTGATTATGATGAGGCCACAAATACTTTCAAAGCTTATTCAGACAAACCTTTAATAATCAATAATGCACTTTTAGGTTACAAAATAAACTACGAATTGGTTGATTTTGAAGTTAAGTTTTTGTCAACTAGCATAAGTTCTTCAGAAGTATATAGAAGTTTTTATTTAGGATTATCTCGATACGAAGAAGTCGAATCAAATCCTAAAATACTAAAGCAACGCCAAAAATGTTATGAAGGATCCCAATTGCATTTTTTTAGAAATTTAGTAAACAATGTTTGGGACAAAGACAATTTTCTTCTGTTTGTAGGTAAGTTTCAAGACAATCCTAATAATCATTTTAAGATAACTGGAGAATCTGATTCTAAACAAGTTATTGTTAGTAAACAAGATAAATCATTAGTAGGAAAGAAGTTTATTGCCGAATTCAATTTGTTATATAAGAAGAAACAACAATCAAGAATAATTTTTGAAACCGATACTTTTTTTGTAGATCAGTTTGGCAATAATTCCAATGTAGAGAACATCATTTTTTCCGGATATATAGCACAGTTGAAAGTTGCAGATATGGTTCCGTTGAATTATGGTATAATATAAAAAAAACGCCTCGATTTCTCAAGGNATAGAATTCATCGATTTTTGGTAAAACAACGATTCTAGTTCTTCTATTAGTCGCTCTATTTTCAGCAGTTTTGTTATCCACTAATGGCACATATTCTCCACGTCCAGCAGCTATTAATTGAGAAGGTTTTACACCTAAATCTTTAGTTAAGACTCTAACAATTGCAGTGGAACGTTTTACACTTAAATCCCAGTTGTCTAACAAAACAGCATTACCTGTAAATGGAACGCTATCTGTATGACCTTCTACCATACATTCAAATGTTGGTTTGTCGTTAACTACTTTAGCAACTTTTGCCAAAACTTCTTTAGCTCTGTCACTTACTACATAACTTCCGCTTTTGAAAAGTAATTTATCAGCAATAGAAATAAAAACCACACCTTTTTCTACATTAACTTCAATATCTGGATCTGAAATTCCAACCGAACTTTTTAAACTTGTTACCAATGCTAGCGTAACACTATCTTTTTTAGTTAAAGCATCTTGCATTCTAGAAATTTTCAAATCTTTTTCTTTAATAGACTCTAATGCTTTTTCAATATTAGCAGCTCCTTGCTGAGTTAATGTTGTCATATTCCCAACATTATTTATCAACTCGGAATTATTTTTCTTTAAATATTCGTTTTGTTTTTCAAGTGCTTCTCTTTCTGTTAAGCACATATTTAATTTTACTGTTGTAGAATTTAATAAATCCTGACAGTCTTTGTTTTTTTGCTCTAATTCAGCTAGTTTCTTTTTGGTTCCACACGATGTTAATGTCAATGCAGCCAATGAAAACATAAAAATTACTTTTCTCATAATGAATTTGATTTTTGATATTGCAAAATTACAATTTCTTGATTGTTAAAACGTACATTTACTATAAAGTATTGTTAATTATCTCTCAAAAACCTTGCCTCCTTTAACAAAATAGGAGTAAACTATACTTTTGGTGTGAAAGTAATTTTCCTTTTGAACAGAGTTTCGTTTCTTTAAGTTTTTGGAAATCAAATGATAAAAATGAAAGTGTGCCTTTATAATTGCAAAGCAATGTTTAAATTTTCCTTGAAAAATAAATTTTATTCCAGCGATTCCATCTAAGACCAATCTAAGGAAGATTATTGAAAACAATTTGTTTTTTGGTAAATTTTTCAAAAGCATTAACAAAGAATTTCTAAAGTTTAAAAATGTTTTCTTCGGATTTCCTTCATTCAAAGTTGCACCTCCAACATGATAAACAATAGATTTTGAAGTATATTTTGCTTTATATCCAACGTTGAATGCTCTCCAGCATAAATCAATTTCCTCTTGATGCGCAAAGAAATCGCCATCAAAACCATTTAAATTTCTAAACACTTCTTTTCTAATGAAAAAACAAGCACCACTAGCCCAAAAGATATCTTTTTCATCATTATATTGAAGGTTATCTTTTTCAATAGTTTCAAAAATTCTTCCTCGACAAAAAGGAAATCCATATTTGTCAATAAATCCGCCTGCTGCTCCTGCATACTCAAAATATTCTTTGCTCTTAAAATCAAGAATTTTTGGCTGAATTATGGCAACATCACTTTCAGATTCAAATATGGAAAGGATAGGAGTAAGCCAGTTTTCTGTAACTTCAACATCTGAATTTAAAAGACAATAATACTCTTCTTCAACTTGTTGTAAAGCAATGTTATAGCCATTTGAAAATCCATAATTCCCATCGTTTTTGATGATTTTTATGGTTGGATAATTATCTTTTACAAATTGAATAGAATTATCCGTAGAAGCATTGTCGGCAACATAAATTGAAGCCTCACTAGAATAGGAAATGACAGATGGCAGAAACTGTTCTAACAATTTTACACCATTCCAATTCAATACAACGACAGCGATTTTTTTCAAAATTTATTTATTTGTAGTTTCAAATTCAGGAAGTTCTTTTAGAAAAACGTATTTTTCATTTTCAAAATCCATTTGGCAAAAATAATGATTTAAGCCATTAGTTACCATAAGATATTTGGCTTTTAAAACTAAATTATATCTTGCAATTTGATCAAAGGTTTGTTGTGATATTTTCACCTCAGGTGCCTTACATTCTATTAATAAAAATAATTCTCCATTTGGTTGATATACAACTACATCATATCTCTTATTTAAATCATTAATTTTAATTAGTTTTTCAACGTTAATATACGATTTAGGATAGTTTTTCTCTTGTAATAAAAACTGAACTACATGCTGACGAACCCATTCTTCTGGAGTGAGAATGATAAATTTTTTCCTAATTTCATCGAAGATAGCTACTTTATTTTCACTATTTTTGAACCGAAACGTAAATGTTGGAAAATTGAGTTTTTGCATGAAGCAAAAATAGTTAATTTATACAAACTGCCAACTGCT
Organism: Flavobacterium chungnamense; assembly: GCF_039539165.1. Lineage (NCBI taxonomy): Bacteria > Pseudomonadati > Bacteroidota > Flavobacteriia > Flavobacteriales > Flavobacteriaceae > Flavobacterium > Flavobacterium chungnamense. The sequence continues at coordinate 45,969 of NZ_BAABCS010000020.1, forward strand.
ACTGAACACTGAATACTTATAATAATGGATGAAGTTGTAAAAATTATCAATGATATAAAAGCAGGAAATATCAAACCTATTTATTTTTTAATGGGTGATGAGCCTTATTATATTGATAAATTGACCGAATATATTGAGCAAAATATCTTGCAAGAACATGAACGCGATTTCAATCAAACTATTTTATACGGAAGAGACGTGACCATTGAAGATGTTGTTGGAAATGCAAAACGTTTTCCAATGATGTCTGATAGACAGGTTGTTGTAGTTCGTGAAGCTCAAGAATTATCACGAACTATTGATAAAATTGAAAGTTATGTAGAAAATCCGCAACCTACAACCGTTTTAGTTTTTGCTTACAAATATAAAACACTCGATAAACGTAAAAAAGTTACCAAATTGTTAGACAAGCATGGAGTAGTTTTTGAAAGTAAAAAAATGTACGACAATCAAGTTGGTACATGGATTTCAAGAGTTTTACAAGGTAAAGGATATTCAATTGAACCTAAAGCAAATGCAATGTTAGTTGAATTTCTAGGAAATGACTTGAGCAGAATCAGTAATGAATTGAACAAACTACAAATTATTTTACCAAAAGGTCATACCATTAATCCGAAGGATATCGAAGAAAATATTGGTTTTAGTAAAGATTTTAATGTCTTTGAATTGCAAAATGCGTTAGGTTCAAGAAATCAATTGAAAGCCTATCAAATTGCACAATATTTTGCGGATAACCCAAAAGATAATCCGATGGTTGTGACTACAAGTTTGGTTTTTAGTTTCTTTATAAAGCTGTTGAAGTATCATGGATTAAAAGATAAAAATCCTAAAAATGTTGCTGCTGTTTTGGGTGTTAGTCCTTATTTCTTAAAGGATTATGATGTTGCTTTAAAAAACTATCCTATGAAAAAAGTGAGTTCAATTGTAGCAACATTGCGAGATATTGATGTAAAAAGCAAAGGTGTAGGTGCTAATTCGTTACCAAATCACGATTTATTAAAGGAAATGTTGGTTAAGATTTTTAATTAGCATAGAGTTTTTATGAACCAATTAAATATTCAAAGATTACTTTTTCTATTTTTATTTTTTGTTACAATAGTCTCAAACATTAGCTTTTTGTTGATTTACGAAGTATTATTTTACCTATCATTTGAATACTTAAATTCTAATTCAAATTATTTAAAAATAAAATCACATAAGTTTTATAATTGGTTGTTTTTATCCTTTTTAGGTTTTATTATTTTTGTAAGAATAGATATTTTTAATTTTTCTAAAACCATTGATTATCATTTAAATAGTTTAGAACACTTGTTTTTTGCTTTTGTGATTTGCCTAACATTATATGTTTACATGCTGATTTTCAATTTGATTTCAAGTAAATTTTATCTGAATTTATTAATTGTGTTTATTGCATTTAATGGAATAGGATTTTTAAATGAGTATTTTCAGAATTTTTATCAGCAAAAACCTATTTTTTATTTAAAAGAAACCAACATAAAAGATATAATTATTAATATTATTGGTTCGTCATTAGTTGTAATTCTATCATTGTTTTATAAATTTAAAAATTAGTTTAAAATTTCATCAATATTCACGATATTTGTACTCCTCAAAAATAAATTAAATTGCAAATTATGGGAATGAATAAAAATACTGTTTTTGGTTGGGCTACTTTAATAATGATTGTAATGGGATTAATTCTAATTGGATTAGGAGCATTCAGATATGATGAAACAGCTGGTTGGGGCTTTGGAGCAACTGGCGTAGGTTTTTTAGCCAACGCATGGGTTTTTAATGCATTAAAAGGAAGAGTTTAGTTTTAAATTAATATAACAAAATAAAAATGTCAGACGATAAGAAAGTAATTTTCTCAATGCAAAAATTGAGTAAATCGTATCAAGGAAGTGATAAGCAAGTGTTGAAAAACATCTATTTAAGTTTCTTTTATGGAGCTAAAATTGGTATTCTTGGACTTAATGGTTCTGGAAAATCATCGTTATTAAAAATCATTGCTGGAGTTGATAAAAACTATCAAGGTGATGTGGTTTTTCAACCAGGTTACACAGTTGGTTATTTAGAACAAGAACCACAATTAGACGATACTAAGACGGTTATTGAAATCGTAAAGGAAGGTGTAGCAGAAACTGTTGCCGTTCTAGAAGAGTTCAACAAGATTAATGATATGTTTGGTTTGCCAGAAGTTTATGAAGATGCAGATAAAATGCAAAAACTGATGGACAGACAAGCTGATTTACAAGATAAGATTGACGCTTCTGGTGCTTGGGAATTAGATACCAAACTTGAAATTGCAATGGATGCTTTACGCACACCAGAAGGCGATACACCTATCAAACACTTATCTGGTGGAGAGCGTCGTCGTGTGGCTTTATGTCGTTTATTATTACAACAACCAGACGTTTTATTATTAGATGAGCCAACAAATCACTTAGATGCTGAATCAGTTCTTTGGTTAGAACAACATTTAGCACAATATGCTGGAACTGTAATTGCAGTAACCCACGATAGATATTTCTTAGACAACGTTGCTGGTTGGATTTTAGAACTTGATAGAGGTGAAGGTATTCCATGGAAAGGAAATTATTCCTCTTGGTTAGATCAAAAATCTAAACGAATGGAGCAAGAAGAAAAAACAGCTTCAAAACGTAGAAAAACTTTAGAACGTGAGTTGGACTGGGTTCGTCAAGGAGCAAAAGGAAGACAAACCAAACAAAAAGCACGTCTTCAGAACTATGATAAATTATTGAACGAAGACCAAAAAGAATTAGATGAAAAATTAGAAATCTACATTCCAAATGGACCACGTTTAGGAACAAATGTTATAGAAGCTAAAGGTGTAGCAAAGGCATTTGGAGATAAATTATTATATGATGATTTGAATTTCACATTACCACAAGCAGGAATAGTTGGAATTATTGGACCAAATGGTGCAGGAAAATCAACTATTTTCAGAATGATCATGGGAGAAGAAACTCCTGATGGAGGAACATTTGAAACTGGTGAAACAGTTAAAATAGCTTACGTTGATCAAGCGCACTCTAATATTGATCCAAATAAATCTATTTGGGAAAACTTCTGTGATGGTCAAGAACTTATTATGATGGGTGGACGACAAGTTAATTCAAGAGCTTATTTATCACGTTTTAATTTCGGTGGAAGCGAGCAAAACAAAAAAGTATCAGCGCTTTCTGGAGGTGAACGAAACCGTTTACATCTTGCAATGACTTTAAAAGAAGAAGGAAACGTACTTTTACTAGATGAGCCAACCAACGATTTAGATATTAATACATTACGTGCTTTAGAAGAAGGTTTAGAGAATTTTGCAGGATGTGCAGTAGTTATTTCTCACGATAGATGGTTTTTAGATAGAATTTGTACTCATATTTTAGCCTTTGAAGGCGATTCTCAAGTGTATTGCTTTGAAGGAGGTTTCTCTGAATATGAAGAAAACAAGAAAAAACGATTAGGTGGTGACTTGACACCTAAAAGATTAAAATATAAAAAGTTAATTAGAAATTAAGTATATTTGCATCAAATCCCAATTTTAGGTTGGGATTTTTTTTTATAAAATTAAAGCCCCAAACTTTAAACTTATAATTTGATTATTTTGAAATTATTTAAAATTGTATTTCTACTAATAGCCTTTTTGGGTTCTCAGTTTTTCTTTTCTCAAGAACAAGTTCGTTCAAAAAAAGAAATTGAAAATTTGTTAGCCAATGCAGGTTCTGCTTTTTTTAATTTAGATGTAGACAAGTCACTCAAATTGTCAAAAACGGCTTTAGACAATGCATATAAAATAAAGGACGATGCATTAATGGCAAAAGCCTACAATATTATTGGACTTAATTTTGAAGAATTTTACAATCCGGATAAAGGATTTGAGTATTATCAGAAAGCACTCAAGCATGTAGAATTAGCTAAAAATGATTCTATTCGAGATTGGGTAAATAACAATATTGGAAGTTATTATTCTTACAGAAAAAATAATTTCAAAAAAAGTATTGAATACTATAAGAAAGCTCTGTTTTTTTCGGAAAAAATAAAAGATTCTATAGAAATCATGTACACTAAACTTAATATTGCATCAGCTTATTTTGCAATTAATGATTTTAAAAATGGAATTGGCTATCTTGAAAGAACTAAAGATTATGTACTTAAAAATAATGAATTAGAAGCTAAAATTTCTTTATGTACTATGATGGGCTCCTATTATAGTTTTTATAATGACAATACCAAAGCAGAACAGTTTTTTACTGAAGCTATAAATTTAAGTAAACAAAACACTTCTGAGCTTTTAGATTCTAATATTTGTGATGTTTACAATGATTTTTCAAAGCATTACAAAAAAAACAAGAATTATGAAAAAGCATTTTATTACCTAAATCTTCATCAGCAACTAAAAGAAAAAGTTTATAATGATGAGCGTATTAAAAAAGTAAAATTAGCGGGAAGTGAAATTGAATTAGCTGAATATCAAAGACAAATTGATAAAATTGAAGTTGAAAAATCAAAGCAATCAAAAGATTTAAAAGAATCTAAATTAATTGTTTTACTTTTTGTAATTATCCTTTTCATTTTGTTGTTATTGCTTTATTCATTGTATAAAAATAATGTTTTCAGGGAACAATCGAACCGCGAGTTAAAATTAACAAACGAGGAATTGAAAGTTGCTAAAGAAAAAGCAGAAATAGCTTCTCAATTAAAAACTCAGTTTGTTTCAACAATTAGTCATGAATTAAGAACGCCTCTTTATGGAGTTGTTGGAATTACAAACATTATTCTTGATGAGCACAAAGAGTTAGCTAATAGTCCGCATTTAAATTCTTTAAAATTTTCAGCAAGATATCTTTTGTCATTAGTGAATGATTTACTTCAAATCAATAAAATAGAAGAAAATAAAATCTCATTGGAAAATATGATTTTTAATGTTTCTGACGAAATTAAAACTATTGTTGATTCCTTAGAATTTATTGCAGTAAAAAACAACAATAAATTAATTGCTAATATTGATATAAATATACCTGAATTCTTAATTGGAGATAAACTGCGTTTGTCACAAGTATTCATGAATTTAGTTAGTAATGCATTGAAATTTACCAAAGATGGTAAAGTTATAGTTACAGCAAAACAAGAAAGAATAGAAGGAACTAAACATTATATTTATTTCAGTATTGAAGATAATGGTGTAGGTATAGCAATAGAAGATCAAGAGAAAATTTTTGAGAAGTTTGTTCAAATAGAACGTAAAGAAGGAGATTATCAAGGTACTGGATTAGGTCTATCTATTGTTCAAAAATTAACCGAATTGTTTGGAAGTAAAATTCATCTTGAAAGTGAAGAAGGTGTTGGAACTACATTTTCATTTACCATTGGTTTTGAAGCTGATGAAACCAAAAAGAATGAAATTATAAATAACATTGTTGTTGATTTATCTTCAAATCATTTTTACAAAATTCTTGTCGTGGAAGACAATAAAATCAATCAAATTGTTACTAAGAAAATTCTGGAAAGCAATAATTTTAAAAGTACCATTCTTGAAGATGGTTACGCCGCTATAGAATTATTAGACAAAGAAAATTTTGATGTGATTTTAATGGACATCAATATGCCAATTATTAATGGATTTGATACTACAAAACTCATTAGGAAAAAAGGTGTTATTACACCAATAATAGCCTTGACTGCATTTGACAAACAAGAAATTACCGAACAAGCTCTTTCTAGTGGTATGAATGATATTATTATCAAACCTTTTGAACAAGCTAAGTTATTTCAGGTTATTAATAGTCTTGTAATAAAAAAAAACATTGATTAATACCAACGTTTTTTATTCTTTTTAGAAGCATCTGATTTTCTTGAATTTCCAGATTCTGGTTTCTTTTTATTTCTTAAATCTGGTTTTGCATCCGGATTAGGAACTTCGTCTGTGTAGGGATAAGGATGTTCTTTTTCTACTTTTACATTAATCTTGATTAGCTTTTCAATATCTTTCCAATAAGGCTGCTCGTCTTTGGCACAAAATGAAATTGCCAAACCAGTATTTCCAGCTCTTCCGGTTCTTCCAATACGGTGAACATAAGTTTCTGAAATGTTTGGAATATCAAAATTGATTACATAAGGCAAACTTTCGATATCAATTCCACGAGCTGCAATATCGGTGGCAACTAATACAGATATTTCTTTATTTTTGAATGCATCTAAAACACGTTGTCTAGCATTTTGCGATTTATCTCCGTGAATTGCCTCTGCAGTTACATTATTTTTCTTTAATGCTTTTACTACGTTATCAGCACCATGTTTAGTTCTTGTAAAAACCAATACATTTTCGATTTTATCATTTCTGATAATGTGATATAATAATTTTCTTTTGTCTTCTTTTCCAACAAAATAGACTTTTTGATTTACTTTCTCTGCAGTTGAAGAAACTGGATCTACCGAAACATACTTTGGTTTGGTCAAAAAAGTATCTGCTAATTCACGAATAGCCATAGGCATCGTTGCAGAAAATAAAAGTGTTTGTCTGTTATCGGGTGTTAGTTTTACGATTTTCTTTACATCATTAATAAAACCCATATCCAACATTTGGTCAGCTTCATCTAAAACTAGAAAATGCAAATGATCTAAATCGATAAAACCTTGTTTGTGAAGATCTAAAAGTCTTCCTGGCGTTGCGATTAGAATATCTATTCCTTTTTTTAGTTGATCAACTTGTGGTACTTGGCTCACACCACCAAAAATAACCATTGAACGAATATTGGTATATTTTCCGTAAGTATTGAAACTTTCGTCAATTTGAATAGCTAATTCACGAGTAGGAGTAACCACCAAAGTTCTTATAACTTTTCTCTTGGAAGAAGAGCCTACCAAACGATGTAACATGTTTATAATAGGAATAGCAAATGCAGCTGTTTTTCCGGTACCAGTTTGAGCACAACCTACTAAATCGGTTCCTTCAAGAATTACAGGAATGGCTTGTTGTTGAATAGGAGTAGGCGATTCATAACCTTCTTCGGTTAATGCCTGTTGTATGTTTTTTAATAAATTTAATTCGCTGAATGTCATAATTGTAATCGTCTTGAACTGTTTCAAGTGGTTGCAAAGATAGGTTATATTTATTAAACCTTATTTTTAGTCAATAAATTGGGAAGTTGAGATTTGATTTATACATATTTCAAATTATTGTCAATTTTTAGGATGATATTATTTGAACAATCAACCATTTTTTTGTTTTAAGTAATTTAATAAATCAAGAATATGTTGTTGTGTATGGTTTTTAAAAATAAACTCAAAATGCCAAAGACCATCTGCTAAGCTATTATTTACAATTCTCCATTTGATTTCTAAAAGATCTTTTATAATATCTAATAAATCGTCAGTTGCATCTCCTAATGCAGAATCTTCAATATTATCAATATCATTTATATCAAGTATAGTTTTGTAAAAACCAAAATTGCCAAAATTAGTTTTTAAATTGTCTTTGATATTTGAAAATTTTTGAATGTCAAATTCTAAATATTCATTTTCATCAAATTCGTAATTAATATCAAAATATAAATAGTAAAGTTTTACAAGATTCTTTTCTAATTCTTTTTCTTTATTTGATTCAATTATGTTTGATTGTAATCCATACTTAATAATTTCATCTATCGTTGTAATTAGGTCTTTCATTTTGATGGTTTTTAATAAGTTTTAATTACTTTAAAATTTGTCGTTTGATAATAGTTAATTTATTTTCTCAAAATCTTCTCCATGGTTCTACCTTTAGCCAATTCGTCTATTAGTTTATCTAAATAACGAATCTTTTGCATCAATTTGTCTTCGATTTCTTCTATTCTATAACCACAAATTACTCCAGTTATTTTAGTAACATTTTCGTTTAATTGTGGAGCTTGTTCAAAGAAGGTTTCGAAAGTAATCTTGTTATCTAAAATCTGTTGCAATTGCTCTGGATTGTATCCAGTAAGCCAACGAACGATGGTGTCAACTTCTTCTTTGCTTCGACCTTTTTTCTCAGCTTTGTTTATATAATGTGGATAAACACTCGCAAAAGAAGTTGTGAATATTCTATGATTTTCCATAATTATTAATTCTTTGAAGAGTTCCAAGTGCCATCCATTCCTGCACCATTAAATGTCCAAGTACCACTTCCGGTTTTACTTTGAAAACTTCCTATAAAATCTGTGGTGATATTGAAGGTTGTATTTTTCATGGTTCCTACTAAATCGCCATTTTGATTGACTTGACCAGACAAACTAAAATCATGGTCAGGACTTGATTGGTTTGTTATTACTTTGCCACTAAAATTTCCGTTAGGTAAAATTTTACCAGTCCAAGTTCCAACAAAACCTCCGTCGATTGTTCCAGTCCAATTTCCAACGTATGGGTTTGGATTATCATCATCTTTAGAACATGATGTTGAAAAAACTGTAGTTGAAATAATCAATAGAAGTAAAAGTACTTTTTTCATTTTTTTGGGTTTTTAATGCTTTTCAAATTTAAAAATAAAATTAAATGTCAGTATAGACCATACGTTTTTTTAAAAGAATCCCTTTTAGTTAAATGACATTCCCACAATTAAGTTTATCGAATTGGTTTTTACAGTTCCACCGTTCCAAACGTCTATTTTACTAGTGTTTGTTAGTCCGAGGTTTTCTCTTATTTCTAGATTAATTGTTTTCTTATTTTTTAAATCAAAGCTTCTGCCTAGTCCAAAAGACCATCCAAAATCAGTTTTTTTATTATTCTTTGTAGTAACAACATCTGAAGAGCCAAATCCAGATACATTAAGGTCGTTTGTAAATTTGGATTGCAATAAAAATCCAATAAAAGGTCCGCTATTGAGGTAGAAGCTATCTTTATTTGTAAAATTATATTTTAATAAAATGGGTAGCACTAAATAATCATAATGTCTTTTGGAAGTGAAATTATATTCTTGCATTGGATCGTCAAAATTCTGTCTGATATAAATATTGTTTGCCGCTTTTTGGCTTTTGCGTTCGTAATTAAGTTCTATTTTTAGGCTTAATTTTTCCTTCATTTGGTATTCGAAATTTATTCCTCCTAAATAAGCAAACGCAGGACTTTCGTTATATACTTGACTGTAAGCTGAAGGAACAGTATATCCTCTGTAATTAGAATAGTTGAAACCAGCTTGAAAACCAAACTTAATTTTGGAACTTTGTGAAAAAGAAAAAAAGGAAGTTAGTAGCGTAAAAATTAAAAGGCTTTTTTTCATTGGAACAATTTTGATAGTTTACAAAAAACATTTCTTAACTCAACTCCACTAATGTTTTAGCTTTAATGAAATCGGTTACTAAATAGCCAATTAATTTTCCAACTAAGTGGCTGTTTTTATCGTGGTCTAAACTTGGTGCACCTTCGCAAATGTGCAGGTATGCCGCATTTTGGTGTTTACCAAAAAAGTAAATGAATTGACGCACTTCTTCCACAGAAAAACCACTTAATGTCATAGCACTACAAGGAATATTGGGAATTGAATCTAAGTCAATTTCTACTCCATAGGAATCATTTTTTATGAAATCTAGGGCAAATTGCATTTCGCTATTAAAATTTTTAGTCATTTTAATCTTCATGCTATCGTATGTGTTGTAAAGCACTCTGTCTTTTAAGGTTTTGAGTTTGTCTAAAACACTTTTGGAAGTATAGCAATGGTGCAAACCAAAGATGAAATATTTCTTGAGAAAACCTTCTTCAAAAGCATACGAAAATCCGTTTCCGCTATGGCGACCTTCCAAAATTCTGAAATCGGAATGCGCATCAAAGTTTACTGCATTGATTGGTTTTCCTTTTGCTAAAGCTGTTCCTTTTATATTTCCGTAGGCATTGTTATGTCCGCCACCAATCACCAAAGGTATTTTTCCGGCAGCTACGATTATCGAAATAATATGCGCTACTTCTTTGTCAATTTTTACTACTAACTCGCTTAATTTCTTTCTGTCGGCAGTTACATTAAAATCAAGATTTTGAACCAATTCCATTTCTTCGGCTACATCTAATGCGCCCAAAACCACAATCTGTGAGCCTTTGCAAAAACGATTGTGTTGAATATTAGCTATACTTTTTATAGCACTTTCCCAAGCAGTACTTGCTCCAGGTCGGCCATAATTGGCTCTAATTCCAATATCTTCTGGAATTCCGAATAAAACAAATTGTTGCTCACATTCTTTAAGGAATTTAGCTACATCTTTTTCTTTTGGAATGGTTACCATTTTTTCTCCAAATTTCACTTCACCGCTGCGATGATTAGTAATCTTTGACAAATCGGCTGAAGTAAAACGAATCAATTTTTCCATAGAAATAAATCTTTGGCTTCAAAAATAATATAATTATGTAAAGTTACGTTATACAATTAAATATTATTAAATTTGCTTAACAAAAAATTGTACCCAAATGGAAAATCAAAAAGGTAATACATCGTTAAAAGCCATCATTCTAGTGCTTTCATTATTGTTGTTGGGAAGTTTGTTTTACATCTTCAAATTGACAACCGATACTAAAACTCTTGAAACTGAGGTTTCTTCTGTTAAAACAGAAAAAGACAATGTTCTTAAAGATTTAGAAGAACTAAAAGCTACTTATGATGCTGCAATTGCAGAAAACACATCAATGTCTGATGAGTTAATCGCTGAAAGAGAAAAAGTTGTTGGATTGATGGCGCAATTAGAGAAATCTAAAGGTGATGTAAATGCTATGGCAAAATACAAACAACAAGTAGCTGCATTGCAAACTAAAATGAACAGTTTGATGCAAGATGTTGCTGTGTTGAAAAAAGAAAATCAAACACTTACTACAAATTTAGATAGTACAAAAGTAGTTTTGGCAGATTCTAAAAATTATAATCAAGTACTTGTAGGTCAGAATGAAGAACTTTCTAAAACCGTAGAAAAAGCTTCTAAATTGTCTGTATTAAATTTGAAAACTGGTTCTTATAAATTGAAAGGTTCTGGAAAACAAGTAGAAACAGACAAAGCGAGTAGAGTAGATATCTTGAAAGTGAGTTTTACTATTGCAGAAAACAGCGTAGCTAAATCTGGTGATAAAACGTATTATGTTCAAGTTATTGATAGTAAAAACAATGTTCTTGGCGATAAAGTTACTACAAGTTTTGGTGACAAATCGTTAACATATAGTTTTACATCTACTGTAAAATATGAAAATAAAACAGTTGATGTGGTTAAAGATTTACCAGGAAAAGATTTTCAAAAAGGAACGTATTTTGTAAATGTATTTGATAAAGCAGAATTGGTTTCAAAATCTAGTTTTACGTTACGATAAAACAATTATTAATTCAAAATAGGAAAAGGTGTTTGCTACGGTAAACGCCTTTTTTGTTTATAACTTGTTAGTTTATCAACGACTGAAATACTACTTTTTGATGTTATTTTGTAGTATTATAGAATTGTAATGAGCAATAAAAAAAGTATTAGTATTTTAATTGGAATTATTGGTTTGTTGTTGCTGATGTTGGCAGGAACCATAGGCTATATTCTTGGCAATACTAACGAAAATGGTTCAATTTCAACTGGAATTAGCGATGACAAAAAGGTAATGCAAGAAATTGAAAAATTAAAACAAATGTATGATTCTAAAATTGCTGAAAAAACCAATAATTATAATGCTCTTGAAGCAGAACGCGAAAAAGTTCAAGCATTAGTTGCTGAGTTAGAAAAAACTAAAAATGATGCTCAAGCTTTAGTAAAATACAAAACACAATACCAATCTTTAGAATCTAAAATGAGACTTTTGGTAGATGAGATTGTAGTTTTGAAAAACAAGAAGACAAATATTACGATTAAGCAAGAAAAAGCTCAAGTTGCCAAAAAAGTAAACCAACCAAAAATAGAAAATACAGTTACACCAGTGACTATTCCTTCAAAGAAAGAGGCATTAGCTGTAACTAAAACAGAATCTATAAAACCTAAATCGGATGATTTTTTTACTAAAAAAGAATTGCCTAAGCAAGAAGTTGTAGAAGTTAAAAAAACTTCACCACAAGTTCGATTTGAGAAATTTTCTAAAGTTACTTTATCGAATGTAAAAGCTGGTGCGTACTCAATCAAATCTGTTGCGAAACAAATAGAAACCAACGTTTCTGGAAAAGCCGATTTGATTAAAATTACTTTTACACTCAATGATAATCCAACGGCTAAAAGTGGAGAAAAGAATTACTACATTCAGATTATTGACGGAAAAAACAATGTTTTAGGCAAACGCATCACTGAGTATTTTGATAATGAATCGTTGACATACAGCTTAAGTAAAACCCTAAATTACAACAACCAACAAATGGATTGCACCATAGAGTTTGCTAAAAAAGACTTCGAAAAAGGTGTGTATTTTGTCAATATTTTTGATAGAGATGAGTTAGTTGGCCGTTATAATTTTACTTTGAAATAGAGAATGTGTTTTTTTGATGCATCATCATGATCATTTATTGCTAAAGAACTTTTTCGATTCTAATGACAACTCTTCTGTTCGCGTAACGAATGTCTTTTAGTTTTTTAGAAATAGCAATTTTTCTTTTCTCGGGTTTTGTTTCACCAAAATAACTTATTTGCATTTGGTCGGTTGTAATTCCTTTGCTAATAAGATAATCGGCTATAGCTTGAACTCTTTTTTTAGAAAGTTCAAGATTGTTTATTTCAGTTCCTACATCATCGGTGTATCCTTCTAAATAAATAATGAATTTTGAAGATTTTTCTGTTTCAAATTTATCAATAATATTATTATCCAAAAAAGAAGCATTTGTAGCACTAACTTCCCATTGATTGGTTGGATAATAAAGTGTATAGATTGGAGCTGCTAATTCCGTTTTAGATGCCGTCTGTGCCACAAGATTAGTCAAAGTAAAGGAGCATATTAATAGGATTACTGAAAAGTTTTTGAGCATAGTCATTGTAAAGTTTTTATTAAGGCTAATTTAATAAAATAAAGATGGTTTTCATTAGGAATAAGTCGATTTTTTGAGTAACTTTATGTAAAGAATAGATAGCATGATTAAAGTAAACAAAGCTTTTATTTTAGATATTTATAAACCAATAGTAAACGACACTCACAAAGGAATTCAAGGTCACGCGCTATTAATTGGTGGCAGTTATAGTAAAATGGGTTCGGTGTGTTTGTCAAGTAAAGCCGCTTTGAAATCGGGTTGTGGTTTGGTTACAGCATTTGTACCTAAATGTGGTTATGAAATTGTTCAAATTGCATTTCCAGAAGCAATGGTTTTGATCGATGAAAATGAAAAGGTACTTTCAAATATAGAATACACTATTGAACCAGATGCCATCGGAATTGGCATGGGAATAGGACAAGATGTGATTACCGAAAAGGCATTTTACAATTTTTTACTCCAGAACAAAACCAATTTGGTTATTGATGCCGATGGATTGAATATTTTGTCAAAAAACAATAACTGGTTGTCGCTTTTACCACAAAAAACCATCATCACACCACATAAAAAAGAGCTAGAACGACTAATTGGAACATGGCAATCTGAGGAAGAAAAGTTGGAAAAAGTCATCCAGTTTTCTTTGGATCATGATTTGGTTGTTGTTGTGAAAGGCGCACCAACTTTAGTAATTTACCATTCAGAAATTTACCAAAACACTACAGGAAATCAAGCCTTAGCAACAGCTGGAAGCGGAGATGTTTTATCAGGAATCATTACTAGTTTACTTGCTCAAAGTTACAATCCAATAAACGCTGCAATTTTAGGTGTTTACCTTCACGGATTAACTGCTGATATTGCTGCACCTGAAATGAGTTATCAAGCGTTTGTTGCTAGTGATATAATTTCATATTTAGGAAAAGTTTATCTGAGTTTAGAAAATTAAATTTATTTTGTAGCGGTTTCTGTAAAATCTTCTCTAATTTTCTGTTGTTCTAAAATTTCTTTTAGAAATGGAGTGGTTTGCTTTTCAATTTCATCTACTGAAATAGATATTATTTTTGGATTTTTAATCAATTGTAACCAAGGTTTAGGTTCATCATATGTATAGTTTCCAAATACAATAACTGGAGTTCCTTTTACTTTAATTTCTTCTTTATCATCCAAAATCCATTCATCTGCCCATTCATAAAGGAATTTGGCATCTTTTTCCAACAATCGTAAACAAGAATGTGAAAAAGGTAATCCAGGTAAACTATATTCATGGAAGCCAACTCCTAGTTTATTTTCGATATTAAAATTCCATTTTAGTTCCCATTCATCATCAAAAGTACTTGTTGTTTTTTCAGCTTTCCAATTGGTAAAAAACAATCCTAAAGGTGTTTTATCTTTTTTTCTACCCATATTGGTTGGTCCAGAATAGGTTAGGACTCCGTTTTTATAGGCACCAAATGTTTGCGTTGGATAAGAGAAAATTAAAACTTTAGCAACGTCTTTCAAATAGTCAACTTGCAATGGAAATGGTAAATAATAAACCACATCACCATCAAAATCACTTGGAATCACAAGGGAATCCAGTTTAGATAAATTGGCTCTGTCCGTTCGATTTATAGCTGTTACAATTTCTATTTTTGAGCTGTCAGTTGCATTTTGTTTCAACCACATTTTAGTGTTTTCCATTGTATAAGAAACTACTTTGGGTTGTTTTCTAACAATCTCTTTTGCTAGATGTACCGAAGTTCTGTTTTGTTTACAAGAAATTAAAGTTACAATTGAAATTATTGTTAAAAGAAGAATTTTAGATTTCATAAGTTCAGGTTTGTGCAAAACTCTTCATTTAATTTGAATAAACTTTTACACAATTACCTAAATAAGTTGTTTAAATACCATTCTAAAAATTATAAAATTTCAATAGAAAACGAAGCTTCAAAACTTGAATTTTCTTCCAAAATTTGTATGTTTTTTTTATCGAATAAATTTCCATTACTAGACATATCATCAGCAAAGCCTATCCAGGGTTCAATACAAATAAATGGTGCGTTTTTGATAGTCCAAATTCCTAAACTGCTAAAATCTTCATAATTCACCTTCAAAAACGGATTTCCATTATCCAAAATTTTAACTGATTTTGATTCCAATGTTTTAAAAACTAAAGCATCTTTTTCAAAAAGAGAATAATTTAACGGCAAATTGGCTTTATCAAGTGCAATAGTACGAGTAGCACCAGAGAATAAATTATTTTCCAATTCATGAGTTATTAATTCTTCTTGATTTTCAAATTCTAAACTATAATTAGTAAAGTTTTTTGGTAGAGAAAGTGCTGGATGTGCTCCAATATTAAAAGGCATTTCTGCCTTAGAGTTGTTTTTAATATGATAAATGATGACTAACTTATTTTCAGTTAACACATATTTAATTTGTAACTCAAAATGAAATGGATATTTCTGTAATGTTTCATCATTTTCTTTTAAAGAAAAAATTACACTTACATCAGTTTTTTCAATGATTTCAAATTCAAAATCTCTTGCAAAACCATGCCTAGATAAATTATACTTTTTGTCATTATAAGAATAAGAATCGTTTTTTAATCCACCTACAATAGGAAATAAAATAGGTGAATGTTTACCCCAAAATTCCGGATTTCCTTCCCAAATATATTCTTTGTTAACTATTTGATTTTTAAATGAATTTAATTCAGCACCTTTAGTATTTATTGAAATTGAAAAAATCTTATTTTCTAATTGAATATTCATAACTATTTATGGTTTAAAAAAAATTTTAAATCATCAAATGATTTAATTTTAATACTAACTTTTTCTTTTCCTAAAACACTTTCAATCTGCTTCGGAATAGCTAATTTCACATTCAAAACAGGTTCAACAATGTCTAAAAACTTGATAGGATGTGCTGTTTCAAGGAAGAAACCAATTGAGTTTGGTTGTTCTTCTAATTCCTTTTTCAAACCCAAATAACCAACAGCACCATGAGGTTCGGCTATGTATCCTGAATTGGTATGAATATTTTTCATAGCAAATTTGGTTTCTTCATCAGTGTAAGTATAAGATGAAAAATCCTTTTCAAATTCAGATAAATCATTGTTATACATTTCTTGAATACGTACAAAATTACTTGGATTTCCAACATCCATAGCATTTGAAATTGTAGCAATAGAGACCTTTGCGTCATAAAATCCGTTTTCTAAAAATCTTGGAATTGTATCATTGGCATTCGTTGAAGCTACAAAATGGGTTAGAGGCAAGCCTAATTTTTTAGCCATAATTCCAGCGCAAATATTTCCGAAATTTCCACTTGGGCAAGACACGATTAAAGGTTTGTTGTGTTTTTTCAGTTCTTTGTAAGCAAAGAAGAAATAAAACATTTGTGGCAACCAACGAGCAATGTTTATAGAATTTGCTGATGTAAGGTTTTTATAATTCAAATCGGCATCTAAAAACGCTTTTTTGACCATATCTTGGCAATCGTCAAATACGCCATCAACTTCAAGAGCAGTGATGTTTTGTCCTAAAGTGGTCAATTGTCGTTCTTGAATATCACTAACTTTTCCTGAAGGATAAAGAATCACTACTTTAACGCCTTTTACACCAAGAAAACCACTAGCCACTGCGCCACCAGTATCTCCAGAAGTTGCCACTAAAACAGTATTTTTTTGATCTTTATCTTTATTAAAATAGGCCAAACATCTCGACATAAATCGGGCACCAACGTCTTTAAAAGCCATTGTTGGCCCGTGAAATAACTCCAGCGAATAGACATTTTCTTCTACTTGAACCAATGGAAAATCAAACGACAAGGTTTCGGAAATGATTTGTTTTAACTCAGCTTCAGGAATGTCGTCGCCTACAAATTGCTGAATGGCTTTAAAAGCAATTTCTTCGTTAGATAGGTTTTCAATATCTTCAAAAAAGGATTGCGGTAATTGATTAATTGTTTCAGGAAAATACAAACCTTTATCAGGTGCAAGTCCTTGAATAACGGCTTCTTGAAAAGAAACTTTGATTGCTTTATTGTTTAAACTGTAATACTTCATAAAAGGTACGAATTACGATGTACGAAGTACGAAAGTGAGAAATAATTACGAGATTGCAATACCTCTTATTTCGTATTTCTAATTTCGTACTTCTAAAATTTTTACTCCATTTGGGTTTATTTTTGAAATGTGCATATCAAATGCAATTCCAGTATTTTGATAGCTTTCACTCATGGCAAAGGCAACTTTTTCGGCTTTATCTTGACCTTTGCAAAGTGCGAAAATCGAAGGTCCAGCACCAGAAATTCCTGATCCTAAAGCGTCATTAAGCAAAGCAGCATTTTTCACTTCATCAAAATTAGGAATTAAATGTTTTCTTAAAGGTTCGATAATTACATCTTTCAGCGAACGTCCAATTAATTCATAATCGGAAGTGTACAAACCAGCAATTAAACCACCAAGATTTCCTGTCTGTGTAATGGCGTCTTTTAATGGAATCATAGGTTGTAAAACGGCACGAGCATCAGCTGTTTTTACCTCAATATGCGGATGTAAGACTACAGCGTAAAGTTCACTCGGACTTTCAATTCGAATCACATCTAAAGGATTGTAACCTCGAACTAAAGTAAAACCACCGAGTAGGCAAGGAGCAACGTTGTCGGCATGTTCGCAACCACTAGCTATTGCTTCGCCTTTCATAGCAAAATCAACTAATTCGTGTTTTGAAAATGGTTTGCCAAGCAATTCATTAATTCCAAAAACCGCTCCAGCCGCACTTGCAGAAGAACTTCCAATGCCACTTCCAGCTTTGATTTTTTTATGGATTTCAATTTCGAAGCCAAAATCAATTCCCAAGTTTTTTATAATAGCCAAAGCTGCAACACCAGCCACATTTTTTTCGGTTTCTGTCGGTAAATCGGCACCTGTTATTTTGGTAATTCTAATGCCTTTTTCAGGTGTCTTTCTGATAATCATTTCGTCACCAATTCCTTCTAAACAAGTTCCCATTACGTCAAATCCGCAATTGAGATTGGCAATTGTTGCTGGACAGAATATTTTTATTTCATTCATATTTTAAGACGCTATTTTTTTGCCGCAAAGACGCTAAGGCGCAAAGTTATTTTTAAATCTTTATTGCTAAAAAGCTAAATTCTTCGTGGCTTAGTGACTTTGTGGCTTATTATACATTTCCAATTCGAATCACATCTGCAAAAATTCCTGATGCGGTTACGGCTGCTCCAGCACCTGCGCCTTTTATAATTAGTGGTTGGTCGATGTATCTATCGGTGTAAAATTCGACGATATTGTCTTTTCCTTCCAAATTGTAAAACGGACTTTCTTTCGGAATAAATTGCAAACTAACACTCGCTTTTCCGTTATCAAACGAAGCTACGAATTTTAATCGAGAATCTTTCGCTTTTGCCTCCGCTAAAAGGTTTTCAAAATGGTTTGAATGTTTGGTTAGCGATTTGAAGAAATCTTCATTATTGGTAGTTTCCATGCATTCTTGTGGTAAGAAACAATTGTTTTCTATATGCTCCATTTCCATTTCGTAACCGCTTTCGCGAATTAGAATTAAAATTTTTCTAGCCACATCAACACCACTTAAATCTATTTTTGGATCGGGTTCGGTAAAACCTTGTACTCCAGCTTCTTTTACCACATCATGAAAGTTATAGGAATCACTAAAATTATTAAAAATAAAGTTCAAACTTCCTGATAAAACGGCATTGATTCTATTGACTTTATCACCTGAAGCAATCAAATGTTTTAATGTATCAATAATTGGTAAACCTGCTCCAACATTTGTTTCAAAAAGGAAAGGAGCGTTGTATTTTCTTGATAAAGATTTTAAGTATTTGTAATTTTCAAATTTGGAAGAACAAGCAATTTTGTTACAAGTAACGACTGCAATATTTTGTTTTAAAAATTGGTCATAAATCGATGCAATGTCATGATTAGCAGTAATATCTACAAAAATACTATTGCGTAAATTCAGACTTTTTGCTTTTGTAATAAATTCAGAAACGTTAGCATTTTCTCCATTTTCTATAATTGATTTCCAATCTTTTAAGTTCATTCCATCTTCATCAAAAAACATTTTGCGTGAATTGGAAAGTGCAATTACTCGAACATTTATCTTTAGATTTTCTTTCAAAAATTTCTTCTGTTGGTTGATTTGATCAATGAATTTTTCGCCCACATTTCCAACACCCATTACAAATAAATTCAACTGTTTGGTGTTATCTTCAAAGAAACGTTCGTGCAAAGTATTCAAAGCTTTCTTAACATCATTTTCGTTGATTACCACCGAAATATTTCTTTCAGAAGCTCCTTGCGCAATGGCTCTAATATTAACGTTATTTTTTCCTAAAGTACTGAACATTTTGCCACTCAAACCTTGATGATTTTTCATGTTTTCACCTACTAAAGCTACAATGCACAAGTCTTTTTCTACAAGACATGGATCGATTTTATTTTGACTAATTTCTAATTCAAATTCTGTTTCAATTGCTTTTTTTGCCAAATCAGCATCTTGGTTTTGAATTCCAATGCAAATAGAATGTTCCGATGAAGCTTGTGTGATAAAAATAACGTTAATATTATTTTGCGAAAGCACTGAAAATAAGCGTTTAGAAGAACCAGCAACACCAATCATTCCCGAACCTTCTAAAGTTAACAAAGCAATTTTATCGATATGAGAAATTCCTTTTATTGGGTTGTTGGAAGCTTTATTTTCACTAGAGATGTAAGTTCCAAGTGCTTGAGATTCGAAAGTGTTTTTAATCCAAATTGGAATCTGAGAATTAAAAACCGGTTGAATCGTTGGCGGATACAATACTTTAGCACCAAAATGCGACAATTCCATGGCTTCTTGGTAGGAAATAAATTCAATAGGTTGTGCTTGTTTTACAATTTTTGGATTGGCAGTAAACATTCCATTGACATCAGTCCAAATTTCTAAAGCTTCCGATTTTGTTCCATTTGCAATTATAGCAGCTGTGTAATCGGAACCACCTCGTCCAAGAGTTGTAGTGTTTTGATGTTCATCAGAAGCAATAAAACCAGGTAAAAGAACGACTTGCGATTTATTAGAACCAAAATAATAGGCAATTAATTTATTTGTTAATTCAAAATCAACTGATGCTTTTCCGAAGTTAGAATTGGTTTTGATTAACTCACGACTGTCTTTAAAAGCACTGTTTGGAATGGTTTGTTGCAAAGCCGTTGCAATAATTTGCGAGGATAATAATTCACCAAAACTAGCAATCGCATCAGCAGTTCTTGGAGATAATTCGCCCAAAAGAAAACAGCCATCAAGCAAGGTTTGTAGCTGATTAATTTGACTATTTATCTTGATTAGTAATTGATTTTGATTTGAATTATCAACTAAATCAGTAATAGTATCAAAGTGTTTTTGCTTGATTTCATCAATTGCAATTTTGTACGATTCATCTTTTGCAGCTGCTTTTTTAGAAGCATTTATTAGCATATCAGTTACACCATTCAATGCAGAAGCTACTACGGCGAGTTTATTTCCCTTGGCTTTTTCATTGACAATTTCGATTACGAGTTTTATGTTTTGGGCATTGGCTACCGAAGTGCCACCGAATTTTAGTGTTATCATAGTTTAGTTATTAATCATAGGATATGAGTTATTAGTCCTCAATAAGGATTGACAGCTCTCAATTGAAAGCCCATAGAAATTGGATTATATGTGAAAATTATACCCCAAATGGGGTTGTAGTTGTTGTAGATGTTGTGCCAACAAAAGTCGCAACCAAAGAAGTGGTTGTGAAAAGTGAAGTGATATTATTTTTGTTGTTCATCATACATTTCAAAAGTAGTATTTTTTGTTAATCAAAAAAATGTTACTTGTATTTTTATGAATATCACAATTTTACATCGTTATCGTATTTGAAATAAATTATTTGAATACTTATAAAAGCTAAAAATTATTGATTTGATAATAAAATAGAAGTTAAAATAGTTGTATTTTAACAATTGTTTGCTGAATTTTGAGCTCAAATTACATTCAAAAATGGAGCATTCGCATTACATCAGTTCGGAAGTGTTGCAATTAGAGACTTTGCAAGACATTATATCGCAACACAAACCAATTGCCTTATCGGAAGAAGCTAAAATCAATATTCAAAAATGCCGTGAGTATTTGGACAAAAAAATGGCTTCGCACGACAAACCGATTTACGGAATCAATACAGGTTTTGGCTCGTTGTGTAATGTGATTATATCTGATGAAAACTTATCGCAACTACAAGAAAACTTGGTGAAATCACATGCTTGTGGAACTGGAGATGAAGTGCCACAAGAGATTGTTAAAATCATGTTGTTGCTTAAAATTCAGAGTTTGAGTTATGGAAATTCTGGTGTACAATTACAAACGGCTGAGCGTTTAGTTGATTTTTATAACCATGATATTTTACCAGTAATTTATACTCAAGGTTCGCTTGGTGCAAGTGGAGATTTGGCTCCGTTGGCTCATTTGTCATTGCCATTGTTAGGAGAAGGCGAAGTGAATTATGAAGGATTTCGTCAACCTGCAAAGAAGGTTTTGGAAAAAATGGGTTGGAAACCAATCGTTTTGCAATCTAAAGAAGGTTTGGCTTTGCTGAACGGCACACAATTTATGAGTTCGTATGGAAGTTATATTTTGCTAAAAGCGATGAAATTTTCGTATTTGGCTGATGTAATTTCGGCGATTTCGCTTGAAGGATTTGATGGGAGAATCGAACCTTTTAATGAATTGATACATTATGTTCGTCCTCACAAAGGTCAGATTGTTACGGCTAAACGCATGACAGAGTTGTTAGAAGATAGTCAAATTATTGCTCAAGAAAAGCAACATGTTCAAGATCCCTATTCGTTCCGATGTATTCCGCAAGTTCATGGTGCTTCGAAAGATACTATTGATTATGTAAAGAAAGTTTTCAAGACAGAAATCAATTCGGTTACGGATAATCCAAATATTTTTGTAGGTGAAGATGTGATTATTTCTGGTGGAAATTTCCATGGTCAACCTTTAGCTTTGGCTTTAGATTTCTTAGCTATTGCTTTATCAGAATTAGGAAGTATTTCGGAAAGAAGAACTTATCAGTTGATATCTGGTTTGCGTGGTTTGCCTGCTTTTTTAGTGGACAATCCTGGTTTGAATTCAGGCTTTATGATTCCACAATACACTGCTGCTAGTATCGCTAGTCAGAACAAACAATTGGCAACACCAGCAAGTATTGACAGCATTGTTTCGAGTAACGGTCAAGAAGATCATGTTTCGATGGGAGCAAATGCTGCAACTAAATGCTTAAAAATAATGGAAAATTTAGAGCGCATTTTAGCAATTGAATTGATGAATGCATCTCAAGCCATAGAATTTAGAAGACCATTAAAATCAAGTGCTTTTATTGAAATGTTTTTAAAATCATATCGTGAAGAAGTTCCTTTTGTTAAAGAAGATCGAATTTTACACTATGATATTGAAAAATCGGTAGCGTTTTTAAATACTTTTTTGATTGATTTGGAGGATTAAAGATTTTTCAAAATTAATAGTATTGAATTAAAAGTTTTTGCTAATAATTCTATTTTCTTTGTCTAAAGTTATTAATTGGTGCTTACCATACATGATATAGTTAGCGTTTTTACCGACTTTAAAATCTAGATATTTTGGTGCATATCCCCAATTAGGGTCAACTACTTTTTCTCCTTTTTGATTGTAGTAATTTATAATTTCCTCGCTTTCTTTTGTTTTAGTATAGCTGTAATCTTGAACATCATAAAGACCTTCATATACTTCTTTCATTCTGTTATCAAATTTTACAGGCGGAATAACAATAGAGCCATTATAATCAATTACAAATCTACAGGTATTGTTATCAACAATAATGTTTCCATATTTATTGAAATAATTTCCATCAAGATATTTGAAATTGGTTAAGATTTTAATGGTCTCCAATTTTTCATCGATAAGAATAAAGGTAGTAATGACTTTACCATTAATTTTTTCTCCATAATAGTTTTTGGAGTCAGGTTCTTTTATCTTTTCAAGTGCTATACAATGTCCTTTGTAGAAGTTAGTCAAGGGAATTAAGCTGCTTTTAATTTTTCCTCCATCTAATGTAGCAAAACCATAATTAAATTTTTGGTCATTACTTTTATAAGTAAAAACATTACTATCAATAGGAAGTCCGTTCAATCGACTAAAATTCTCTGATACTTTGTATGTTTTAGAGTTATAGGTCAAATAGTAAGTTTTGGTTTTGATATTTTTAACTAAATAGTTATTAGGATTCCAATAGGTAACTAAGCTATCTTTTGTTTGGAATATTTCTTGTCCACTAAAAGCATCAATAACTACCATTATGTGCCTCTTTTTCTTAGTTAATTCAGTATACGAATTTAGATTTTCATTATCATATTTAAATTCAGTCAGAATACTACCATATCGACTTACTTTTGCGTATTTTCCATTTTTAGTGGCATAACCAAATTCTCCTATTTGCATTATTTCAAATTCTTGTTCGTCAAAAGAGCTCATGTCTTGCAAGTAGTGCTTGTCAATAATTCCCATTTCTTTCATTATTTGAAAAACATGAATCGTACCTTCGTCTTGACATGGAAAATAATCTCCTTTTCCAATAGTTCTTTTGTTGCAATAGGCGACTACGCCATTTTTAATGCTAGAGATTTCTTTAAAAAAAAACGGATATTGTTTACCTTTATTATTGGTAAAAGTCCAACCATTTTTAGTTTTAAATAAATATACTTCCCTTTGAACTAAGCCACCATCAACAATGGGAATGTAGTTATTGTCTTGACTATAGGATAGTTCAGTAATTAATAAAAGGAAGAGGATTGCAATTTGTGTTACTCTATGGTGCATAAGAAGCTATTTATTTATATAGAGAGCTATTGTAGTTAAAAGGTTGGGAGCGACAGGGTATTATAATACCAAACTTAAAATCCCCAAAGCTGCAGGAATAGCTTGTACAAACAAAATCCGTTTAGAAGCTGTAATGGCTCCATAAATTCCAGCTATTAAAACGCAGATTAGAAAAAATAACGCTACATTTTTACTCCAAATGGCATCTGAAATAAAGAGTGACCAAATCAATCCTGCGGCAAGAAATCCATTGTATAAACCTTGATTGGCAGCCATGACTTTGGTTTTTTCAAATTGATCTTCGGGTATAGTTTTGAATACTTTTTTGGCACGAGTTGTCCAAGCAAACATTTCTAACCTAAGAATATATAAGTGAATAAAAGCAATAAATCCGACGATGATTTGTGATGTAATGTTCATATTTATGGTATTAAATTATTTACTAATTACTTTTTACTAATTACTTCTTCTTAATATTATTTTCAATTGCTTTAATCATTTCACCTGCAATATCTTTATTGGTTGCACCTTCAATTCCCTCTAATCCTGGAGATGAATTTACTTCCAATAAAAGTGGTCCTTTTGAAGAACGAATGATGTCAACTCCTGCAACTCTTAAGTCCATAGCTTTTGCTGCTTTTATTGCAATTCGTTTTTCATCGGCTGTTGGTTTTACAATTGATGCCGTTCCACCCATGTGAATGTTGGCTCTGAATTCTCCTGGTGCAGCTTCACGTTGAATTGAAGCAACAACTTTTCCATCAACTACAAATAATCGTAAATCTTTTCCGTTGGCTTCTTTTATAAATTCTTGGACTAAGATATTGGCATTCAAACTTTTGAAAGCATTAATTACCGATTCAGCAGCTTTTTTGGTTTCCGCTAAAACGACTCCTTTTCCTTGCGTACCTTCTAATAATTTTACAATTAATGGAGAACCACCAACCATTTTTATCAAATCGTCAGTATCTAAAGGTGAGTTGGCAAATCCGGTTGTTGGAATATCAACTCCATTTCTAAGTAATAATTGTAACGAAAATAACTTATCTCGTGATTGTGTTATTGCTGCAGCTGAATTCAAACAATAGACTTTCATGGCTTCAAATTGTCGAGTCAAAGCGCAACCATAAAAAGTTATACTTGGTCGGATTCTAGGAATTACAGCATCAAAATTATCCAAAACTTTTCCACCACGATAATGAATTTCGGGTTGGTCTGCATCGAGTTTCATGTAACATTCTTTGATGTTTAAGAAATGCATTTCATGACCACGCATTTCACCAGCTTCCATAATTCGTCTATTGCTGTATAACTCTGGATTACTAGCCAATAAACCAATACGCAAGCCCGATTTATTTGGAATAGCATTTACATATAAGTCTTTCAAATTCTCTGTAGTAGTTTGACCTAACAGATATTTTTGTTCTGGATCTACTAGAATTCTTCCGCTCATGGCTTCACGACCAAGTAACATTCGAAATCCCATTGAATCGCGATTGGTTAGTGTCATTTCAATTTTCCAAGAGTCATTTCCGAGTTTTATTTCGGTTTGAATGACATAACGTTGTTCACGAAAACCGCTAGAACTTTTTACTACACGTTTGTCAATTAGTAATGCCTCGCAATGAATAACGGTTTTGAGATTGTTTTGGATAGGATTGATGTCAAATTTTACCCAATTGATTCCTTCTTTTACAAAAGGTGCAATGTTTATAGCATGCAATGCAGATGTTTTTGCACCAGAATCAACACGTGCTTTAATTGCTGGAATTCCAAGTTCGGGAAAAGAACACCATTCTTCTGAACCTAATATGATTTTGTTTTGTGGCATTTTATTTAAATGTTAAGCCACGAATTACACGAATTTTCACTAATTATTTAGAGTAATTCAAGTATTTCGTGGCTGAAATATTGAGGTTTATATTTTTAACTTGTTGGTTTTTCTTTCTTTTGAACTCTTACATTCAATTCGTCAGCGCCATCTTCGATATCCATAAAAATTTCGTCACCAGAATTGATTTTAGAAGTGATAATTTCTTCGGCAAGCGTATCTTCAACATATTTTTGAATAGCTCTTTTTAACGGTCTTGCGCCAAATTGTTTATCAAATCCTTTTTCAGCGATGTAGGCTTTGGCTTTATCAGATAAATTTAATGTATATCCTAAATCAGCTACACGTGCATATAATTTTTTCAATTCGATTTCGATGATTTTGTCAATATCATGTTTCTCTAATGAGTTGAATACAATTACATCATCAATTCTGTTAAGGAATTCAGGTGCAAAAGTTTTCTTCAAGGCATTTTCAATAATTCCTTTAGAATGATCATCGGCTTGAGCTACTTTAGCAGCCGTTCCGAAACCAACTCCTTGTCCAAAGTCTTTCAGTTGACGTGCACCAACATTAGAAGTCATAATAATGATAGTATTTTTGAAGTCAATTTTACGACCTAAACTATCAGTTAAATAACCATCATCAAGAACTTGTAACATCATATTGAAAACATCTGGATGTGCTTTTTCGATTTCATCTAAAAGAACCACACAATAAGGTTTTCTTCTTACTTTTTCTGTTAATTGTCCACCTTCTTCATAACCAACATATCCTGGAGGCGCACCAATTAATCGAGAAATCGCAAATTTTTCCATGTATTCACTCATGTCAATACGAATTAACGCATCTTCAGAATCGAATAATTCTTTTGCTAAAACTTTAGCTAATTGTGTTTTTCCAACTCCAGTGGAACCAAGGAAAATAAACGAACCAATAGGACGATTTGGATCTTTCAATCCAGCACGATTTCTTTGGATAGAACGAGCAATTTTTAGCACCGCTTCGTTTTGCCCAATCACCTTACCTTGAAGTAGTTCAGGTAAATTGGCTAACTTATTACTTTCAGTCTGCGCAATTCTATTTACAGGAATTCCTGTCATCATCGAAACAACATCAGCAACGTTATCTTCTGTAACTTGAATACGATTATTTTTAGAATCTTCTTCCCATTGTTCTTGAGCAATAGCAAGTTCTTTTTCTAATTTCTTTTCGTCATCACGAAGTTTGGCTGCTTCTTCATATTTCTGTCTTTTTACAACTGAATTTTTAAGCTCACGAACTTCTTCTAACTGGCGTTCTAAATCCAAAATTTGCTTTGGAACATCAATATTTGTAATGTGAACTCTTGATCCAGCTTCATCTAAAGCATCAATTGCTTTGTCTGGTAAAAAACGCTCTGACATGTATCTATCTGTAAGCTTTACACATGCTTCAATAGCTTCATCAGTGTATGTTACATTATGATGGTCTTCATATTTGTTTTTGATATTATTTAAAATCGTAATCGTTTCTACAACAGAAGTTGGTTCCACAATTACTTTTTGGAAACGTCTTTCTAAAGCACCATCTTTTTCAATATATTGTCTGTATTCATCTAATGTTGTAGCTCCAATACATTGTATTTCGCCTCTAGCTAAAGCAGGTTTGAACATATTAGAAGCATCAAGCGAACCTGTTGCTCCACCAGCACCAACTATGGTGTGAATTTCGTCAATGAATAAAATGATATCGTCGTTTTTCTCTAACTCATTCATTACAGCTTTCATTCGCTCTTCAAATTGTCCTCTGTATTTTGTTCCAGCAACTAAACTTGCTAAGTCTAAAGTTACGACTCTTTTATTAAATAGGATTCTTGAAACTTTCTTTTGGATAATTCTCAAGGCCAAACCTTCAGCAATCGCTGATTTACCAACTCCAGGTTCACCAATTAATAAAGGATTGTTTTTCTTTCTACGGCTTAAAATTTGAGAAACTCTTTCGATTTCTTTTTCACGACCTACAACTGGATCCAGTTTTCCTTCTTCTGCCATTTCTGTCAAATCACGACCAAAGTTATCCAAAACAGGAGTTTTAGATTTTTTGTTAGATTTGTTGGCAGGTGTGTTAAAACTATCGCCTTTCATGCTGTCATCTTGACCTGAATCTTCATTGAACGATTCGTTTCTTGGTAAATTTTCTAAAAAATCTTCGTCTTTTGGTGTCATATCTAAATATTGTTCTTTGGCTATTTCATAATCGATTTTCATCTTATTTAATAGCTTTGTTGTGGGATCATTTTCGTTTCTCAATATACACAACAATAAATGTGCCGTGCTAATTGAGGTGCTTTGAAAAACTTTTGCTTCAAGAAAAGTAGTCTTTAAAGCACGTTCTGCTTGTCTTGTTAAGTGTAAGTTTTTCTTTTCGATGCTAGTTTCTGCATTAGGATTTGGAGGACTTAAAACTTCAACTTTACGTCGTAAATGGTCTAAATCAACAGAAAGATTATTCAAAATATTGATTGCCTTTCCATTTCCATCTCTCAAAATTCCAAGCATAAGGTGTTCAGTGCCAATAAAATCGTGACCTAAACGTAAAGCTTCTTCCTTACTGTAGGTAATAACATCTTTAACTCTTGGAGAAAAATTATCATCCATATCTATAATTGTATTATTGAGGTAAATTTAGTGAATTACTTGAATTATTACAAATATCATTCCGTGTAAAACACTTGTCAGTAAATTGACAAAAAAATATTTAAATATAATGCTAACAATTTGGTAATTTATTAACCATTTTATTAGTCAAATTTGTTAATAAATCATTGAAATTAGTGTTTGAAAATGCTTTTAAAAATATCAAAAAGATGTATATTGCACGTTTGAATTCTAAATTAATTTATTTTAAAAATTTATAAATATGTCTGACGGAGAAAAGTTAATTCCTATTAACATTGAAGACGAAATGAAGTCAGCTTACATCGATTATTCGATGTCAGTTATTGTATCAAGAGCATTGCCAGATGTACGTGATGGTTTAAAACCAGTACACAGAAGAGTACTTTATGGAATGTATGATTTAGGAGTTTTTTCTAATAGAGCTCACAAAAAATCCGCAAGAATTGTTGGAGAAGTTTTAGGTAAGTACCATCCACACGGAGATACTTCCGTATATGATGCAATGGTTCGTATGGCTCAAGAATGGAGTTTACGTTATTTGTTAATTGATGGTCAAGGTAACTTTGGTTCAGTTGATGGTGATAGTCCAGCAGCGATGCGTTACACTGAGGCAAGAATGAAAAAAATGTCGGAAGACATTATGGCAGATATCGATAAAGAAACTGTTGATTTCAAATTGAATTTTGATGATACTTTATATGAGCCAACAGTAATGCCAACACGTGTTCCAAATTTATTAATAAATGGAGCATCAGGAATTGCAGTAGGTATGGCTACCAATATGGCGCCTCATAACTTAACAGAAGTTATTGACGGAACATTAGCTTATATTGACAATGAAGAAATAGAAATTGACGAATTAATGAACCATATCAAAGCTCCAGATTTTCCAACTGGTGGTGTGATTTATGGTTATGAAGGCGTTCGTGAAGCTTTCAAAACAGGAAGAGGTAGAATTGTAATGCGTGCTAAAGTTGGCTTTGAAGAAGTTGACGGAAGAGAATCGATTATTGTTACTGAAATTCCATACCAAGTTAACAAAGCTGAAATGATTAAAAAAACAGCTGACTTGGTTAATGAGAAAAAAATTGAAGGTATTGCCAATATTCGTGATGAATCGGATAGAAATGGTATGCGTATCGTTTATATCTTAAAACGTGATGCTGTTGCCAATGTAGTTTTGAATACCTTATATAAATATACTCAATTACAATCTTCTTTCAGTGTAAATAATATTGCATTAGTAAAAGGAAGACCTCAAATGTTGAATCTGAAAGATTTAATTCACTATTTTGTGGAACATCGTCATGATGTTGTGGTTCGTAGAACTCAATTTGAATTAAGAAAAGCTGAGGAAAGAGCTCACATTTTAGAAGGTTTAATCATTGCTTCAGACAATATTGATGAAGTAATTGCATTAATTCGTGCTTCTAAAGATGGTGAAGAAGCAAGAACCAAGTTAATCGAAAGATTTAGTTTGTCAGATATTCAAGCTCGTGCTATTGTTGAAATGCGTTTGAGACAATTAACAGGTCTTGAGCAAGATAAACTTCGTGCAGAGTATGAAGAAATCATGAAATTAATCAATCATTTAAAAGAATTGTTAGCTAGCAAAGAAATGCGTATGGCTTTAATTAAAGAAGAGTTGATTGAAATTAGAGATAAATATGGAGATGAGCGTCGTTCTGTAATTGAATATGCAGGTGGTGATGTCAGTATCGAAGATTTAATTGCCGATGAAAATGTAGTAATTACAATTTCGCATGCAGGTTATATCAAACGTACATCTTTGACAGAATACAAAACTCAAAATAGAGGAGGAGTTGGACAAAAAAGTGCTGGAACAAGAGATCAAGATTTCTTAGAACATTTATTTGTAGCGACGAATCACAATTAC
This sequence comes from Flavobacterium chungnamense, assembly GCF_039539165.1. Taxonomy (NCBI): domain Bacteria; kingdom Pseudomonadati; phylum Bacteroidota; class Flavobacteriia; order Flavobacteriales; family Flavobacteriaceae; genus Flavobacterium; species Flavobacterium chungnamense. The sequence goes on from NZ_BAABCS010000020.1 coordinate 76,165, forward strand.
TTATTGATTTTTACTCAAAAAGGAAAATGTTATTGGATGCGTGTTTACGAAATTCCAGAAGGAAATAAACAAAGTAAAGGTCGTGCGCTTCAAAACCTTATCAACATTGAAAGTGATGATAAAGTAAAAGCATTTATATGTACTCAAGATTTGAAAAATCAAGAATACGTTAAAAATCATTACATCATTATGGCTACTAAAAAAGGTCAAGTGAAAAAAACATCTTTAGAAAAATATGCAAAACCAAGAGTAAATGGTGTTGCTGCCATTACAATTAAAGAAGATGATGAATTATTTGCAGCAGAACTAACAAACGGAAGTAGCCAAGTTTTAATTGCAGTTAAATCTGGTAAGTTAGTTCGTTTTGAAGAAGCTAAAACTCGTCCTATGGGAAGAACAGCATCTGGAGTAAGAGGAATTAGATTGAGAGATGAACAAGATGAAGTAGTTGGAATGGTTTCTGTTGATGAAAATAGCATTAATGAAACACAATTATTATGTGTAACAGAAAATGGTTACGGAAAAAGAACAAAACTTGAAGATGAAGGTGAATCAGTTTATAGAATTACAAACAGAGGTGGAAAAGGTGTTAAAACATTGAACATTACTGAAAAAACTGGTGCTTTAGTTTCTATCAATACAGTTACCGATGCAGATGATTTAATGATTATTAACAAATCTGGTTTAACCATCAGAATGGATGTTTCTACTTTAAGAGTTATGGGACGTGCTACACAAGGTGTTCGATTGATTAACTTAAAGGGAAGTGATTCTATTGCAGCAGTAACTAAAGTTATGAAAGACGAAGAGGAAGAAGCTATTGCAATTGACGGCGAAGAATTAGAAATCGATCCAAATGCGGTAATCGAAGATGATGCTGATGATGACGATGTTGCAGAAAATCAAGATGACGAAGCAGATGATGTTGAAGACGATTCTGAAGAATAATTTTTTAAAATTTAAATAAATTGATAAAGCTATGTTTTCCTAATAAATTTATTTGGTGGCATAGCTTTTGTTAATTAACACGAAAAACAACAATTAAATAATACCATTATGAAAATTAAACAAATAATAATTGCTAGCACATTATTAGTTTCTGTTGCTTCTTTTTCTCAAAAAGAGGAATTGAAAGCGTTAAAAAAATTATATGCAAAAGAAGTATTAAAAGGTGAAGATTTAGTAGAATATAAAAATTTAGTTACAAAAGTTGCCCCATTAGCAATTGAAGAAGGTGATAAAGTTTATTCTGAATTCTACAAAAGTATGATTCCAATTTTGGATATGAATGCATTAGCACAAGATGTAACGTTAACACCTCTTCAAGTTCAAATGAAAATGGCTAAAGCAGTAACTCCAAAAACTATTTCTGAATTGTCTAAAGGTTTAAATGCTACGCTTGAATATGAGAAAAAAGTTGGTAAAAAGATTCAAACAGATGATATCAATGAGACTATTACAGCATTCAAACCAACCTTATTGAATTATGCAATATATTTAGGTAATGAAAAAAAGCAAAAAGAAGCTTCAGAAGTTTTATATGCAATATATCAGTTAGATAAAAAAGATACTGATAATCTATACTATGCTGCTAATTATGCGGTTAATGGTCAAGATTATGAAAATTCATTAAAATATTATAGAGAACTAAAAAGTATTAATTACTCTGGAGAAAAAACTTTATACATAGCAAAAAATAAAGTAACTGGTCAAGAAGAAAATTATACTAAGAAAGAAGATAGAGATAATCTTGTGAAATTAGGAACTCATATCAACCCAAAAGAAGAGAAAGAGCCTTCAAAGAAAGGAGAAATCACTAAGAATATTGCGTTAATTTTAGTTGAGTTAGACAGAAAAGATGAAGCTAAAGCAGCACTTGCAGATGCTAGAAAAGAAAATCCAGATGATGTTAATTTGATAACATATGAAGCTGACATTTATTTAAAAATGAATGATACAGAAAATTATAAAAGATTAATAAACGAAGCATTGGAAAAAAGTCCTAACGATAAAGTTTTATTATTTAATTTAGGAGTTACAAGTGGAAACGCAAATCAATTGGAAGATGCTGAAAAATATTACAAAAGAGTAATTGAAATTGATCCTAAATATACTGATGCTTATCTTAATTTATCAGATATCATTTTAAAACCAGACGCTAAAATTGTTAAGGATATGAATAATTTAGGTGTTAGTGCTAAAGATCAAAAACAGTATGAAGTTTTAAAGTCAGAACGTCAAAAATTATTTAACAAAGCAATGCCTGTTTTAGAAAAAGCTTATGAATTAGATCCAACAAATGAAATTGTTAAAAGCAATTTAAAATCAGTTTATAGTTTTCTAGAATTAAATGATAAAATAAAAGCAATGAATTAGTATTGTTTTTAAACTTAAAAAAAAGCGTTCAAAATTTGAACGCTTTTTTTATTTATATGATTTTCTTAATAACTCTTAATCTGTGAGTATGTCTGTTGAGTTCAGCATTATAAATTCCTAAATGATCTAATCGGTCAATTCTAACTTTGCCACTTGCATGAATGATATAGTTATCTTCCAACATAATGCCTACGTGAATTATTTTACCTTCTTCGTTATCAAAAAAGGCTAAGTCTCCTGGTTCACTTTCTTCAATAAAACTTAATACTTCACCTTGACTGGCTTGTTGCGAAGCATCACGAAGCAATTTATATCCATTTAATTTGTAAACCATTTGGGTAAAACCTGAGCAATCAATACCAAATGGAGTTTTTCCACCCCAAAGATACGGTGCATTCAAGTACATATAAGCTGTGTTTATCAAACTTGCTTTAGACTTTATTCCACTTATTTTTAATCCTTCAAACTCATAGTTTTCTGTATTTATATCGCTATGATTTAAAAAGGATAGAGAAGCTCCAAGTGTAACTGGTATTAAAACATTGTTTTTTGTTGAAATATATTCAACCAAATCAGAATTCAAAATAATAGCTTCTTTGCAAAGCATTTCATAATTTTCTTTCGAAATTATCTGATATTGTTTACTATCAATCCAACCTTCATAATCATCAAACTGTAATCTTACTTTAGACCATTGTTTATTGTGTTCAAGAACTTCAAAATGTTCTCCAAAAAGTATTTGAGAGACAATTTCACTTCTGTCACTTGGTTCTATTCGTAAAGGAATTGTTGATAAATTACAAATGGCAAACATGCAATTTTTTTAGGTTTAAAATTTTTAATTATGCTTTTTCTATAACGATAGCAGAAGCGCCACCACCACCATTACAGATAGCTGCAGCTCCAATTTTTGCATTGTTTTGATGTAAAACATTTATTAGTGTAACTACTATTCTTGCACCAGAGCAACCTAGAGGATGACCTAATGAAACGGCACCACCATTAACATTAACTTTGTCATTTGATAATCCTAAAATTTTTGCGTTTGCCAAGCCAACAACAGAAAATGCTTCATTAAATTCAAAATAATCAACATCTGATATTGATAAGCCAGCTTTTGTTAACGCTTTTGGTAATGCTTTTGCAGGAGCGGTCGTAAACCATTTTGGCTCTTGTGCAGCATCTGCGTATGATTTTATGTAAGCTAATGGTTTTAATCCCATTGCTATTGCTTTTTCTTCACTCATCAATATAACTGCAGCTGCACCATCGTTAATAGTTGAAGCATTTGCCGCAGTTACAGTTCCTTCTTTGGTAAAAACAGCGTTTAATGTTGGAATTTTATCCAATCTTACGTTAGTATATTCTTCATCTTTCGTTACCATTATTGGATCTCCTTTTCTTTGCGGAACTGCAACAGGAACAATTTCTGAATCAAATTTTCCTGCATCCCAGGCTTTTGCAGAACGCTCATAAGATTGAATTGCAAACGCATCTTGCTCTTCTCGAGTAATTTTATATTCTGAAGCACATAAATCAGCAGCAACTCCCATAGCGTTATTATCGTATGCATCAACAAGTCCGTCTTTTTGCATTCCGTCTTGCATTGATGTTGGTCCAAATTTCACACCATTTCTCATGTGAACATAATGTGGTATCATACTCATATTTTCCATTCCTCCAGCTACAACAATTTCAGCATCGCCAGCCATAATAGCTTGAGCTCCAAACATAATTGATTTCATTCCAGAAGCACATACTTTGTTAACAGTTGTACAAGCTACTTCATTTGACAATCCTGCATAAATAGCAGCTTGTCTTGCTGGTGCTTGACCAACGCCAGCTTGAACTACATTACCCATAAAAACTTCATCAACCAAGTTTGGATCAAGATTGATTTTATTTAAAGCTCCTCTGATAGCAGCAGCACCCAAATGGGGTGCAGGTACAGTTGATAATGAACCCATAAAACTTCCAATAGGAGTTCTTACTGCAGAAACAATTACAATTTTTTTATTCATAATATTTATTATTTCCCCAAAGTTGGGATTAGTTTGTTAGTTTGTAATGCAAATTTACTATTTTTTAGGGAAAATTCATTTTACATTGCAAGATATTCGTTTATTAATTCAATATTAATAAAATATTAATTTCTATTTATTTGATTTTTAAGTATTTCATTGAAATGTGAGAATTATATCAAAAAAAAGAGTTTAAAATGTTGTAAATATTATAATGAAAGCTTACATTTGCAACCGCTTAAAGAGAAAAGTTCTTATATTATATATTGAATTTTGGAGAGTTGCCTGAGTGGCCGAAAGGACATGTTTGCTAAACATGCGTATGGGAAACTGTACCAAGGGTTCGAATCCCTTACTCTCCGCTTTTTTTGTTTTCGGGGTGTAGCGTAGCCCGGTTATCGCGCCTGCTTTGGGAGCAGGAGGCCGCAGGTTCGAATCCTGCCACCCCGACTTTTAATATTTTATATTAAAATTGGTTCCATAGCTCAGCTGGATAGAGCAACGCACTTCTAATGCGTAGGTCGAAGGTTCGAATCCTTCTGGGATCACAATTTAAACCTTCTTGAAAAAGAAGGTTTTTTTGTTTTAATATATTTCGTAAATTTCGAAATAAATATTTTTCGATGAAATTCAAGAGTTATTTTTTATCAATCTTCACTTTGATTATTTTTATAAGTTGTAAATCGACTGAAACTTCTTTTTTAAAAAGTAGAAAAGCGTTAACTAATAACTATTTAACTGGAAATTCAATTGCTATTTATGACGGAATTGATGACACAACATTTGTGAAATTAAAAGACTTTAGCTCAGATTTTGTTTTTGAAATGAAATATGCAACAGATGACAATTTTCTTAAAAGCAAAGTTTATGAATGCGATGAATGCTATTTAAGATTGAAAACTGTAAAAAGTCTTGTCGAAGCTAACGAAGAATTCAAATCTTTAGGTTATAGAATAAAACTTTTTGATTGTTACAGACCTTTAGATATTCAAAAGAAAATGTGGGTTATTATGCCTAATGCAGATTATGTAGCAAATCCAGCCAAAGGTTCAATTCACAATAGAGGAGGAGCAGTCGATGTTACTTTGATAGATGAAAATGGGATTGAACTTGATATGGGAACTTCATTTGATTTTTTCGGTCCTGAAGCAAGTCATAATTATCAAGATATTTCCAGAAAAATAAGAAAGAATAGAGCTTTACTTAAATCGATTATGCTTAAACACAATTTTAAATCGTTTGATTCTGAATGGTGGCATTACAATTTAATTGATAGTACCAAAGATAATTTAGCCAATTTTAAGTGGAATTGCAACTAAATTATTGAACACATTTTAAATAATTCATAAAATAATTATCAGGAGCATAGGTCTTTTTATCTACTTCTGAAAACAATTCGCTTTTACAAACATAATCAATTGCTTCTCCTGCATATTTTATTCTAATAAATGAAATTGGAGAAGTTTTTAACTCTTCAAAATTATCTTTTACGAATAGAAAATAACCATTTAGAATTCGGATATTTTCTTTATCATTAATAACTGCGTTTCCACATGTTTCTGTTTCTGGTGAAATTAAGGTAACAATTTTGCCGTTTGTAAGTTGGATGTAAATTTTTGAACTTTTATCAAAACATTTTGCAGCAATAAATTCAGAACTTTTACTTATCATTTGAATGTTTAGTGACAAAAGCCCATCAGCATTAATTAATGAAAAGAAAATTGATGTTTGACTGTTTCCAAAAACTCTTTCATGCATTAAATATTCTTTAGTTGATTTATAGGTACCTATGCTATCTGTAACATTTGAACTAAATTCACAATCAGTTTGAGCAAATGTATTCAAGGAAAGTGTTAGAAACAATGCAATTAAAATTATCTTTTTCATTTAAAAATTTATTTTGGTGCAAATTAAAGCTATTTTATTTTCATTTTTATCGGTTGTGAAAAAACAATACTGATTTCCACCATCTTTTATTTTCCATTTTTTTCTAATATTTTCAACGGTATCGGGAAAATTTCTAACCGTGACATTCATTTTTTGATTGCTAAAGTTTTCAATCATATCTTTTTTAGAAAAATTAACTTTTTTTTCAATTTGAAAAGCCCTTCCTGGAAAATCAATTAATTCATCAGAAGTATATAAATGAGAGTTTTTATGCAATTTGTATACAGAAAAAAAACTTGCAATTTGATTAAATCCACCAGATTTCATAACTGCATTATTGGGTTCATAAAGATATTTTTTTGGAAAGTCATAATTTACTTTGCTTTCAGAATTTATATTGAAATCAAAAACTTCTTTATTTTGCTTAGTAAAGTTTACTGTTTTAATCGATATTTCACCATTGTATTTTTTTTCAATAATCCATAGAAGTTCTTTAACTTCGTTATCTACTGCAACAACATGTATTTGTTTTACATTCTTTAGTTCTTGTAATCCTGCTGAAATATCTAGTATTGGAGCTGTTTTTATCAAAATATTATCGGAATACTCTAAATAAGTATCTTGTAAATCCGGAACATTTGGTAGGCAATCCTTCAGCATAAAAACTTTTCCTTTTGCATCATTTCTTCTTGATGGGTCTATGTATATCCAACTAAATTTTTGATTTAATTTTTCTAAAGTTTTAAGACTATCACCTTCAATGCAATTGATATTTAAAGCGTTTAATTGTTTGAAATTATGAGAAACAATTTTAGATAATTCGGGATTAATTTCACAATGAATGATTGTGTCATTTTTTTTTGAAAAATAATAATCATCAATGCCAAACCCACCAGTCAAGTCAATTAAACTTTCACCGGAAACAATTTCAGATTTATATTTTGCAGTAGCTTCTGATGATGTTTGCTCAATTGAAATCTTTGTTGGATAAATAATATTATTACCATTAAACCAAGTAGGAAGTTTGTTTTTAGATTTTGTTCGAGATTCAATTTGATTTAACAAAATTTTAAACTCAATTTGAGAAAACGGATTTTTTTTAAGAGCCAATTTATTGGTGTCCAATCCAGTGTTTTCAATTATAAACTTTTGAATTTCTGGTTTTAAAATTTCATTAAAGTTCATTTTAAATCTAAATATTATAAATTTTTGGTTAGAATTTTAATTACTTTATTTTCAGGAAAAAACTCTTTGCCTATTACTTTTAAAGTTGTGTATAGAGGAACTGCTATAATCATTCCTGTGATTCCAAAAAGTGTTCCGATAATTAGAATTACCAAAAATATTTCTAAAGGATGTGAATTTACACTTTTTGAAAAAATAATTGGAGAGGAAATATTATTATCAATCAATTGTACAATAAAAAAACCAATGGAAACATATATTGTTGTTGGTAGAATGACATCTTGAAAATCGTTTCCAATATTACTTAACATTGTTAAAATTCCAGCTAAGATTGACGCAATAAAAGGACCAACGTATGGAATTACATTTAAAAGTCCACATAAAAAGGCAATTACAATGGCATTTTCAACACCAAAAATTAAGAGTACAATTAGATATAAAATAAAAATTATTGTAAGCTGCAATAACAATCCAAGAAAATATCTTGTAAGTAAAAGTCTTGTTTTTTCAATAGAATTTAAAATTTGTTCTTCGTGATCATTTGGAAGAATTTTTTTTATTCCAACAATAAATTGCACTTTGTCTTTTAAGAAAAAGAAACTAATAAAAAATACAGAAACTAAACCAATTCCAAAACTACTTATGGTTCCAATTATTGAATTAAAAAAATCAGTTAAAAAATTAAAATTCAGTCTTGAAGTAATATCTGTTTCTTTAAATATTTTTTCAATCTCTATGTTATGACTACTAAGGTAAATGTTTAGTTGATTATAAAGTTCAATTGATCTATTTTCAATTGATTTTGTGTCTAAAAGTGAAAGGTTTGTACTTTGTGATGTTATCAAGGGTACAAAAAGCATAATTAAACCTGTAATTAATAACAAAAAAAATATCATAGTGGATACAACCGCTAAGCTATTGGAAAACTTTAATCTTCTTCTTAAAAACTCAACAATAGGATTAGCAATCATTGAAAAAATTACCGCAACAATAAGATAAACAATAACTGTCTGAATTTGATATATAAAATAGATTGATAGACAAACTAGCGCTAAAACGCCTATTGCTCTAAGAATTCCATTTGCTATGTTCTTTGATGTTATCATTTGAATAGATTTTATGTAAAAATAAAAAACTCGTTTACAAATGTAAACGAGTTTTTAGAATATTTTGATTTTATTTTTTAGTTTCTAAAAGAAGCTCTAGAACCTCCAACAGCAAATACTGCGTCCATTCTAGCTTTTTGTCCTAATGAGAACATATACATTCCTCTATCGTCTGTATAATCCATATAGTTCATTGTCATCTCTACTGGAGTACCAGAACAAGTGCTTAAATGAGGATAAGTTGGAACTCCATAATTAGCAGTATTGTGAGTAGGCGTATCAGCTACTAAGTCACTTCCGCAAGTAGCATCACCCCAAATGTGACGTAAATTCATCCAGTGACCGACTTCGTGAGTTGCAGTTCTTCCTAAGTTGAAAGGATAAGTTGCTCTACCAGTTGTTCCTAAATATTTAGAATCTATTACAACACCATCTGTTGCAGAAGCACCTCCAGGAAATTGAGCATATCCAAGAATTCCTCCACCGATTGTACAAACCCAAAGATTAAGTTTTGTTGTAGGAGTTACTGCTGCCAAACCGCCTTGGTTTGTTTTCTTTATAGCGTCATTTGTTCCCCAAGACGTTTTAGTTGTAGATTTTCTGATTACTTGATCTAATACAAAAGAAATACCAACATTAGCTTTTACACCAGAAAATAATGCAGGAACTTGACCATAATCAGAATTTGTAGCATTGAAATCTTTATTTAAAACATCAATTTGAGATTGAATTTGAGCTAAAGAAATATTTTCAGCAGTAGTTTTGTATAAAACGTTTACCACAACAGGAATTTGAATTTTTCCATTTACTAGTCTATAGTTTGGATTACTTTTCGTAAAATTTTCAGTAAACTCTTCAATTTTATTCATTCTCAAAGCCATTTCAGGATCTTCTCTCAATTGTCTTTCCAATACTTCCTGAGAGGCACATTGTCTTTGAGCTGCATTATTCTCTGCAACAACTTTTGAATCTTCACTTTGACAAGAGAAAAGCATCGCTAATAATGATGCTGATAAAAGGATTTTTTTCATAAAAATAAATTTAGGGTTAATTAATAGTTATGCAATCTTATAACATATTAATTACATATAAAAATATTTTTAGTAGTTTATTTTGTATAATCGATGAAATACATTGAAATTAATTGCTGAATATATAATTTAGAATGTTAGCTCCCATTTTCAATGCTTTTTCTCTAACTTCTTTAGGGTCATTATGAACATCCGGGTCTTCCCAACCATCACCTAAATCACTTTCGAAAGTATAAAGCAACACTAATCTATTATTTTCAAAGATTCCAAAGGCTTGTGGTCTTTTTCCATCGTGTTCGTGAATTTTTGGCAAACCACTTGAGAAAACAAAAGGACCTTGAAAGATAGCATGATTTGCTGGTATTTCAATCAAGTTATTGTTTGGAAAGATTTTTTTGATTTCTTTTCTTATAAATTCATCCATACCAAAATTATCATCAATATGGAGAAAACCTCCAGATATCATATAGTTTCTTAAATTCAATATTTCGGCATCATTAAAAAAAACGTTTCCGTGACCAGTCATGTGGACAAATGGATAAGAAAATAAATCAGGACTACCAGGTTCAACAGTCGCTGGTTTAGATTTGATTTTAGTATTAATATTCTGATTAGTAAACTTAATTAAGTTGGGTAATGAAGTAGGATTAGCATACCAATCACCACCTCCATTATACTTCAACAAAGCAATTTCTTGGGAATAAGAAAAAGAGGAAATTAAGACTATGATTAAAAAAACTTTCTTCATTGAATTTATTCGTTTAATAGTGCTACACTATGACAAGCTACTACAGCTGCCGTTTCTGTTCGTAATCTTGTTTTACCCAAAGATACAGGAATGTAATTATTTTCCAATGCTAATTTTATTTCTTTTGTAGAAAAATCACCTTCTGGACCAATTAATAAAGTAATGTTTTCATTAAGAATTAATGCCTCTTTCAATGATTTTTTGTTTGTTTCTTCACAATGAGCAATGAATTTTTGACCATTAAAATCCTTTTTTACAAACTCTTTATATGTAATTGGTTCGTTAAATTTTGGTATATAATAATGTAAAGATTGCTTCATTGCTGATTCAATAATCTTTTGAAATCGATCGTTTTTTATAACTTTTCTTTCAGAATGTTCACAGATTATTGGTGTTATTTCTTGAATGCCAATTTCTGTAGCTTTTTCCAAAAACCATTCGTAACGTTCATTCATTTTAGTAGGAGCAACGGCTAAATGTAATTGTACTTTAGATGGTTCTTCTTTTTCAAAAGACAGTATTGTAACTGTACATTTTGAATCAGAAGCCAGAGCTATTTCAGTTTTAAATAAAAAACCTAATCCATTGGTTACAAATAAAATATCACTCTCTTTCTTGCGTAATACTTTAATTACGTGTTTGCTCTCTTCTTTGTCAAAAACAAAAGAAGTATCTTTCTCTGAAATAGTTGGATTATAAAATAATTGCATATTAAAATTCTATTCTTGCTTTAGAAACTATAGAAGCATCATTAAACCTATTTTCTAGATATTTTTGATAACCAACAATCCCAATCATGGCTGCATTATCGGTTGTGTATTCAAATTTTGGTATAAATGTTTTCCAGCCATATTTTCCTTCAGCATTTTTCAAAGTTTCTCTGATTCCTGAATTTGCAGAAACACCACCACCTATAGCTATTTGTGTAATTCCTGTCTCTGCAACAGCCATTTTTAATTTTTCCATTAATATTTCAATAATGGTGTGTTGAATAGAAGCACAAATATCAGCTTTATTTTCTTCAATAAAGTTTGGATTTTCTAAAACATTTCTTTGAATAAAATACAAAATTTGTGTTTTCAGTCCAGAAAAACTGAAGTTTAACCTATCAACCTTTGGTTTTGTAAACTGAAATTTCTTCGGATTTCCTTCTTTAGCAAATTTGTCAATCAAAGGTCCACCTGGATAGGGAAGTCCCATTATTTTTGCAGATTTATCAAAAGCTTCTCCTACAGCGTCATCGGTTGTTTCGCCGATAATTTCCATATTAAAAAAACTATTTACTTTAACAATTTGCGTATGTCCTCCTGAAATAGTTAATGCTAAAAAAGGAAACTCTGGTTTGTCAAAACCTTCTTCATCAATAAAATGAGCCAAAATATGAGCATGCATATGATTGACAGCTATCAATGGAATATTGAGTGAAAGCGAAAGAGATTTTGCAAAAGAAGTTCCCACTAAAAGCGAACCCATAAGGCCAGGACCTTGAGTAAAAGCTATTGCACTTAGTTGTTTTTTATTGACATTAGCTCTTTTTAAAGCCATATCAACTACTGGAACGATGTTTTGTTGGTGTGCTCTTGAAGCCAATTCAGGCACAACTCCTCCATACTCTTCGTGTATTTTTTGACCAGCAACAACATTCGATAAAACTTTATTATTTCTTAAAACAGCAGCGGCAGTATCATCACACGAACTCTCAATTGCGAGAATAAAAACATCCTTATCTAACATTGGGCACAATTTTTGAATTATATTTGAATAACCATTATAAAACGATTATTTTTACAACGAATACAAAAGTAACTATTTTCGGGGTTTCTTATTCAATGCCAAAATTAAATTTTGAAAGAAAAAAAAGTAAATACTCGTTTTAAAAAAGTCAGGAAAATAATTTTTCGAATTTTTCTTGCTCTTTTATTTTTACTTCTGTTGACGGGTATTGCTCTTTCGTTGCCTTCAGTTCAAACTAGAATTGCACACTATTACACAGAGGAACTCAATAAACAATATGGGACAAATATATACATAGATCAAGTTGAAGTTACAATATTTGGTGGTGTTCAGCTTAAAGATGTTATGGTTAAAGATGAGCAAAAAGATACTTTAATTTTTGCTAAAAGAATAATTACAAACATTTTAGATTCTAAAAGATTATTAGATGGTGATTTGATTTTTGGAGCTATTAAAGCCGATGAATTAACCTTAAATGTAAAAACATACAAAGGCGATAAAGATACCAATCTTGATAAATTTGTAGCAGCTTTTGATGATGGTAAAACTTCTTCTGGAAAGTTTTTAATGACTTCAGATAAAATTACTTTAGTAAATAGTCGTTTTATTCTGCATGATTACAACAGAGAAAATCCTAAAGATGTTGATTTTACAAAACTCAATGTTTTTGCAACAGATTTTAAAATTCAAGGACCTGACGTTACTACAAACATAAAAGAAATGTCTTTCAAAGACCATCGAGGATTGTTTGTAGAAAATTTAAAATCTAAATTTACTTACACAAAAAAGAACATTAGATTAGAAGAAACTATCATTAAAACCGATCAGTCTGATTTTGAAGGAGAGGTTATATTAAAATATGATAGAAAAGATTTTGCCGATTTTAATAACAAAGTAATTTTTGATGTTAATTCAAAAAAAGCAACTATCGCCACAAATGATATTCGGTATTTTTATAATGAATTAGGTAAAAATCAAATCTTCGATTTTAAAGGTAAAGTAGATGGTACTTTAAATGATTTCACAATTAAAAAATTAAAATTAAAGGATACAAGAAATTCAGAGATTGTTGGAGATGTAAACTTTAAAAATCTTTTTGCTAAAAAAGGACAAGGAGAGTTTTACATGAATGGTTCATTTGACAAAGTGACTTCTAGTTATGAGAATCTAGTGTCGATTTTGCCTAATGTTTTAGGTAAAAAATTGCCATCATCCTTGAAAAAGTTAGGACAATTTAATCTGAAAGGAGATGCCAAGATTACTACTAAAAGTATCGATGCCGATTTTGATTTACAAACAAGGTTAGGTAATGTTTCTTCAAAACTTTTAATGACTAATATTGATAACATTGACAATGCTTCTTATTTTGGCAATATAGTTTTAGACAACTTTGATGTAGGTAGTTTTTTAAACAGAAAGGATGTTGGAAAAGTTTCTATGGATGTTGATGTAGATGGAAAAGGATTCGTTGAAAAATATCTAGACACAAAGTTTTCAGGTGAAGTTAAAAGCGTTAGATATAATGGCTATACTTACAAGAATATTTTGGCAGATGGAAGTTTTAAAAAACCAATTTTTAAAGGAAACATTAATGTTAATGATCCTAATTTATTTTTTGATTTCAGTGGAATAGTTGACTTAAGTAAAAAAGAAAATATATATGATTTTCATGCTAAGGTAGATTATGCAAATCTTAAAAATTTAAACTTCATGAATGATGCAGTATCCGTTTTTAAAGGTGATGTTATCATGAAAGTTACTGGAAGTAATCTAAATAATATGAGAGGTGATGTTATCATTACTAATGCTTCCTATCAAAATCCAAAAGATATTTATTTCTTTGATAATTTGACTGTTAATTCTAGCTTTGATGCTGAAAATATTAGAACAATTTTATTGTATTCGCCTAATGAAGTTAATGGAAAAGTAGAGGGTAAGTTTGACATCAATCAAATACCAGGTATGATTGAAAATTCGTTAGGAAGTTTATACACCAATTATAAACCTAATAATTTAAGAAAAGGTCAATTTTTAAAATTTCAATTTACAGAATTTAATAAAATTATAGAGATTATAAATCCTGATATATCGTTCAGTGATGATGCCGTTATTAACGGAATTATTAAGTCGGATAATAATGATTTTAAATTGAATTTCACCTCCAAAACTATTGATGCTTTTGGAACACATTTAGATAAAGTTTTACTTGAGGTAGATAATAAAAACCCATTGTATAATACTTATGTTCAAATGGATAGTATCAAGGTTAAAAACTATAAAATAAGAGATTTTTCACTTATTAATGCTACTTCCAAAGATACTTTATCGTTTAGAACAGAATTTAAAGGAGGCGAAAAAGGAAATGACTTTTATAATTTGAATTTATATCACACTATTGATAAAAACAAACAAAACATTGTCGGATTTAACAAATCAGAAATGATGTTTAAGGACTTTCTTTGGTATATAAATGAAGAAGAAAACGACAAAAATAAAATCATATTTGATAAAAAGTTGAGTAGTTTTTCTTTTGATGATATTGTTGTTTCTCATGAAAATCAATCCATCGCACTGAAAGGATTACTGAGTGGAAAAACAGAGAAAGATATTCAACTAACATTTCATGATGTAAACCTTAATAAAGTTACTCCAGATGTAAAACAATTTAAGTTTGATGGAAATTTGAATGGAGAGGTTTACTTGAAGCAAAAAAATGCCATATATCAACCTACTGCAACTGTTGAAATAAGTAATCTTTTGATAAACGATAATGAATTAGGAAACTTAAACTTAGATATTGCAGGAAATAATGATTTTAGCAGATTTGATATTGAATCTAAGATAGAAAACGAAAACTTTAAGTCTTTTGAGGCTGATGGTAATTTGCAAATAGTTGATCAATCAACAGTCATTGACTTGGATTTAAATTTTCAAAAATTTAATTTGGGAGTATTAAGCAATCTTGGAGGTGAAGTATTATCTAATATTAGAGGCTTTGTTTCAGGTAAAGCTAGTTTGAGTGGTGATGTTAATAATATTGATTATAATGGTAGATTATTTGTTAATGATGCAGGTGTAACAATTCCATATTTGAATGTTGATTATGAGCTTAAAGATAATTCAATTGTTGATATAACACAAAATAAATTTATCATACAAAAAACTAAAGTAAATGACACTAAGTTTAATACTGAAGGTGATTTGCAAGGATTTATAAAGCACAAACAATTTGGTGATTGGGAATTGGATTTAACAATTGGTTCCAAAAATATTCTAGCTTTAGATACAGACGATAAAGAAGATGTAGCCTATTTTGGAAGAGCATTCATAGATGGCTATGCAACGATTAAGGGTCCAACGAATGGATTAGAAATAAATGTTAATGCTAAATCTAATAAAGGAACCGATATTAAAATTCCTATTAATGATGCCGATGCCGTAAGTGAGAATAACTACATACAGTTTATATCTAAAAATGAAAAATTAGGTCTTAATAACAAACAAGCAGAGTTTATTAGAAACTACAACGGACTTCAAATGAATTTTGAGTTTGATATCACTACAGATGCAAGCATTGAAGTTATTCTTGACAGAGATTCTAAACACGGTATGAAAGGAAAAGGAGTAGGAACTCTTTATATGAACATTAATACTCTAGGTAAGTTTGAAATGAATGGTGACTTTCAAGTTTGGGAAGGTTCCTATAATTTTAAATATGGAGGTTTAATCGATAAGAAATTTGATGTCAAAAAATTTGGTTCTATCGTTTGGACAGGAAATCCATTTAATGCAACATTAAACCTTGAAGCTGTTTCAAGAAACATTACTGCAAACCCGGCCGTATTAATTGATAACGCTTCTTTCAATAGAAAAATTCCAGTTGAAGTTATAATAGATCTAAAAGGAACAATTACTAATCCAGAGCCCGATTTTAATATTAATTTTCCAAACGTAAGTTCTGTTTTAAGATCTGAAATTGAGACCAAGCTTAGTGATAAAGATACGCGACAAAAACAAGCTTTGTATTTACTTTCTACAGGTGGATTTTTAAGTCCGGAAGGAATAAGCCAATCGCAAATTACTAATAGTTTTTACGAAAAAGCTGGAGCCTTATTTGGAGACTTATTTAATGACAAAGATGGTAAAATGATAGTTGACGTTTCCTATACATCAGGTGATAGAACCGCTTTAAATCCAACTGATGGTAGAGTAGTTGCTTCTGTTACTACCCAAATTAATGAACGAATTACCATTAATGGAAAAGTAGGTGTACCAACTGGAGGTGTTTCTGAAACGGCTATTGTTGGAAATTTTGAAGCACAATATCGCGTTAACGAAGATGGTACTTTAAATTTAAGAATTTTCAATCGTGAAAACGATATCAATTATATCGGACAAGGAATTGGTTATACTCAAGGAGCTGGAGTTTCCTATGAAGTTGACTTTGATACTTTCAAGGAATTAATCAATAAAATTTTCAAATCTAAAATAGATAGAGAGAAAAAGAATCTTGTTGAAACCCAAGATGATTCTGATGTTCTTCCAGGTTATATTGAAATGGAAAAAGAAAAAAAGGAAGAAAAGAAAAAATCAGAACCTGAAAACAAACCTAATAATGAAGCAAAACCTGAAGATGAATAATTCAGGTTTTTTTATGCAATTCTCAATTTAGGTTCTTAATAACTTAAAACTTATCAACGAAAACGATTGAATTTTACGAATTTTATCGAATTGGTAAAAATCTCATCACTTATATGCTTATTCTTTGTTAAATTTACATTTTAAAACATAAAAATATGTCAAAAACGATAAAAAAAATAGGTGTACTTACTTCAGGAGGTGACTCTCCAGGAATGAATGCAGCTATTCGATCTGTTGTTAGAACTTGTGCTTATCACAACATTGAATGTGTTGGAATTTATAGAGGTTACCAAGGAATGATAGAAGGTGATTTTAAAGAAATGGGACCACGTTCTGTAAACAATATTGTAAACAAAGGTGGAACAATTTTGAAATCAGCTCGTTCTAAAGAATTTATGACGGTAGAAGGTCGTAAAAAAGCTCACGAAAACCTTGTTGCTGCTGGTATTGATGCTTTAGTAGTAATCGGTGGAGATGGTTCTTTTACAGGTGCCGAAATTTTTAATAACGAATTTGGTTATCCAGTAATGGGAATTCCTGGTACGATTGATAATGATATTTTTGGAACCAGTCATACTTTAGGATTTGACACAGCATTGAATACCGTTGTTGATTGTATTGATAAAATTCGTGATACTGCCAGTTCACATAATCGTCTGTTTCTTGTAGAAGTTATGGGACGTGATGCAGGTCATATCGCTCTTAATGCAGGAATTGGTGCAGGAGCAGAAGAAATTCTTATCCCAGAAGAAGATTTAGGATTAGAACGACTTTTAGATTCTCTTCGTAAAAGTAAAGCTTCGGGTAAATCATCAAGTATTGTTGTAATTGCAGAAGGCGATAAAATTGGAAAAAATGTATTCGAATTAAAAGATTACATCGAAGAAAATTTCCCAGAATATGATATTCGTGTTTCTGTTCTTGGTCACATGCAACGTGGTGGTTCGCCTTCCTGTTTTGATAGAGTTCTTGCAAGTAGGTTAGGTGTAAAAGCGGTTGAATCCATTTTAGAGGGTAAATCTAACTTTATGGTAGGTATGTTGAACGATAAAGTTGCTTTAACACCATTAGAACAAGCTATAAAAGGTCATTCAGAAATTGATAGAGAACTATTGAGAGTTTCTGATATTATGACAACTTAATACAATTTCAAAAGTCAACTTCAAAAGTCAACTTCAATAATTAATAATAAAATATAAAATTAAAATAAAATGTCTAAAGTAAAATTAGGAATTAACGGATTCGGAAGAATTGGAAGAATCGTTTTCAGAGAAACATTTAACAGAGATAATGTAGAAGTAGTAGCTATCAACGATTTATTAGATGTAGATCATTTGGCTTACTTATTAAAATATGATTCAGTTCACGGTCGTTTTAATGGAAAAGTAGAAGTTAAAGACGGACAACTTTATGTAAACGATAAATTTATTAGAGTTACCGCAGAAAGAGATCCAAAACTAATCAAATGGGATGATAAAGACGTTGATGTTGATGTAGTTGCAGAATGTACTGGAATTTTCACAACATTAGAAACTGCTCAATATCACATTGATGGTGGTGCTAAGAAAGTAGTTATTTCAGCTCCATCGGCAGATGCTCCTATGTTTGTTATGGGTGTAAATCATACCGAAGCAAAAGCTACTGACACAATCGTTTCTAACGCTTCTTGTACTACTAATTGTTTGGCTCCATTAGCAAAAGTTATCAATGATAATTTCGGAATTGTTGAAGGATTAATGACAACAGTTCATGCTACAACAGCTACTCAATTAACAGCTGATGGTCCTTCAAGAAAAGACTGGAGAGGTGGTCGTGCTGCTAGTGTAAATATTATTCCATCTTCAACTGGTGCTGCTAAAGCGGTAGGAAAAGTAATTCCTGCGTTGAATGGTAAACTAACTGGTATGTCATTCCGTGTTCCAACGGTTGACGTTTCTGTTGTAGATTTAACAGTTAAAGTTGCTAAAGAAACTTCTTACGATGAAATTATGTCAGTTTTGAAAAAAGCTTCTGAAAATGAATTGAAAGGAATTTTAGGATTTACAGAAGATGACGTAGTTTCTCAAGATTTTGTTGGAGACTCAAGAACTTCTATAGTAGATGCTAAAGCTGGAATTGGATTGAATTCAACTTTCTTCAAATTAGTTTCTTGGTACGATAACGAATATGGTTATTCAAGTAAATTAATTGATTTATCAGTTCACGTAGCTGGTTTATAATAATAAAAAAATCCCGATGACTATTGACTAGTTGTCGGGATTTTTATTTCTAACACAAACAAACCAAAACAAACCAATGAAATTATTAGTTGACAGTGGATCTACTAAAGCCGATTGGATAGCAATAGACGAAAACGGAAAAGTATTGTTCACAACACAAACCTTAGGATTAAACCCTGAAGTTTTAGACAAAGAAGAAATTATCAATCGTCTTGATGATAAATTTGATATTTCTCACAATAAAGAAAAAGCTACTCATTTATTCTTTTATGGTGCCGGATGCGGAACTGATAGAATGAAAGACTTTCTTACTATTGTATTTAAAGAATATTTTTCAAATGCTGCTATTTCTGTACATGAAGATACTTATGCTGCAGTTTATGCAACTACACCAAAAGATGAAAAAGCCATTGTTTGCATCTTAGGAACTGGTTCTAATTGTAGTTTTTTTGACGGAAAAGTGTTGCATCAAAAAGTGCAATCTCTTGGCTATATAGCTATGGACGATTGTTCAGGAAATCGCTTTGGACGTCATTTATTGCGTGGATATTATTTTAATAAAATGCCTAAGGAATTAGCCAAAGAATTTGAAGAAGAATACAACCTTGATGCTGATTACATTAAGAATAATTTATATAAAGAGCCCAACCCAAATGCCTATTTAGCTACGTTTGCCAAGTTCTTAATCAAACATAAAGATGATGCTTTCTGCAAAGAAATAATCAAAGCAGAAATGAAAGACTTTGTTGAAAATTATATCATGCAATTTGATAACTGTCATGATGTTTTAGTTCACTTTGTAGGTTCAATAGCCTTCTACCTAAAAGAGGAATTGGAAGAAGTTTTAGAACACTATAACATAAAAATAGGTAATGTTCTTAGAAGACCAATTGACGGATTGATAGCTTATCATATTTTAAATAAATAATTAGAAAAACCTGACAATCACGTCAGGTTTTTTTATTTTTACATCAAATAGTATATCATGGAAATTGCAATAATAGCGCACGACGGAAAGAAAGCCGATTTAGTTCAGTTTTTAAACAAGAACAAAGAAATTCTTATAAAAGAAAACATCAAGCTAATTGCCACCGGAACTACAGGAGGAAAGGCAGAAGCTGCTGGATTTAAAGTTAAGAAAATGCTTTCTGGACCACTTGGTGGCGATGCTCAAATTGCTGCAAGAGTTGCCGAAGGAAAAACAAAAATGGTTTTATTCTTCAAAGATCCTATGTCGAATCATCCTCATGAAGTAGATATCAATATGTTGATTCGTGTGTGTGATGTTCACAATGTACCTTTAGCCACCAATGAAGCTACAGCACAATTATTGCTTTTGGGAATTGATGGGTTGGAGTAGGAGACTTAAATCTTAGTTTCTTAAAATTGCTGTTAGTAAACGTTATTTTATTCGTTTCATTATTTGTTCCGTGATTGGAAGACAATCTGTTTCTAAGCTGTCTTTTTGAATGTACTTTATTTTCACTTTACTCAAATCCTCAGCTAATCTTATTCCAACTAGATATTCTTTTTCTTCTTTGATATATTCATTTGAAAAATAACCACCGTTTTCATCTTCATCGACTTCGCCATCGTTATTCCAATTTTTATTTTCCGCTATTCCCCAATATTCTGTATCACAAGGAAGAGTTACAGTCACAATATGGAATTTAATAGTTTTTTGTCTACAATATTTATTCCGATTAATTGAGAGTCTTCTCCTTGTGAATATTTATAAACCAATAAGTAATCATTTTCTGAAAATAATGGATTACTATTTTTATCTGCAATTTTTGGAGAGTTTGCTTTTGGTGGATTTTTTTTATCAATCTTTTCATTTTTACAACTAAATAGTCCAAATAAAATTATCGAAATTATGTAGATATTTTTTCTCATATATTCTCTGAGTCTTATTATGTTACTTAAAATTATTGCTAAAGTTCCTAATCTTTATGAGGTTGCAAACTTCAAAACCAATTTTTTCTGTTGAAGATAAAGTTTCTTGCCAAATACCTAGTAGCAGTAGTTTTACTATTTACGAATTTTTTTATTTTCAGGTAATTCATGATTTTTTTCTACAAAATAATAAATTGCGTCTAAATCTGAATTAGTTAAGTTCGGAAATGAGGTCATCAAACCCCAATCTTTTTCTCTTATTTTTTTTGCAATACTGTCTCCATTTTCAAACATTTGATAGGAATTTCTTGTATAATTATACAACCAATCCTTTTTCCTGATTTTGGTTATTCCACCAAGTGCTGGTGCGGTTGCGACTTTATCCATTCCAATATAATGACAACTTGTACAATTTCTGATAAATAATTTTTTACCTTTCTCAAAAAGTTTATCATCAGTTCCAATTTCAACAATGTTCTTTTCGTTACTCTTACTTTTATAATATTCTTTCAATAATAATATTGCTGAACACAATAGGACTAGAGATAAAATTATTTTTTGGGTGTTTTTTTTCACTTTTTGTAACTTAAAATTTACTTCAAACTTTAGTGGCTAAGATCAATTATGAGCAGCGTTTAACATAAATAATAAATTTTCTATGGCTTAAAACTAGTTAATAAAACAATTCTATTATTATCCGTTTTAGATACAACTAACCATGGTTTTACATTTGTTTTTCTTATGTCATTTCCTTTCATTGCAAATTCCTCTTGCTTATTGTCAGCAACATAAATTTCAGTGCCAATGGGAAAATTATATTCTTTAATTGTATTTGGATCAACATTGCTTACTCTTGTTTGACCTTTTCCATCTGGAGTGAATATAATCAATGAAAGATGATAAACATCTTCATAGTCATTTTTAAAACTTAGTTTAATATCTTCTTGACCAATAAAGGAAAAACTTAAAAAAGTAAAAAGGGATAGAATTATTAGTTTCATATAGTATATTTTAAGGTTAAACAATTGTTTTGTTCACTGAATTATTCGATACTTTATATTTTTACAAACGTTCCAGAATTTAGTATTCTATTGTTTTTTTTGTCTTCTAATTTAAAAGAACACTCATTGCCAACAATAGTAATAATTTCGAAGCAAATATTCGTGTCTTTTAAAATTTTCTTTTGAAGTTCTGTTGGGTTTAAAGGTTCGGTAAGACCTAGTATTTTGAATGATTTATCATCTATCCAAACTATTTCTAACCTTTCCATTTTATTGGCTAAAATGAGGTAAACACTTTCTTTTTCTATGTAAACCTCATAGTCTTTAAATCCCGATTTTTTACTTATGGAATCTAATTTTACAAGATATTTACCATCACTAAGTGCTTTATTTTGCGCAAATAATGAGTTGACACTAAAAAACAATAAGAACAAAACGATAAATAGTTTTTTCATAGTATTCAAATTATTTTATCAACGTTTTGGATATTGCAGAAGTGACGATGAACCAAGACCAAGCCTTCATAAATATAAATATAAATATAAAACTTTAAATTAAAAACCTTTCCGATTTCAAATAAATCCTGAGCCTCGTCATTGAAGCAAACCGCTGTTAGCTGTAGTTATTATTTTTTTTATTTCGTATTATTTTCAGATTCAGCTACAAAAATATATACTTTTTCAATTTTCTGATTTCTAATTTTTATAATTTCTATTGTATCTTTCAAAATGTTTTTATGATATTTCATATCACCAATTCTCCAATTATAAAATCTAATTGAATCAGTTTGTGTTTTTCCATTTAGGGATTTTTTTTCGTTAGATTTTTTGAAACTTGAAGATTTAATATAAAGTGAATCATTCGGATTAGCATTCCTTATTTCAAATGTTTTGTTCAGATACATACAATGAACATTTAGAATCAAATCATTAATTCCATTAATTTCTTTATAAGAATGACTGTGAGGAGCACCAGTAATTGCTAAAAAACAAGAATTTAAAGTCAGAATTATTAATATAAAGAGTATTATTTTTTTCATATAATTATTGTACGGAATTTTTGGTTTTATAATTACAGCTAACTTTGTATATAAGTATGACACTATCATCCTAAGACAACCTATAAATACATGATTAGTCTGATAAATCTTCCCAAATGTAACCATTTCCTACAAATAAAAACTATGTAAAATTACCTGTTTTTCAAAAAACCATTACTTTTTATTCACCAAAACCACACTCATTTGTTGTCCACCAGTAATAAGAGTTTTAATTTGAAAATAGTATTTATCGTTTTCATACAATTTATCGCCAAAAAGGATTTCCATTTTGTCGGCTTTTTTGCCATTATTAGTTTCAATTTTCTTAAATCCCATTTTTTCTAAAGTCTCAGGATAGCTATGAGCTTTACCAAAAGTAGTTATCAATCGCACTTCATTGTCAGTAATCATAACTGCTGTATTGTTTTTCTCGTTCATCCAAGCATCGCTTTTTTGCTCCCAACCGAAAGAAATGTTTTCTAATGTAGCTTTAATGTTCTCTTTTTTGGTAGTCATTAAGGTTAGTAAATCATTAGGAGTAAAATCTCTTTGTTGGGTGTTTTTCAACTCTTTAATGCTTTCGTCGTCAAGCAACAAATCAATGTTAGAAGGATCTTCACTCGAATAAACAATGTTTAATTGTTGACCTAAATAGAAGTTTTTAAATTGGTAACTCGAAATATCTTCGGTAGCTCTTACGGTTTTTCCTTCTTTAGTTTCAAACTCAACAGTTATCGATGCAAAAGAAGCACCACCAGAGCGAAGTACTCTTTTTACTTCGGTCACACCTCCATCAACAACGGTTCCAACAGCATCAACTTGTGTAGCTTTTAGAATTCTATCAGCACCATTAGAAAAACATTCTGAAAAAATAAAGTAAACAATCACCGCCGGAATTAGCATTAATGTCATTAACGTAAAATCAATTCTCGGTGTATCTCTTATTTTTAGAAACTGTGGCTTCCATGTTCCGTAATAGGCTATTGCCAAGAAACTTACAAAGCAAAACGCAGCCGTTCCTAAAATAGATAAAAAGGTTTTGTTTTGAGAAACGTTGGTATTTGGTAAGTAGAAAGCAAACAGGTAAATGGTAGCTATAATCAAAGCTACAAGCCCTATAAACACTGCTAGATTTTTTTTGGGCATAGTTTTAAGACGTTCTTCAAGGACTAGAGCACGAGCCGTTTCAATAATAGATTTAAACTCGTCTGGATTTACTTCTTTACGCTTCAAAAAGGTTTCTATTTCGTAATCGTATTCGTTTTCTTTGATACGCTCAATTACTCGTTCTAAAATTTCTTCTTTAGTCATAGTTTAATTTTATAAAATCGCTTTATACAGCAATTGTTCCATTATTTTATATCCTTCTTTGTTGGGATGAACGCCGTCATCTCCATATATTTTCTTCAAACCTTTATTATCATCTATCATTTTCGAGTAATAATCAATATGGTTCAGGGCATTTTCTTTAGCAAATTTTTGAATTAATTTATTCAATTCCATCACTTTATCAGCTGGTTGAATTTTGTGATTCCAATCGAATTTATTTGCTGGAAGCACTGAACATAAAACTACTTCAATGTGATTTGCTTTTGCCAATTCTACCATAGAAATAATGTTTCCCATGATATTTTCAATTGAAATGGGTCCAGTATTTTCGGCAATATCATTAATTCCTGCCAAAATAACAACTTTCGAAGGTTGCAATTGAATCACATCTTGACGAAAACGCAACAACATTTGAGAGGTTGTTTGTCCGCTAATGCCACGATTGACGAATCCATTTTCTGTAAAAAAGGAATTATTGTAATTAGACCAAAACTCAGTTATGGAATCACCCATAAAAACAATAGGAGTGAAGCCCGATTGAATTAAAGCAAGGTTGTCATTTTGATATTTTCTAAGATTAGCCCAATCCATAGTACTCACTTTATTGTATTTAGAATAAGATTTTACTTTAATCCTAATCTGCTTTTTAGTTTTAAGAACAATAAAGCAATAGTGTAAGCATCGTCGGTTGTTGAGATACGCTCCGTTTTAGCGATTTTAAAAAGGTGACTTAACTCATCTAACGAAAAGTTTTTGTCATTGATATCATGGAGTTTTTTATACATAATTTCAATATCTAAAGCTTCATTTTTAAGTCTACCACAAGAATATTTTTCTAATACTTCGTTAATCATTTCTATATCAAAATGTATACGGTGTCCTACCAAAGTGGCATTACCAATAAAGTTGATAAACATTTCAATAGCTTGAATTTCAGATAATTTAGGTTGTGAGCTTTCTAAGAGAATATCATTAGATAAATCGTTGTCGTGAAGGAATTTATATTGTGGAATGACTACTTCAAAAACATCACCAATAAGAATATTATCATTTACAACGCCAACAGCTCCAAAAGATAAGATCACATCTTTCTTAGGATTAAGTCCAGTTGTTTCGGTAGATAATACAACATATCTATTTGATTTTTTATCAAATTTGGATAAATAAGTTTTCCAAAATTCTGGATGTTCTTTGTTGATATTTTTAAGCCAGTCGAGCATATACTATGAAAATTGAGTCAGTTGAAAACGATCTTTTATTAATTCTTCTAAGTCACGCATAGGATTGAGTGCATTTTTCAGTTTTTCTCTATCTACTTTATTAATCTCATCTAGATTAATATATTGACCAGAATTATCGTTTTTTAATCCTTCTACAGCTTTAAATTTTGATAAAACCAAATAAGCATCGGCACAATTCAAATATACTTCTGAGAATTTAGAATCTACAATTGCTAATTGTTTGTATCTTAAATAAGTACTGTTTATTCCTTTGATGCCATTGCTCAACGTCAACATTCTTGCACCATCAACAAGTGGCATTAAAGCTCTTGTTTTTATGTCAAACTTCCCTTTATGTTCGCCTTCTTCTTCTAAATTGAATTTTTTGAAGAAGTTTAAAGGCGTAGGCTTTTTTATGGCATCATTTCCTAAATAATCGAAGAAAAGTACATTGTTTTTAGCATTTTTGAAAATAGTTTCTGTGATAGCATCTTCAATTTTTTGTTCACCAAAAGCCATCTCATAATCAAAGAAAACGCTACTAATTTCGTTGGAGTTTTCACCTGGAGTATTCATCCAACTATTGTATTGTTTTGTCCAGTCTGTCAATGACTTACACCAAAGCATATTACTAGCCATATGACCTTGCGGACAGAATACAAATCCAACTTTTTCTAATATAGTAGTAGCTTTTTTAGCTAATTTTAGAAAGTAATCTTTTACATCGCGGTATTTTTCTGCAGAAACATCTTCAAAAACCAAAATACTATCTTGATCTGTCAATAACAATTGCTCTTTACGACCTTGACTACCAATGCTTAACCAAGCAAATCGAGCAGGAGGTGACCCCAAATCTAAAATGGATTGTTCTACAGCTCTTTTTACAATTGCTAGAGTAATTTCGCCAGCAATACTATTAATATGTGTAAGAGGAATGTTTTTATTTAATGAAGATTGAATGATATCGGTTAATTTATCACGAACTAATTTAAGTTCTTTGGCCGTTTGCGAACGTTTAATTTCTTTAAGAAGTACACCAGGATTATTAGCTTGTGCAACCACTAAATCATGTTCAGAAATAATACCTTTCACTTCCGATTTATCGGTTCCGTCTTGGGTTACGCACAGGTGAGTGACTCCGTGTTTAAGCATAACTAACTGTGCTTCAGCAACCGAAATGTTTTCAGTAACAGTTATCACCGGAGAAGCCATAATTTTATCAATAGTATTTGATAATGAAAAACGACCAGTAGCAACTTTCGATCTAAAATCTTTATCAGTAACAATTCCAACAGGTAGACCTTCATCGGTAATTAATACACTATCAATCATATTCTCAGTGGCCAACAATGCTGCATCTTTGATAGGAGTGGTGCTACTTATTTTTAAAGGCGTTTTATTGTAAGTCAATGATTGAAAATACAACATATCGGATTGATTGTCAGTATATCCAACATTATCAGAAAGCGAAGCATGACTTTGATTATCAAAGTTATTTTTGGTGTTGGCAGCAAAACTTTCTAATAAGAAATTTAAAACTTCGGTATTTTGAGCCACAAAAGGTTTAAAAGTCGCGATAGGAATAGCATAAACAATACTTTCTTCACGAGCTTTGGCTGTCATTTGATAATTATTTTTAGCAAAAAACGGACGTAAACCAAAGATATCACCAGCATAACATTTATTTAATAACGTTTCTTCAGCATCTGAAATAACGGTTAAATGAATAACACCAGAAGCTACAACATAGAAAGAATCATGAAGTTTATCATTAATTTGAAACAACGATTTGTGTTTTTCCAAATTAATAACACGAATGGTATTGGCAATTTTAATTAAATCATCAAATGATAAATAATTAAAAGGTTCGTATTCTTTTAGAAAATTTGCAACACGTTCAGAAATAGCATTACTCATAGTATAAGTTATTTTTATAAAAATATAAAAAATCAATCAATGTGCAAAAGTAATAAAGATAAAGATTCAATCAACCTTTTGTTTGTAGTTTTAAAACTATAATTCAGATGATTTATTATGAAAAAGTGTAGTACTTTTGAAATATTCTATTTTACATAATATAAATTATAGTGCAAATAGATAATTATTGTAAAACAGCAGAAAGCACTTGATTTAAAGCTCTGACATGATTTTTATTCGATATATTCTACCAATTGCAATTGTTAGTTTTAACGTGTAATCTTCTATTAACCAACTTCTATAGTTTTTAGTAACGTTTCCTAAGCAAATACAATATTGTTTAATTCGATATTCAATATCGTCGTTTAATTCTTTTGAAAGTTTTCTGGCATCAACCAATTCTTCGGTATTTTCCACACACATTGTTGCGTGTTGTTCTAGAGATTTTTCAATAATGGTTTTGGCTTTCAAATTATTTTTTACTGTAAATTTGAATTCCTCATGAATATCCATAGAAATATCAACTGATTTTGAAAATTTCTTGCGAAGTTCGTCAGACATTACATATTTGAAATTACTTTCTATATCAGCATCATCACGAAGACTTTCTAAATAATATTCTGGAGATTTAAAAATATGTTGCCAATCTACAGGATTATTCCACAAACCAAAACGTAATGCGTTGTTTCCTAAGTCAATAACAGTAAAACTGTCTTTATTTGGTAAACGTCTTGATCCACGTCCAATCATCTGAAAATAAAGCGTTAACGACTTTGTTGCACGATTTAAAATAATGGTCTCGACTGTGGGCTCATCAAATCCTGTGGTTAAGATTCCAACTGAAGTTAAAATAGCATCTGGAGTTTTCTTAAACCATTGTAAAATATCTTTTCTATCTTCTGTACTAGTTGTATTATCAAGATGTCTGATGTTGTATCCGGCATGTCTAAAACTCTCATAAACATGCAGTGAAGTATTGATTCCGTTGCTGAAAATCAAAGTTTTCTTCCTAAGGGCTTTTTCTGTATAAGCATGCAATAATTTCTCTTGCATTACCATATTACTGTACAAATCGTCTGAAGATTTTACAGTATAATCACCATTTATTCCAACTTTTAACGAAGTTAGTCCAACATCATAGCTATACGTTGTTGCTTTAGCCAAGAATCCTTTATCTATAAGGTTTTGAATTGTATCTCCAACAATCAATTCGCTATAATTTTCATACATCGGAAGTTTGATATTTGAACTCAATGGCGTTGCTGTAACTCCAAGAATAAATGCATTTTCAAAAGCACTAAATAACTTCCTAAATGAATTGAAGTGAGCTTCGTCAATTATCACTAAACCAACATCTTGTATTTCTAATTTTTCATCATTAAGACGGTTTTTAAGTGTCTCAATCATCGCTACAAAACATGAATATTCTTCTTGGTCTGGAAGCTCTTTTATGGCACTATTGATGACTTTATTTTTAACATCAAAAGCTTTAAGCATTTTTGAAGTTTGCTTACAAAGCTCAATTCGATGTGTTAAAACAACAACTTTCTTATTATGTTGTTCTAAATAACGTCTTGTGATTTCTGAAAATATTACTGTTTTTCCGCCACCTGTAGGCAATTGATAAAGTAAATGATAGTTGTGTGGCGCATTATCTAATCGCTTAAAAATTTTGTCGATATCGCCTTTCTGGTAACCGTAAAGTTCCTTTTTATCTTCAATTTCTGCAAGAATATCTTTTTTTGACATAGCGATTTTTACAATTTTGCAAAAATACATCTAAAAAAGAGTTTGAACGCTATGTTTTTAGAAATATATAGAAAATTTAATAATCAAATCGTTCCACAATTGCGTTGAATTCGTATTTGTTTATCCAATTTTGTTTGATACTTTCTTCTTTTATAGCCACTACTCTACTTCTAAATTCGTCTAAAATTCCTTTCTCAATCATAAAACTAATGGCTTGTTCAAAGGAATTGAGCATACTTTTATAAAATGCTTCTTGATTAATTTGCTTTTCAGATGATAAGGTTTGCGCAATTTCTATGTTATAAAGCATGACATCAACAATTATAAAAGAATCTACTCCAAGTGTAATAAAATGTTTGATGAATTTCTGAGCTGTAGAGCGACGCATTTTAGGTTTTTTGCCACGAATTGGGTAATATTCGTTTGAGATTTTGAGTTTAGCATCTTTAACTAAATTTCTTTCATTTGGATTAAAAACAAAATCATAATACACCTTTACATCTTTAAATTTGTCGTAAAGCTCTATCAATTGCTCTTCCAATTGCTCTTTATTCAATTCGGATAAATACTTTTTTAAATCGCGTTTGCTCATAATAAATGCTAAATTATTGCAAAAGTAACTTAGTTTGTAGGATTTTAAATAATGATATGCTTAATTTTACATCCCAAAAAAAGTTCAATGATAAAGATTTTCAAATTTACGGCTATTGCAGAAGGAATATCTTATTTGGTTTTATTTGCTAACATGCTACTTATCAAGCCAAATAATATCGATTTATACAAAAAACTATTATATCCAATTGGAATGGCTCATGGTGTTTTATTTATTGGTTATGTTGTTTTAGCATTTTTAATTATGAAAAGCCAAAAGTGGTCTTTCAAAGATTTATTTGTCGTACAATTGGCTTCATTATTGCCTTTTGGTACATTCTATATTGAAAAAAAGTATGTAAAAAATGCATAAAATAATTGAGAAAATATTTGGTTGGTTGTATCCATTACTTCGTAAAATGAGTTTTGGTGATACACTTGCATCCTATATAAGTTTGGTTTTAAACATCATTATTTTATGTGTTTTAGCCTATTTAATTTATGTTGTTTTCCGACTTGTTTTGGTAACAATTATGGCAGTTGTAGCTAAAAAAACTAAAACTCATTTTGATGATTTGTTGGTTTCCAATCAAACGGCAAAATATATTGCTCATCTGATTCCGTTTTTATTTATTTACAAATCGGTTCTTGTAATACTTGATGCTTATGTTTATTGGGAAACTGTTTTCGGAAAATTGGTTGGTATATACATCATTTTACTTTCTTTATGGATTGTTCGAAGTCTATTAAAAGCTATTCGTGACTATTTAAAAGACCAACCAAAATATAGTGACAAACCAATAGATAGTTACATTCAAGTAATTATGATTGTGTTATGGATTGTTGGAGTTGGTGTTATTATTTCAAAGATATTTGATATAACAACGAATACATTATTTGGAACTTTAGGAGCGATTTCGGCCATCGTGATTTTGATTTTTAGAGATACCATTCTTGGATTTGTAGCAAGTGTTCAAGTTTCTTTAAACGATATGGTTCGAATTGGAGATTGGATTACTTTTGATAAATATGGAGCTGATGGTGATGTAATAGAAATAAATTTAGCAACAGTAAAAGTTCGTAATTTTGACAACACAACAACTACTATTCCTACGTATAGTCTAATTTCAGATTCTTTTAGAAATTGGAGAGGAATGTTAGATTCTGATGGACGACGAATTAAAAGATATATTTTAGTTAAAGCAAAAAGTATCCGATTTTTGAATGATGACGATTTGCAAAAAATGAAGCGAATTCAATTGATTTCGCATTATATTGATGTTCGTCAAGAAGAAATAAATAAGTATAACAAAACTTATAAAGTAGATAAATCGCTATCCATTAATGGTAGAAACATGACAAATTTTGGTTTGTTCCGAAAATATATTACAAATTATTTAGAACATTATCCTGGAATTAATAAAAATATGATTCTGCTTTGTCGTCAATTGCAACCTACTCCTCACGGAATGCCTTTAGAAATTTATGTTTTTTCTAAAGACCAACGATTTGAGCAATACGAATATATCATGGCCGATATTTTTGATCATATTATAGCATCAATAGCCTATTTTGATTTAGAAATTTACGAAATGCCGACCGATAGAATGACTTTAGAAGAATAATTATTTTTTCAATCGATCTTCAACGTATTCAATTTTTGTTTTGCCATGTGCTTGAGGTTTTCCGTTTAAACCTACACTTACCATAGTTATGGTGTCAATGGTAATGATGGTTTCTTTGGTCATCATGTTTCTTACTTCGCACATTAAAGTTAAAGAAGTTGTACCAAATTTCACTACGTCAATTCCAATTTCAACAATATCGCCTTGTTTTGCTGATGCTCTAAAATTAATTTCCGACATATGTTTGGTTACAATTCTAGGGCTTTCTAGTTGAATTATGGCATATAAAGCGATTTCTTCGTCAATCCAAGCCAATAAACGTCCACCAAACAAAGTGCTATTTGGATTTAAATCTTCGGGTTTAACCCATTTTCTTGTATGAAATCTCATTTGAAAAATAATTTATTTAGCAAATTTAGGGATTTCGTTTTTGCATTATGATAAATTGATTATAAATTAAATTGTTTTATCTAGTAAAATTATTTAAACAAATTACTTTTTGTTTTCAAAAAAAGTTGTTAATTACGTGTAAACCATTATATTTGCAAATTAATAGTATATATAACCTATTTTACAATATGAAAAAAATTACATTATTGTCTTTATTGTTGACTTCTTCTATGTCAGTTCTTGCGCAAGATAATGAAGTTAAGAAAGATACAGCGTCTTCTGAATATAACAAATGGACAATTGAAGCAACTGCTGGTCAAGCAAAAGGAGTTCGACCATATTCTACTGGATATTTTTCAAGTGACCCAGGTACTTTTTTAGGTAAACCACAAGCAAATAGCTTCTCATTAGGTGCTAGATATATGTTTAGTCCAGTTTTTGGTATTAAAGGAGGTTTACATTTTGAAGAAATAAAAAATATTAAAAACAATGGTAGTTTACCTTTTAAAATGCAACAAATTGGTGTTTCATTTCAAGGTGTTGTAAATGCTAATCGTTTATTCAAAATTCAAGAACCAATGGGTAGACTTGCAATTTTAATACATGGTGGTTTGAAAATCGATGCGATGACATCTAAAACTCCAAATATCATTGAACACGATCACAACTATAATGTAACTGAATACAATGGTGGTTTATTGATAGGTGTAACTCCTGAATTTAGAATTACTAAAAAAATGTCTGTTATTCTTGATGTAACTGTTCAAAATAACTACAGACAACACTTCAATTGGGATGGAACCTATTCAGAAATTGAGAATAACTTAAATGGTCAATTAATTACTTCTTCATTGGGATTAACTTATTCTTTCGGAAGAAATGAACTTCATGGAGATTATACTATCTTAAAAGACAAGAACATTGAAGAAATTGAAACACTTAACAAGAGAATTGGTGATGTAGAAACTTTAATGAATGATACAGATAAAGATGGTGTAGCTGATTATTTAGATCAAGAAAACAATTCTGTAGCTGGTGTTGCTGTTGATACAAGAGGTAAAATGGTTGATATTAACAGAAATGGTGTTCCAGATGAATTAGAAAGATATATTGACAAATCATCTAAAGAAACTTCAGAAAAATCTAATTCTGACATGATTAAGCGTTTAGTAAACGAAGGTTATGTAACAACGTATTTTGATACAGCTAAGGTTAAACCTACAAATGTTTCAACTGAAGGAATTGACTTTATTAGAACTTATTTGAAAAACAACCCTACGGCATCAGTAGACATTATTGGTCATGCAGACGAAATTGGATCTAACGAGCGTAATGATGCATTGTCTAAAGGACGTGCAGAAGCTGTTAAAGCAATTTTAGTTAAAGCAGGAATTGATGCTTCAAGACTTAATATAGTTAGTTCAGGTGAAGATACATCAGTAGATGTTGATTCTGATGGAGCTAGAAAACTTGTTAGAAGAGTAACTTTCAAAATCAAAGAATAATTAACAATTAGTTCTTAATAAATATAAATGAACCTCTGTTTTACGACAGAGGTTTTTTTATAACTTTAAATAAAAAATATGGAAGCTAGAGATATATCAATTTTAGAATTACGTGGTTCTTCAATAGGAAACATTACTGAGCAATCTTCATCAGAAGAAATTTTTCAAAACAAGACCTTGAGACCAATACTAAAATTTCAAAATGATTTATTTATTGAAGTTTTTATGAATTATGCTGTTAAGCAAAAAGGTGTTTTCTTCACGCTTTCACCTGATAAAAAGATGGCTTATATAGAAAATACTATACAACGCGACATAAAATTTAGAAACTCACTAAAAGGAATGGTATTCGGTTTATTTACAACAGAGGAATACAACACTTACACTAAAAATTCCTCTAATTTGAATAAGAGAATGATGAACATGTTAATAGAAAGATTGAAAAGTCAGATTCAAGTTTTTGAAAATGTGACGATGTAAAATCGAAGAAGATAAAATCACCTATGAGAAAGTATTTTTTAGTTTTCCTTTTTTTAATAAACCTGTACTCCTATTGTCAAGAAATAAAACCTACCAAAAAATATGATTTTGCTTTTTCACCCGGAATCATTTTGCAAGGAAATACGTTTAATGAGCTTAATTTGACCATTGGTAAGATTTCAACAGAGAATTGGACTGTAGGAATCGTTGGTTGGAGATTAGGGATTGAATCTAATTTTAAATACGATAGGGAATTTATTATTGCACCAAAAATAGGTTATGATATTTCTATGACTTACTTTACAGTAAGGTTGTCAGGGATTAATTATTTTCAAAATAAAAATTCTGAATTTAGAATTTTGCCAAAAATTGGTGTTAGTTTAGGCGGAAGTTTTTGTTTAACTTATGGTTATGGGATTAGCCTTAATAAATCAGACATTTCTGGATTATCAAATCATAGAATGGGTTTAAGTTTTAATTTTAATAAACAACTTAATAATACTTTTAGATAATCTATTCCTTTAGTTTTTCAAAAACTTGTAGATTTCCCTCCAACTTGTAGTTTTCAAAGCAATAAATGTATCTAATTCTTCTCTTTTAGAATTGATTTCGGTTGCTCCCAATGCTTCATTATTATTGATAAAAATTCCTTTAGCATTAAGGTTTTTTGCAAATTCCATATCGGTTAATCTATCACCTACCATGAAAGATTTTTTTAAATTGTAATTAGGATTATCAATATATTCGGTAACCATACCTATTCCTGGCTTACGAGTTGGCTTTTTATCATCGGGATAAGAATCATCAATAAAAACTTTACTGAAAACAATCCCTTCATTTTCGAATGCTTTCATGATTTTATTGTGAATGTTCCAAAAAGTTTCTGTAGGAAGAGCTTTTGTTCCCAACCCATCCTGATTGGTAACCATTATAATTTCGAAATCTAATTTTCGAACAATTTTTCCTAAATAGCGAAAAACTTCAGGGTAAAATTCTAATTCTTCAAAAGAATCTAAAACATAATCTGATGCTTTTGCTTCTTTTACAATTGTTCCGTCACGATCGATGAAAAGGATTTTCTTCATTTTATAAAATTTTATTATAAAGCTAATTAAAAAAAGAAACACAGATTGAAGAAATTATAAAAAATCTCTAATCTGTGTTTAAAAATTGTATTTAAAAAATTCAATACAATTTACTCTTCGTTTTCATCACCTTCTTCTTCATTTTGAATCGTGTCTGAACTTGTTCCTACATTTACTCTAATTTCAGTATGACGAACTTCTCCTCCAGTTGTTCCGGTTTGTTTTCCTAAAAAGATTCCAACAGCAGCAATCGTTAATGCTAAGAATGACACTAATTTAGCCTGTGAGTGCTTTTTGATATTTGTATACAATCCAGCAATTGAAACTACACCTAAAAGGTATAATACTATTGCTAATTTTTCGGCCATTTCTTCATGTTCATGAATAATTTTCTTACCAACAGAAGGCATATCCTCAACAATTTCCTCAGCTCCTTCTCCTGTTGCCATACTTAAAGCAGCAAAAATAGCTCCTACGATAAACAAGCTATAAGCTGTATTTTTTACAGAATCATTTTTAAAAACAATTCCTGCAATTAAAACCCCAAAACCAAGAATTATTCCAATAATTGGAAAATGGTTTACTACCATGTGCAAATGTGCGTCGTTCATAATTTAATTTTTAAAATTTTTATTTAATTCTATTGTTTAGCCTAAAATAGTCATTTATTTAACTTTAATTTTTGTAAAACACTTTTAATAAATTACAAAATTCTCATAAATCTTATAGATTAAGATTTAAACTCTAACTCCAAAGATATATCCAACTAGCGCAGATAATGCCATAGCAATTGTTCCCCAAATAGTTATACGTAAAATTGCTTTTTTAACACTTGAACCACCAGTTTTTGCAGCAATACTTCCCAAAACCATAAGAAAAACTATTGTGAAAGCATACAAACAGTATTCCATGTTTTTTATAGGTGCAAAAAGAATAACAAGTAATGGCAATACTCCACCAACAGTAAATGCAGCACCTGAAGAAATAGCAGCTTGTATTGGATTTGCTTGACTTATCTCATTTATTCCTAATTCATCTCTGATATGAGCTCCTAAAGCATCTTTCTCAGTGAATTCAATGGCTACTTGCATAGCTGTTTCTTTTTTTAATCCTCTTTTTTCATATATTTGAGCTAATATTTTCAACTCTTCTTCAGGCATATCTTCCAATTCTTTTATTTCTCTTTCAATATCTGCTTTTTCAGTATCTGTTTGAGAACTCACAGATACATATTCTCCAGCAGCCATCGATAAAGCACCAGCAACTAGTCCGGCTACTGTAGCTAAAATAATTGGCTCTCTTGATGAACTTGCTGCAGCAACTCCAATAGCAAGACTAGAAATAGATATTATTCCATCATTTGCTCCTAAAACTGCAGCTCGCAACCAATTGCTTCTATGTATGTAATGACTGTCTAGATAATTATCTATTGTAATTGTTTCTTTTTCTTTTTTAGATTTAATCATCTTTAAATTGTATTTTAGTTGAATAATTAATCCTTTTAATTTATAATATCAAAAACACCTTTTACAAGAAGTTTAGAATTATTATTTATTTGTTCATTTGGCAGTATTTCAACAAAATTTTCAGAGGAAGTTCCTTTTTGAATCTGAACCTTTTCAAATGAATATCCTTTAGCATCTTCATTCTTTAATAAAAGTACAAAATATTTTTGGTTTTCAAAGATTAAAGCGTCTATTGGAATGGCTAATCCTTTTTTAGAATCGGTTATAATTTGAGATTCAACAAACATTCCTGTCAACAATCTTTGTTTGATAGCATCATCAAGATGTCCATGAACATTAATTGTTCTGTCATTACCTTCAATAGATTTTCCAACTAAATGTACATCAGCATCAAATAGTTCCTTTGAAGCTTCTGGAACAGTGAATTTTATTTTTTGACCAACTTTGATTTTCAAAATATCCTTTTCAAAAACTGCTAATTCTAAATGTAAATGACTCGTATCAACAATTTCTAAAATTACATCAGAAGCTGCTATATACATCCCAACATTAGCATTCATAATTACAATATCACCGGAAATTGGCGAATAAATAGTTACAATAGAAGTCAATTTTCCTTTTTCAACATTACTGGGATTGATGTTTAACAAAAGTAGTTTAGCTCTTAAACTTTGATACATTCCTTTGGTTCTTCGATAATCGCTTTCTGCTTTTAGGTAATTTTTTTGAGAAGTGATTTTCTCATCATATAACGTTTTTTGCCTTTCAAATTCCGATTTTAAGTAAGTGATTTGTTCAGCAACTTCAAGATAATCTTTCTGAATATCTAAAAACTCTGTGTTTTCCATTGTTAAAAGTGCTTGTCCTTTTACAACTTTATTTCCAACCAAAAGACTTGTAGACTTTACATATCCTCCAATAAATGAAGTGATTTTAGCTCTATTTTGTGGCGGAACATCTATCCTTCCTGAAGCTTTTACTGTTACATCAAAATCTTGTTCTATTGGAGTTCCAACTTCCATTGCCATAGTTTTAAATTGATTTGTAGAAATCACAGTTAAACCGTCATTTTTCTCTGCTGGAGCTTCTGTTTTGGCATCTTTGCATGAAATTAGTAAAGTAGTCGCTGCAAATATATATAGTATTTTTTTCATCGTAAATTAGTAATTAAGGTAGTGTAAATCAAATTGGGTTTTGTTGTATTGTAACACATTTTCAAGATAATCCACTTGAATTGATGTGGCGTTTTCTAAAGAGGTAATGTATTGAAAAAAATCTATTTCTCCATGTTTATAGCTCATATCTGCTACTTTTATAATTTCTTTAGCCAATTTTTCTCCGTATTCTTTATAGTATTTTATTCCTTCTTCATGTTTGATTAATTCATTTTTCTTTTGCGAAATGAATTGCTCCATTTTAGTTTGCTCGTTTTGTTTTTGTTGTTCCCAACTTTGTAACTCTAAATTGGCAACATTAATTTTAGCTTTTGTTCCTCCAAACAAAATTGGAACTGATAAACCTAATTGAAATCCATATAAAGACTGCGATAAACCATTGTTTTTTCCTTGAAAATACTCTAAATTTAGATCAGGCAAATAATGTTGTTTTTGAAGTTTAGTATTAGATTGAAATGTTTTTGTAATATTCTCAAAATAAGAATTATATAAGTCTTTACTTGAACTTTCAATTATTGTATTATTTGGAATTAATTTGTCATTTTTTATGATTGTATTTTCATCCGATTGTAACAACCCTTTTAGCATTTCATAATTAGCCAATTTGTCTTTTTCAATTTGCAATAATTTAGTTCTGATTTGTCTAAACTTACTTTGAGCTGTAATTTTTTCAAGGTAATTGGTTTCTCCTAATTCAAAACGTCTATCACTTGCTTTAGAGAAGTTTTGATACAAACTATCTAAATACTTATATAATTTTTCTTGATTTTGATAATAAACAATATGGTTATAAACTTTTGCAACTTCATTTGACAATCTATTTTTGGTGATTTCAAAATTTGATTTTTCTCTTTCATATTCAGCAGAATATAATTTCTTTTGAGCACCATATACTGTTAGAAATGAAAATCGTTGTTGTACTCCGAATACTTTTAAAGGTAAATTATTTAAAGCCAAATTATTTTGATCGTAGCTATAATAAACATTCGTTTTATCAAACGAATAAGCTGTTTTTATATTTGCTTTTGATTTATCAATTTGCAACTGTGCAACTTTGATTGATTTATTATTTAGATGCGCTTTAGCAATTAAACTATCCAATTCAGGATTATTATTTTGCGAAAATGCAAGTGAGGAACTCAATAATAACAAGATAATTGTAGCATTGGTATGAATTTTAAACTTAGGTTTTTTACCTTCTTTTTTATCTAAAAGTTTGTATAAAATTGGAAGTACAATCATGGTTAAAATGGTTGCTGTAAAAAGTCCTCCAATAACAACTGTCGCTAACGGACGTTGCACCTCTGCTCCTGCTGATGACGAAATTGCCATTGGTAAAAAACCTAAAGCTGCAGCAGCTGCTGTTAGTAAAACTGGACGTAATCTATCGGTTGTACCTTTCAAAATTAGTTCGTTTATGTCTTTCATTCCTTGGTGTTTTAGTTCTTTAAAATGTTCAATAAGTACAATTCCATTAAGAACTGCGATTCCGAAAAGTGCAATAAATCCTACACCTGCCGAAATACTAAATGGCAAATCACGAATCCAAAGAAATAATATTCCTCCAACCGCTGAAAGTGGAATTGCCGAATAAACCATCAAAGCTTCTTTTACAGAACCAAACGCAAAATACAATAGAATGAAGATTAGAAATAAAGCAATTGGAACTGCAATCAATAAACGCGCTTTAGCACTTTGAAGGTTTTCAAATTGACCACCATAAGTTACATAATAACCTTCTGGTAATTTTATTTTTTCATTTACAATTTTTTGAACATCAGTTACAACACTTTGCAAGTCGCGGTTTCTAACGTTTATTCCTACTACAATTCTTCTGCGAGTATTGTCTCTTGAAATTTTCGCTGGACCTTCTGTATACTCAATTTGTGCCAATTCTTGTAACGGAATTTGTTCTCCATTTGGAGTTGGAACATATAGATTTCTCAAATTATCAATATCTTGACGGTTGGTTTTTTCTAAACGAATTACCATATCAAAACGTTTTTCGCCTTCAAAGACAGTTCCAACCGTTTTTCCTGCAAAACCAAGAGCTATCATTTCGTTCAAATCAGCAATATTTAATCCGTAACGAGCAATTTTCGAACGATTGTAAACCACACTCATTTGTGGTAAACCTTCCGTTTTTTCAATAATAATATCGGATGCACCTTCTACATCTGCAATAGCATATTTTATTTGTTCTGCTCTTTTTGCTAAAACATTCAAATCTTCTCCAAATATTTTAATAGCAACATCGCTCCTAGTTCCCGAAATTAATTCGTTGAATCGCATTTCTATTGGTTGTGTAAATTCAATTTCCATGTTTGGAATTTGCTCTTCAATTTCAAATTTAATTTTATCGGCCAATTCATCTTTAGAATCCGCAGAAACCCATTCGCCTTTTGGTTTTAGTTTTACAATAATATCTGATTCTTCCATGCTCATTGGATCGGTTGGCACTTCGGCAGCTCCAATTCTACTTACAACTTGCGTTACTTCTGGAAAATTTTTTAGAATAATCTTTTCAATTTTTGTTGTAGTTTCTATTGTTTTAGTTAGTGAAGTTCCTGTTTTTAAAACCGGTTGAATTACAAAATCACCTTCATCTAAAGTTGGAATAAACTCGCCACCCATTGTTGTAAAAAGTACGATTGCAAATACTAATAATGATAATGCTCCATAAATTACTTTCTTAGTATTACTTAGAGCCCAATTGATTACAGGCAAATACCACGAATTCATCTTGCTGATTAATCGAGAAGAAAAAGAATTTGGATTTTCTTCTTTAGGTTTTAAGAACAATGAAGAAACTACTGGAACATAAGTGAAACAAAGTAGCATTGCTCCTACTAATGCAAAACTAAAGGTCATTGCCATTGGTTTGAACATTTTTCCTTCAACACCAGATAGTGAAAGAATTGGAATGAAAACTATTAGAATAATTAACTGGCCAAATACAGCAGAATTCATCATTTTGGAAGCACTTTTATAAGTGATTTCGTCAATTTGAATTTGACGTTCTTCTTTGGATAAATTAACTAAATGTCTTGATTTGTGAGCAATTTGAAAAGCGATAAACTCTACAATAATTACGGCTCCATCAATTATAATCCCGAAATCGATTGCTCCTAAACTCATTAAGTTAGCATCAATTCCAAAGATGTTCATAAATGAAATTGCAAACAACAAACATAGCGGAATTACTGATGCTACAACCAATCCTGAACGCCAATTTCCTAACAAAAGAACGACTACAAAAATTACTATTAAACAACCTAAAATTAGGTTTTCAGCAACGGTAAACGTAGTTTTTCCAACTAGTTCACTTCTTTCTAAAAATGGGTTGATATAAACTCCTTTGGGTAATGTTTTTTCGATTTCGGCAACTCTTGCTTTCACATCACCAATTACTTGCTTAGAGTTTCCTCCTTTTAGCATCATTACTTGACCAAGTACTTTTTCGCCTTCACCATTTCCTGTAATTGCTCCAAAACGATTGGCACTTCCAAAACCAATTTGTGCAACATCTTTTACATAAATTGGAATTCCGTTATCATTTTTAACAACAATATTCTCAATATCTTCAAGCGATTTTACTTTTCCTTCGCCACGAATAAAATAGCTTTGATTTACTTTTTCAATATAAGCGCCACCAGCAATGCTATTGTTATTTTCTAAAGCATTGAAAACATCAATAGTTGAAATATTCATCGCTTTAAGTTTAGATGAATTTATGGCTACTTCATATTGTTTTAAATAGCCACCCCAAGTATTTATTTCGACAACACCTTTTATTCCAGATAATTGACGTTTTACAACCCAATCTTGAATAGTCCTTAAATCGGTTACAGAATATTGATTTTTATATTCAGGTTTTACATCTAAAACATATTGATAAATTTCACCTAAACCAGTTGTGATTGGACCCATTTCTGGAGTTCCAAAACCTTGTGGAATTTTTTCTGAAGCTGTTTTTATTTTTTCTGCTATCAATTGTCTTGGAAGATATGAACCCATATCATCTTCAAAAACAATGGTTACTACAGAAAGTCCGAATTTAGAAATGGAGCGAATTTCTTTTACGCCTGGCAAGTTTGCCATTTCAATTTCTACTGGATAAGTAATGAATTGTTCGATATCTTGAGTGGAAAGATTTCTTGAAGTTGTAATTACTTGAACCTGATTGTTGGTTACATCTGGAACTGCACCAATTGAGATTTGAAAGACAGAATATATTCCGAATCCGAAAATTCCTATAGTAATCAATAAAACTATTAGTTTGTTTTTTAAGCTAAAAGCGATGATTTTTTCAAGCATTTTCTTTCAATTTTCTTTTAACAAAGATAGTCAATTGATAAAAATTAAAACTTAGTAAAAACTTAATATCTAATTAGGAAATTCTTAAATTTACAGAAGTACCTTCCTCTTTTATACTTTTAATATTTAATTCTATAGAAAGTAAATTGCATAATCTTTTAACAATTGATAGACCAAGTCCAGTTCCTTTGATTTCAGGATGATTAGAAACATCGGAACGATAAAAAGAATTAAATATCTTATCTAAATCTTCTGAACTAATACCTATACCATTATCAGACACTGAACAAATAATTATATCATTTTCATTACTTAAATGAATAGTTATTTTACCATTATCATTAGAATATTTTATAGCATTTGAAATTATATTGCTAAAAATAATAGAGACTAAATAGGAATCTGATTTTATATAATAATCTTCTTGAAAATTGGCAACAATTGTTATTTTTTTCTCTTTAATTTTTTCAGAAAATCTAGCTGTTGCATCAAGAATTAATGAATTAAGATATACTTGCTCACTTCTGATATTTTGCTTTTGATTTTCAAAACGTGCTAATAAAAGTAACTGATCAACTAGATTATTTAATCTATCAACTTCTGTTATGCAAAAATTGATTTTATCTTCATATTCTTTCTTTTCTCTAGGCTTTCTTATTAATACCTCCATTGTTCCTTTTATTACAGCCAATGGAGTTCGAAGTTCATGTGAAGCATCTGAGGTAAATTGTTTCTCACGTTCAATTGCATTTTCAATTCTATCTAAAAGATTATTTATCGTTTCAGAAAGTGTGTACAATTCATCTTTATTATTTGGAAGTTGTATTCTAGATTTTAAATTATCTCTAGTTATAGTACTAGACGTTTCAATTATTGAAGTTACTGGTTTGATGCTTCTTCCTGCAATAAGTCTTGCAATCAAGAATAAAACAACTAATATTAGAGGAAAAGCAATTAAAAGTATTTTTTTTAAATTCGATAATATCATAGTGGCATCATCGAGTGACATTGCTACTATAACGTGACCAATTATTTTATTATTGT
Source organism: Flavobacterium chungnamense (assembly GCF_039539165.1). NCBI lineage: Bacteria > Pseudomonadati > Bacteroidota > Flavobacteriia > Flavobacteriales > Flavobacteriaceae > Flavobacterium > Flavobacterium chungnamense. The sequence goes on from NZ_BAABCS010000020.1 coordinate 118,942, forward strand.
CTACAAGTGGAACTTGAATTTGTCTTATTGGTTTATTATTTAAATAGTTATCTACCAGAACATTATCTTTTTCTTTACCATTTAATTTTAATAAAATTCCCTTAAGATTGGGTGACTTGTCAATAAGTTGGTCGTTAATGTCATGAAACTGAACAAATACTGGATTAACATCAACAGTATTATGCTCTCTTGCCCGCCATTGATCAACTTGTATTAAATAAGTATTATTTCTATCGATTTCTATTTCACCTAAATGCTTTTTGACTTCATCATTTATATCATCATTGATATGATTATCAACACTATAATAAATGACTTGATAAATTACAATAAATACAAAGGCTATTAGTAAAGCAGTACTAATAATATAATTGAAGGCAATTCTATTTCTGAATGAAAATGTGAACATATTTAGCTAATGTCATTGGCAATGTAGCCAACGCCTCTTATTGTTTTAATGCAATCATTTTCTTTACTTAAGTTAAGTTTTTTTCGAATAGCATTCATAAAAACATCTATTACTCCAGTATCATATTCAAAATGAATATCCCAAACATCTTCAATAATTTGGGCTCTTGTACAAACATTTCCTTTATTTTTTATTAGATAAACCAATAATTCAAATTCTCTTTGTGTTAGAGAAACTTCTTTATCATCAACAAAAACTTGATATTTACTTAAATCAACTTTAATATTTGAAAGTACCAATTGTTTAACTTCATCAATAGTTCTAAAATGAATTTTTATTCTCTCTAATAATTCTTCAAAGCTAAAAGGCTTTTTAATATAATCATTAGCACCTGATTTTAATCCTTCAATAGTTTCTTGAATAGTATCTTTTGCAGTAAGAAATATAATTGGTGTTTTTGAATCTGTTCTTCTAAATTCTTTGCAAACTTCAATACCAGACATTTTAGGTAACATCCAATCTAACAAAATTAAATCTGGCTTATTTGTAATAGCTAAATTCAAACCCGACAAACCATCTGGTGCTACGATTATTTCATAACTTTCTTCTTCTAAACCTTGTTTTAGAAAATCTGAAATTCCTTTTTCGTCTTCAACTATTAAAATTTTCATTACTATTGCATTACAAATTTGAATCCTAAACTAGCTATATTTGAACTTAAACCATCACTTCTATCATAATGATTGAATCTAAAATCAATATTTTTTAAACCAAATTTCCAAATTTTTGAGCTTGTAAAAATATCCGTGTAAGATACTCCTAGCCCATATTGATTGGCATTAAATGATGATAAATCATAATCTGAAGTATAGAATTCTTCTGTTGATAAATGTTTTTCAAACGGAGCAAAATATTTAGATTGTGTTTGTGTATAATAACGGTACATTGGAGATAAAGTGAATTTATCTGTCAATTTAATAGGCACTTCTATAGATGCTGTATGTGCTGTAATATCCCAATTATCTGTATAATATCTGTAATATGTTCGAACGACAAATGTTTCATTTATGTAGTAGTTCCAACGCAAACCAATAGGCAATTTGAAACGAGAACTTGGTAATTTTTCTATGGCATCAGCTAATCTGTATCCAACTGAATTAGAACTATTTTCATAATTTGCAACACTAATATTCCCGTAAAAAAAATCAGGTTTATCTGCAAAATAAATTCTGTGATAAGGCGTTGAAAGTTTTCCATCTTGTTGCACTAAATCGAAGAAAATAGAAAATTGCGTTTTCTTAGTAAGAACTTGTGAAAAACTTATTGAAGCTGAATAAGAATTACGAGCTGTACTATCCCAAGCAACAAAATTTGGGCTAAATAATGGATTATAACTAGGATAATTTCCATTACGCAATTCACCAGGATATATAGGTCTCCATTGGTCTAGGTAAGCGTTTACTTTTACAGAAACTTCAGAATTTTTATCGTTGAATAACTTAGAAATTCCTCCTCCAAAACCTATTGAAGTATAATCATATTCGTTAGAAAATGAAACATCGGCATTCCAAATAAAATTTCTATCATTACTGCTATGACTATAATTAGCAACCAAAGAAACTAAAGCATCTTGCTCTGAAGCACCAGAAGAACTTTGCCATGGCGTTGGATTTTTAGAATCGTAAGGATTAATGTTACTTGATGAAGCTGATGTATAAGCTGAAATTCCTGCGTCTATGGTAAGAATATCATCATCATTCATAGGAATTGCTACAACAATATTAGATGCAATATCGGTCAATTTTTCTGAACCAATTCCTCCTGATACAGATGAATGAACTCCATCTTGATTATAATAACTGAGCATAAAATCAACTTCTGTTGACTCTAATACTCTTTTTTTGAAAGTTACTGTAGTATCTTTTACCACTTCGGTTTCTTGTGAAAAGACCAAGGCTGAAAAAAGAAAAAATACTATTACTAATTTATTTTGCATGATTTATTGAAAATTAATTGCATCCACAACCACCACCAGATTTTCCCCCATTTGCTCCTGCTGCAGCTTCTCTATAAACTTGAAAAGCAGTTTCATATCGTTCAGTCGATTTTGCTGAAAGCTTCATTTCTGTACTGTTAACTTTAGCTTTTTCATATTGCTTCACTGTATTACATGATTGTAAAACAATTACAGAAAAAACTACTAATGCTATTTTCTTAAACATGGCGTAATTAATTAAGATTTATATTTTTGAATATCAATTCCTTTTGATGTATGTATTTTTCCTTTGTCATCAACTATAATACATTCTATTCCTTTAAGTTGGTTTACTAAATCCAATCCAACATCTATTCCTAATACAAAAATTCCAGTTGCTAAAGCATCTGCTATTTCAGTTTGTTTTGCAAATACAGACACACTAACAATCCCTGTTGCTGGATAACCTGTTCTCGGATCAATGATATGCGAATATCTTACACCATTAAACATTACAAATTTTTCATAGCTTCCTGAAGTTTCCACTGCACTATCTTCAAGTGGAAATGTTGCAAAAACCTTATTTTTATTCATCGGATTTATAATTCCGATTGCCCAAGGCTTATCATCTATTTGTTTTCCCCAAGTATTTATATCGCCAGAAACATTTACAATCCCTGATTTGCATCCTTCATTTTGCAATAATGCCTTTACTTTATCTGCAATGTATCCTTGACCAATTCCTCCTAAACCCAACTTCATTCCTTTTTCTTTCAAGAAAATTGTTTTGGTTGAGTCATTCATTATTATCTTTTCGTAACCAATTTTTTCAACAGAACTTTTAATTGCTTCTTTAGTTGGCATTTCTTTCATGCTACCATCAAACTTCCAAATTTTATCCATCGAAGCGTATGAAATATCAAAAGCTCCATTGGTTAGTTTTGAAATTTTATTTGCTCTTGTTACCAATTGAAAAACTTCATCATCAACTTTTACAGGATTGATTCCAGCATTTTTGTTGACTTCAGAAATTTGTGTGGTTGGAATCCAATCAGAAATCAAATTCTCAATTCTTTTAACTTCAGCAACGGCTTTGTCAATGAAATAGTTACCTTGAATAGTATCTTTAGCTACTACAGTAATTTCAAACGGACTTCCTAACATTGACAACTTTCTTTTATGCACAATTTGCCCAAAAGAATTGATAGTAATTAGTGAAATAAATAGTAATAAGAACTGTTTCATTATTTATTTAATGATTCTATTAGCTTAACATACTCCTCAGCGGTAACGTTTTTAAAACCTGTCATTCCTATAACTTTTCCAGATTTATCTATAAGAACAACAAGTGGAAAATTACCTTCTTTATTATATTTTTCAGATAATTTTTTATTTCCTTCTGCAATTTCTTTTGGCAATTGATTAGCTCGTTTATTTGGAAAATCTGCTCTTAATAAGATTAATTTTTTTTCAGAATATTGTTTAAAAACTTCAGATTTCCAAACTACTTTTTCTAATTTTATACATGGTGCACACCAATCAGAACCTGAAAAAACTAATAATATATTTTTGTTTTCTTTAGCTGCTGCTGCTTTTGCCTCTTCAAAATTAGTTTTCCAATCTTGTGAATAGCCAATTGCACTAATGATTAGCATAATAAGAACAATACCTTTTTTCATAGAAGTTTATTTTAAGTACAATTTACAAATTTAATTCAAATCTATAACGCAAAATTATTCATAATATTCATGTAACGATTGATTATTTAGTTTTCTTAAGCGAATTTTAATCTTAAGCTAATATTAAGTTGATATTAAGTTATCCTTAAACAAAATTCAATGTAAATAAAATAGGTTTGTTTAAATTTTTTGTAATGCAATTATTCAACAAACGTTCACCAATAATAAATTTAGGGCTTCTTTATTTGTTAGTTAGTTTTATAACAAGAATTATATTGTTATGTCATCCTATAACCCAATCTAGCTTTTCATTTGTTGACATAGTAAAAATATTTTCTTTAGGATTATTATCCGATGTATTTATTTTTATACTATCAAGTTGTTTTCTTTGGATTTACATATTGTTTTTATCCAATTCTAAATACCAAAAACCCTGGGGTTATATCATTTTTGGATTCCTAATTTTACTTTTATTATACCTTCTATCTGGTAAATCCATTTTACATGAATATGGAGGTTCCTTACCAGAAATTGGAATTGCTTTCGTCTCTTTGAAGGCCATTTTATTTGGATTGATGCTTTCTTTACCAAGATATAGAAGTAAAATTAGATTGATATTATTCTCTGTTACTATCTTCATTTTTGTTTTGATAATTATACAAAATGCTGTTAGTGAATACTTTTTTTGGAATGAATTTGGCGTTAGATACAACTTTATAGCTGTAGATTATCTAGTTTACACTAATGAAGTAATTAAAAACATCATGGAATCTTATCCTGTGATTCCTTTGTTTACAGGAGTTGGTATATTAACATTACTTATTACCTTGCTTATTGTAAAACGCTCTAAATCATTTTTAAATAAGTTGCCTTCATTCAATGAGAAAGTCAAATCATCTATTCTATATTCTATCATTTTTGTTGGTGCAATATACATTATACCATTTTTAGCAAAACAAGAAACTTCGCATAATGTTTTTACTAACGAATTACAATCTAATGGTATACATCGTTTTTATTTAGCCTTTATGAATAGTGAATTGGATTATAATAAATTTTACAAAACATTACCTGATGATAAAGCTTTTGCGACTATTGAAAAATTAGTACCTGGAATTTCTCAAAATTTTTCAACAAGAACTATATCAAGTATAAATCCTGAAAATAGAAAAAATGTTGTATTAATTACCATTGAAAGTTTGAGCGCTGATTTTTTAAAAGCTTATGGAAATGATCAAAACATTACTCCTTTTCTTGATAGCTTAGCAAGTCAAAGCTTGCAATTTTCAAATCTTTATGCTGTTGGAAATAGGACAATTAGAGGCTTAGAATCAGTTACTTTATGTCTTCCTCCTACTGCTGGAGAAAGTGTTGTAAAACGAAAAGACAATAAAAATAAATTTTCAACTGCATCTATTTTTAAATCGAAAGGATATCAAGTCAACTTTCTTTATGGAGGTGATGCTTACTTTGATAATATGGAAGATTTTTTCGGAGGAAATGGTTATAAAATAACTGACAAAAAAACTTTAAAACCAGAAGAAATTACATTTTCAAATGTTTGGGGAGTTTGTGATGAGGATATGGCTAAAAAGGCAATACAAGTGATGAACGAAGAATCAAAAACTGGAAAACCTTTCTTCAACCACTGGATGACCGTTAGCAATCATCGTCCTTTTACTTATCCTGATGGAAAAATAGATATTGATTCACATTCTAAATCTCGTGAAGGTGGCGTAAAATATACCGATTATGCATTGAAACAATTTTTTGAAATGGCTAAAAAACAGTCTTGGTTTAAAAATACAGTCTTTATAATTGTTGCAGATCATTGCGCATCGAGCTCTGGTAAAACACAATTACCATTAGATAAATATAGAATTCCAGCATTAATTTATTCTCCTGGGTTTATTCAACCTGCTGTTTATAATAAAATGGTCTCACAAATTGACTTAATGCCTACATTATTTGGTTTGCTAAACTTTAATTACAAAACCAAATTTTTTGGACAAGATGTTTTGAAAACGGATTATCAACCTAGAGCACTCATCGCAACATATCAAGATTTAGGATTGCTGAAAGACAATGTTTTAACCATTCTTTCTCCAAAACAAAAAGTAAAACAATTTAATCTAAAATTAGAACCCAAAGATAATGTAGCTGCAGATTTTCAAATTCACTACGAACAAATTCCAATTGCAAAAGAGAATACAAAGTTGGTTAATGAAACTATTTCATACTATCAAACTGCAAGTTCAATATTAAAGAATAAGAAGTACGAAAAATAAAAACTCCACAGTACAGTCAATTGCATTTGTGGAGTTTTAAAAAGAGTTAAAGTCTAACTTAACTATTACAAAGATATAGCTCATTTTTATAATGGCTATACGTAGTTTTACGTGTTTTACAACAATCCGTTATATTTTCTAATAAACCATTCTGCTGCAAGTGAAATCGCAATTAAAACGAGTAGCCAAATCCAATCAATGAAAGGCGTTTTCTTTACAATATCTTTCTGAATGGCTTTATAATCTTCGTTTTCAAGTAATATTTTAATTAAATCATCTACTTGATTTGGAACAAAAACAGCACCTTTTGTTTGTGAAGCCAATTGTTTCAATTTAGCCATATCCGGATTTACGAATTGCTTTTCGATATCAAAATCTAATATTTCGAAAGTACTAGAATAACTTGCATTTGAATTAAGTTCTTTTACAGTAAACGAATATTGTCCTGCTGCCAAACCATCAAGATTTACTTTGAAACTATTATTCGTTTTTAGCAAATCGTAGCGTTTTACTTGTTTTGTTTTAGAATTTGTTACAGCAATTGTCAAACGAGCTTTCTCGTCAAATTCATAATTTTTATTGAAATATTGTGCCGTAATTTCTAAAGCATCTCCAGAATTATAAAAACGTTCATGATTAACAATAAGTGATTTTTTTGAGTCATTTGAAGCTAAAAATTGAATGGTTTTATCTAAAAAAACATCAAACTCTTCAAATGATTTTTTCTCTATAAAACTATGTGCACGCCATTTCCAAATGTTTTCTCCCATCAAAAAAGCACTTCTCCTACCTTGATTATCAGAAAAAGCTAGTAAAGGTTGATTTGTTTCTACATTTCTAATTCTTGAAGATAAAAGAACGGTAACATTTTCATTAGGAGTTATAGTTCCATAGGCATTCTCAAGTGGTGGAAAATTTTCAAAACCAATATTTTCAGCAGCAAACAAATTAAAATCTGAACTAAAATTTGCTAGAAAATCCTCTTTTTGGGATGACATTCTAAAGTTCATTTGATTTTGTTGAAGATTTAAAAACCCAAAATCGGTGTTATTACCAGTTATAATCCAAGTATTTATTTTCAAATTTTTGTTGGCTTCAAACACTTGCTTAAATTCAGCATTTGGTTGAAATAAAATTAAAACATTATACCTGTTTAAATCATTGATTTTATTAGGTTTAAGAATAGTTACTTTACGTTGTACATTAGTTTCAATACCTCGTTTTAAAGCACCTAAATCTGGATGATTTATAGAAGAAATTATAGCTATTTCTGTTTTCTGATCGATGATTTCTACAGCAAATTTCTTTGAATTATTGTAGGTGTTTTTTTCAGATTCGTTAGAAGAAATTCTTGCATTAAAAATCTGCAATCCAGTTTTATCAGCAGGCAATAAAATATTTAAAACCGCCGATTTATTTGAAGGAGAAAATGAAATACTTTGCTTATTTAAAACATTATTTCCTTGAGAAATAGCAAAATTAGCTGTTACCGATTTCGTTCCTGCATATTGAAGAAATACTTCCACAGGAAATTTATTCTTGTGAAAAGCATATTTATTTACGTTTATCTGACTTATTTTTAAATCTAAATGAGTGGTTGTATCTCCAACAACCAAGGGATAAACTTTATTATTTGCATCAAAACTAAAAACATAATCTGAACCAGAAGTTTGATTTCCATCTGATATCAAAACCGTTGGAAAAGAAAGATTTTTATTGATGCTTTTTAAGTTTTTTGCAACTTCATCAAGATTAGTTTGTTTTCCTTTAAAATTTAAATCATCTGCAGATTCAATAGGTTGAAATTCAGAATCAAAACTATAAGTTTGAACATCAAATTTATCTTTCAGTTTTGAGTTAGAACTTATTTTTTCATAAAGTTCTTTTGCAACTTGATTCGATTTTAAATCTACAATTGAACTTGAATTATCCACTACAATTGGTAAAGGAGTTTTTACAGTTTCAAAAGTACTTCTACTTACGATTGGGTTTATTAATAAAAGTAGTATACCAAAGATGCTTATAAAACGTAAAAAAGCTAAGAGTTTAATCATATTGGACTTACTTTTAGCTTTATAAAAATATTGAAAATAAGACAAACCACCAGCTACTATAACTGACAAGATTATTAATGCTAAAGTGGATTTGTTCATTTTTTAGATAAAAATAATTTTACGTTAACATTCCTCCACAAACATTAAGTACTTGTCCAGAAACATAAGCACTCATGTCTGATGCCAAAAAAAGACAAGCATTAGCTACATCTTCAGGCGTCCCTCCTCGTTTTAAAGGAATTGAATCACTCCAACCTTGAACAACATCTTCGTTAAGTTTTGCAGTCATTTCGGTTTCTATGAATCCTGGTGCGATTGCGTTGCAACGAATATTTCTTGAACCAAGTTCTAACGCAATAGATTTAGTAAAACCAATCATTCCAGCTTTTGAAGCAGCATAATTTGCTTGTCCAGCATTTCCTTTCACTCCTACTACACTACTCATATTAACGATTGATCCTTTTCTGTTTTTCAACATTACTTTTTGAACCGCTTTAGTCATATTGAAAACTGATTTCAAGTTAATTTCGATTACTTTATCAAAATCCTCTTCACTCATTCTCATCAACAAATTATCTTTTGTAATTCCTGCATTGTTGATTAAAACATCAATGTTTCCAAATTCTGCCATAACATCGTCAACTAATTTTTGAGCTTCGTTAAAATCTGCTGCATTTGATTTATATCCTTTTGCTTTAATTCCTAAAGCTGATAGTTCATTTTCTAAAGCCAAAGCTGATTCGACAGATGAACTGTATGTAAAAGCTACGTTTGCTCCATGTTGTGCAAATACTTTTGCAATTCCGCTACCAATTCCACGGCTTGCACCTGTAATAATAGCTACTTTTCCTTCAAGTAATTTCATAATAGTTAGGTATTTTGTTTGTCTATTAAATAAAAGCCAAATATAAGACTAATTTACTATTTCTAAAATATTAGAGTACATTTAAACCTTTTTAACAAGTTAAAGTCTTAAAGTGATACTTTAAAATAATGAGTAAAAACCATAGTGATTTTATTGCCATTTACAATCAATACAAAGTATTGGTTTATAATGTTGCGTTGCATTACCTTCAAAATGTGGAAGATGCAGAAGAAATTACTCAAGATGTTTTTGTTCAAATCCACAATTCATTAGTTTCATTTAAAGAAAATTCGTCACTCAAAACTTGGATCTATCGAATCACAATTAACAAAAGTTTAGATTTTATAAAACATAAAAATAGTGTTAAGCGCTTTTTTATTTTTGGCAAAAATTCAGAAAATGAATCAGAATTAAATAATATTTCCAGTTTTGAACATCCTGGAATTGCTCTTGAAAACAAAGAAAATGCAGCAATTCTTTTTAAAGTAATTAATGAATTAACAGAAAATCAAAAAACCGCTTTTATTCTATCAAAGTTAGATGGATTGAGTAATCCTGAAATTTCTGAAATTATGAATGTTAGTATTTCCGCTGTAGAATCATTGATTTTTAGAGCAAAAACAACTTTAAAAGAAAAATTGAGTATAAAATTTGAAAAGTACCGCAAGAAATAAATGCAATTATCGTCTAACTAATTATGGAAAGAGAAAATTTTATAAATAAAGTTTTAAATAGCGTTGATGGAATTACCAAGGTAACTCTTGGCGATGTTGTTTTCCAGCGCATTGAAAATCAAATTAATGAAACTACAATTTCGCCAAGAACAATGTGGCTTGTAGCTGCATCAATTGCTGTTTTAGTTTCTTTTAATATTCTATTATTGAATGGTAAAACCAATCCAAATCAATCGGAAATGGCAAGTTTAGAGCATTCAATTAATAAAAGTAATCAATTATACAAATGATTATGAACAAAACAAAACTACTAAGCTTTGCAGTAATTGCTCTGCTTTTATTGAATTTTGGAATTCTTGGGTTTATATTTTTATCCAAAGATAAAGAAAGTCCAAATGGCAGAAAAATGCCTCGAGAAATAGTAATTGAGAAACTTCATTTTGATGAAAATCAGATTGTTAATTATGAAAAAATTATTAAAATTCACCAAAATACCATTCGTGATTTGGATGATTCCATAAGAGAAACCAAAAACGAATTGTATCAATTATTGAATTCAGATAAAATAGATACTTTAAAAAAAGATAGTTTACTTTTAGAATTGGCTTCTTATCAAAAGCAAATTGAAACCACACATTTTAATCATTTTTTAGAAATAAAAAAGATTTGTAAAAAAGTTCAACTATCTAATTATAATGAGCTAACACAAGAATTAAGTAAAATATTCAGCAATAGAAGAAAACCTAGAAATGAATAAAAAACTAATTTATTTCTTTTTAAGTTTCCTTTTCTCTTTGAATCTTTGGGCTCAAAAAGAAAAGGATTCTTTGTTTTTTAAAATACATTTTAAATGGAAAACAGAAACTTTAGATTTAAATAAAAATTACATTTCCAAAAGTGACACTTTGCAATTGAATGTTTTAAAATTCTACATTTCTGGAATTGAAATAAAGTATAATAATGGCACTTTTTACAGAGAAAAAAACAGTTATCATTTGGTTGATATTGAAAATTTCAAGCCTTTTACAATATCTAAATTTGAAAATAAAACAATAGAGAATATAGTTTTTAATATTGGAGTTGATAGCACAGCATGTGTTTCTGGAGCAAATGGTGGCGATTTAGATTTACAAAACGGAATGTATTGGGCATGGCAAAGTGGTTACATCAACATGAAAATTGAGGGTAAAAGTAACAGTTGTAAAACAAGAAAAAATCAATTTCAATTTCATATTGGCGGTTATATTGAACCCAATTATGCAAGGAGAACTATAAATATCAATGGCAATTTCAATGATAAAAATCAAATTGATTTAGTTATGGATTTGTCAAAATTATTTGAAGAAATAAATCTTTCAGAGATAAATTCAATAATGATTCCTGGAGAAAAAGCAATGCATTTAGCCGATGTAACTACTAAAATATTTTCAATAGAATGAAAATAAAAATCATATACTATTTAGGTTTAGGAATTGTATTTTTTGGAATGGTATCATTTTCTAAAGATTACTTCACTCCTATTTATTTCGATATACCAAAAGGATTTCCAAAACCTACTTATGATTTCAAAAACAATCCATTAACTGAAGAAGGTTTCGAATTGGGTAGAAAATTATTTTATGATCCAATGTTATCAAAAGATTCAACTATTTCATGTGCAAGTTGTCATTTACAACAAACAGGTTTTACGCATGTTGATCATGATTTAAGTCACGGAATTGATGGCAAAATTGGAACTCGAAATTCGTTGACATTGCAAAATTTAGCTTGGAGCAAAACGTTTATGTGGGATGGCGGCGTAAATCATCTTGACGTTCAGTCAATTGCACCCATTACAAGTGAGGTTGAAATGAATGAAAATTTTGAAAATGTTATCAATAAATTAAATCGAAATCAAGAATATAAAGATTTATTTCAAAAAGCTTTTGGCACCAAAAAAATCACAGGTCAACTGACTTTAAAAGCTATTTCGCAGTTTGTCGTTTCGTTGACAACATCAAATTCTAAGTATGATCGAGTAATTAGAAAGGAAGAAAAATTCACTGAAATGGAACAAAAAGGATATGATTTATTCAAACAAAATTGCGCTTCTTGTCATACAGAACCTTTGTTTACAAATCATAATTTTAAAAATAATGGTTTACAAATTGATACAACTTTGAATGATTTTGGTAGAATGAAAGTTACCCAAAACCCAAAAGATTCATTATTATTTAAAGTTCCAAACCTAAGAAACATTGAGTTTACTTTTCCCTACATGCACGACGGAAGATTTAAAACATTAACTGAAGTTGTCAAACATTATAATTTTAGAATTCAAAAAAGCAAAACTTTATCAAAAGAATTAGAAACACCACTTAATTTATCAGACAATCAAAGAGTTGAATTAGTTTCATTCTTGAAAACATTAACCGATAAAGAGTTTTTATTTAATCCAAAATATGGTTTTCCGAAAAAATAATTAAAATTGGTGCAAGAATTAAAAGATACATTCGTCTAAGTATATAAATCAATCTTCTAGGATATGAAAATTAAGTCAACTATCATTATGTTTATTTTTTGTTTTGTCAATTCCAATGCGCAATACAACAACATTACAATACCAGAAGCTTTGTATGGTACAACATTTAATCTTAACATACATGAATCAATAAGACAAATAAGAACAGGTAATCAAACTGTTACAGGTTCTATAAATAATGAAACCTTTTGGGGACCAACACTATTTATTAATAAGGGCGCGGCTGTAAATTTTAATATCACCAATAATTTAAATGAATCTACAACTATACATTGGCACGGAATGCATCTTCCGGCTGTAATGGATGGTGGTCCTCATCAAGTTATTCCATCTGGAACAGTATGGCAACCTTATTGGACAATGCAAAATAACGCAAGTACTTATTGGTTTCATCCTCATTTACATGAAACAACTGAAGAGCAAATTACCAAAGGAGTTGGAGGATTAATGATTGTTAATGATCCTATTGAATCAGCACTTCCATTACCAAGAACTTATGGTACTGATGATATCCCGATAATTTTGACCAGTAGAAATTTTAATGCTTCAAATCAATTTACTGTAGGAAGAGCCTATGGTGATTATATGTTGACAAATGGAACTTTAAATGGACAAATAACGTTGCCTAAACAAGTGGTTCGTTTGCGAATTTTAAACGCAGAAATTGAAAGAGGTTATAATTTAGGCTTTAGTGATAATAGAACTTTTTATGTAATCACAAATGATGGTGGCCTTTTAAATACTCCAGTTGCAGTGACAAGATTACCTATTCATGTTGGTGAACGTTATGAAATATTAGTTAACTTAACAAATGATACAGTTGGATCAAGTATTGATTTAAAAGCTTATAATTCTGGTCAATCTAATAGTTTTCCGGGTGGAGAACCAGGTACTTCAGGACAATTTGGAAGCTTATTGAATAACACCACTTTTAATGTATTGCATATAAATATTGGTACAGTAACTGCAAACCCAATTACAACAATACCCACAACATTAACTACAAATACTTATTTAACTGCTGCAGATGCAACAGTAAATAGAAGTGTTTCTATAACAGGAGGGCAAAATGGTGGTGCGGTTCCTTTTACATTTGATAATACTATTTTCAATATTGCATCAATCAATAAAACCTTAACTGTAAATACTACTGAAAAATGGACAATTGCAAATACACCAAACGCTGTTTTTGGACATAGTTTTCACATACATGATGTACAATTTAAAATTTTAACGAGAAGTTCTGGTACAGTTGGCGCTCATGAATCGGGATGGAAAGATACTTTTTTTATAAGTAGAAATGAATCTGTAGCGTTTGTGGCACGATTTGCTGACTACTCAGATTCAACACATCCATTTATGTACCATTGCCATTTTGCACAACATGAAGATGATGGTATGATGGGACAATTTGTGGTTACAGGACCTTTAAGTGTAGCTGAAAACTCATCGACTACTTCTTTTAGCTTATTTCCAAATCCTACAAATGATAAACTTTTTATTAAATTAAAAGATACTACAACTGAAATTTATTATATAACCATTACCACCATGCAAGGAAGAGTAGTTATGATGTTGCCTCAACCTCAATGGCAAAATGGAATTGATATTTCCAATTTAGAATCAGGTGTTTATGTATTGCAAATGATGGATAAGGAAACGAAGAGTACTACTTCAAGAAAGTTTATTAAAAATTAAATAATGAAGACATTAAAATGCTTTTATTCAATTATTGTTACAATTGTTGTTTTCCTTTGTTTTTCATTTACCAATATAATTGATAAAGAAAAGGAAATAAAAAACTTTAGTTTAAAAAGTGTGAATAATAAAACAATTTCATTGAACGATTACAAAGATGCAAAAGGGTTTGTAATTGTGTTTACATGTAATAAATGTCCGATGGCAAAATTGTACACTGAACGTCTTAATCAAATAAATGATAAATTTAAGAAGCAACAAATTTATTTGTTAGCTATAAACTCTATGGATACAGTAGCTTATGCGGAAGAGTCATTTAAGTTAATGCAAAAAAAAGCTAAAAAAGAGAACCTTTCTGTGCCTTATTTGCAAGATAAAAAACAAAAAGTTGCTAAACAATTTAACGCTACCCACACACCGCAATCATTTATAATTTGGAAGAATAAAGATGATAAATTAATTATTAAATATCAAGGTGCTATTGATGACAATGCCGCTGAACCACAAAAAGCCAAAAATCATTTCCTTATTGATGCGTTACAAGAATTGTTGAGTGGAAAAGAAGTTACTTTACCAAAATCAGAATCTTTTGGATGCAAAATTTTTTTTAGAGGTGAGAAACAAAAAATGAATTAATTAAACTATAACCATTATGATCAGAAAATTTCTATTTTTAATTTTAATTTTTAGTGCAGTATCTTTTGCACAAACCAATCCTGCCATAACAAGCTGGTTGCAAAACACAACAGGAATAACAGGTCGTCATTATGTAGCTGGTAACTCCACACCCATCAACGATGCTGTTTTGGCTAATGTTCAAACGGTTCATTACGATGGTACATGGGTTTATGTTTCAGCAACTGGAATTCCTACTTATATTACAGGACCATTTCTAGATGGAAATCCGTCTTTGGCTACAGCACAAAATAAAATATTTAAAATTCCATTAAGCCCAACTCAAAATACAGGAACACCTACTGCTACAACTGGTGGAAATATTGGTATTTTTAAAAACGGTGTAGCTTTATTTGATTATAGAGATGGTGTTGCTTGGAGTTCAACAACAAATGCATTATGTGGAGGCCCAGGAAATCCACCATGTGCAGGCGGTCCAGGTACAACCCAAGCTTGGAACAGAGATGCAATTCCGGCAGAAAGAGCTGGTTTTGATTGTGCCAAAGCACATCCAGCTATGGGTAATTATCATCATCATCAAAATCCGAGTGCTTTTAATTTAGACTTAACAGTTTTGTCCAACATTTGTGATACTTATCCATCTGACGGATTATATACAATAAATCCATTAGTACATTCACCTTTACTAGGTTTTGCTTATGATGGATTTCCAATATATGGTGCTTATGCTTACACCAATACAAATGGAACTGGTGCAATTACTCGAATGAAATCAAGCTATCAATTAAAATCATATCCAACTGGTTTAAGATCAAATGGTCCATCAATCAATCAAGTAGTTGGAACACAAACTATGTTTAATGGTTATTTTAGAGAAGATTATGAATATGTAGCTCATCCATCAGATCCATCTTATTTAGATGAACATAATGGCCGTTTTTGTATAACACCAGAATATCCATCTGGAATATATTGTTATTTTGCCACAGTAGATGCTAATCACAATTCAGCATATCCATATGTTGTAGGTCCTACATTTTATGGTAATAAAACAGCTACAACAGTTACATCTGTTCCCTCTGGTAGTTCACTTTATAATCCTGCTTTAAATTCAAGTTTATTTGAAAACTCAGAATTTAAAATTGTTATTGCACCAAATCCCTCGCAAGATTTTATTGCTATCCAAGCTCAAATGGTAGAAAATGATTTGACAGTTGAATTGATAAACGAACTTGGTCAAATTGTTAAAACTAGTAAAATTTTACAAGGAAGTACATTAAGTATAATTGAAACAGATACCTTATACAATGGAATTTATTTTATAAGAATTTCTGATAGAGAAAAAATTAAAAACTATAAAGTAGTAATAAATAAATAAAATTAAGGAAAACCTTACTGTTTTTATTTCAAAAAGGAAAACGATACCTTACTAAATTTATGACAAAATTAAATTATTTATACACATTTCTTTTAATTAGTAATTCCTTAGTATTAGGACAAACTAATCCAATAATTACAAGTTGGTTACAAAACACAACTGGAATTACTGGAAGACATTATTTAAATGGTAATCCAACTCCAATTATTGATGCTGCATTAGCAAACATTCAAACTGCACAATATTCACCTAATTGGGTTTATGTAACTACTCAAGGAGTTCCATCCTTTATAACGGGTCCTTTTTTTGCTAATCCAAATACCGTTATTACTGCTACAAATGCTATTTATAAATTTCCTTTAAATCCAACACAAAATTTAGGTGCACCAATCTTTACAGGTGCCGGGAATATTGGAATTTTTAAAAATGGTGTAGGTTTATTTAGTTATGGTGATGGCTTTTCATACAATCCTGCAACTAATTCTGATGCTCCAACTGGTAGTGCAATTTGGAGACGTGATGCTGTAAAGGCAGAAATAATTGGTTTTGATTGTTCAAAAGCTCATCCAGCAGCTCAAGGAAATTACCATCATCACCAAAATCCAAGTGCATTTAATTTTGATTTAATTCAACTTTCAACAATATGCAATTTATATTCTTCCGATGGATTATATACCATAAACCCATCTGAACACTCTCCATTACTAGGTTTTGCTTATGATGGTTTTCCAATTTATGGTGCTTATGCCTATACAAACGGTATCGATGATTCAAATGGAGTTTCAAGGATGAAATCTAGTTATCAATTAAGAAATATAACCGCTAGAACACATTATGCTGATGGAACAGATGTAGTTGATGGACCAGCAATTAATACTAACTTTCCATTAGGTTGGTATCGTGAAGATTATGAATACATAGTACATTCAAATGATCCTACATATTTAGATGAACACAATGGAAGATTTTGTAAAACACCAGAATACCCTAATGGCATATATTGCTATTTTACTACAGTTGATGAGAATTACAATTCAACTTATCCCTATGCTGTTGGACCTACTTATTATGGAGTAAAATCGGCTGTTAAGGTTACTTTAATTACTGAAAATACAGTAAGTTATACTACATTAAATACAAATGATTTTATTAATAAAGATTTTAAAGTAATTATTGCACCTAATCCATCTCAGGATTTTATTGCTATTCAAACACAAACAACTGAAAATGATTTGAATGTTGAATTAATAGATGAATTAGGAAAAGTTGTAAAGACAACTAAAATTTTACAAGGCAGTACATTAAGTATAGTTGAAACTGATAATATTTATAATGGAATTTATTTTATTAGGATTTCGAGCAAAAATGAAGTTAAAAGTTACAAAATAATTATAAAAAAGTAAATATATTGATATGCTAAAAAAAATCACAGCTTTATTAATAATCTCAATCTCATTTTCATGTGGAAATGATAAAGAAGAATATGTTTCCATAGATACTTATCCCAATGCTATAGCTGCATTTGGAAATAATATCAATTTATCTAATCTTGCAAATTATGCTAACCAAACAATACCTTCCTATATTACAAAAAGTAATGTAGGTGCCAATTTGATTACAGACAAAGGAGCTACTTTAGGTCGAGTTTTATTTTATGATAAAAAGCTCTCTTCAAATAATACCATTTCATGTTCAAGTTGTCACCAACAAGCTAATGCTTTTAGTGATGTTGCAGTAGCGAGTCAAGGTGTAAACGGAACAACAGGTAGACATTCTATGCGATTAGTTAATAATAGATTTGCAGTTGAAAATAAATTCTTTTGGGACGAAAGAGCGATTAATTTAGAAACTCAAACTACGATGCCTATAAAAGATCATGGTGAAATGGGTTATAGTGGAGCAAATGGAGATGAAGCATTTTCAGGATTAATCACCAAATTATCGGCTATTGGATATTATAAGGAATTATTCAAATTTGTTTATGGTACAGAAGAAATTACTGAAAATAAAATGCAATTAGCTTTAGCTCAATTTATTAAAAGTATCCAATCGTTTGACTCAAAATACGATGCAGGAAGAGCATTGGCAGCAAATGACGGACAACCTTTTACCAATTTTACAGCACAAGAAAATCAAGGAAAGAATTTATTTTTAACTGCACCAGTTTTTGATGCTACTGGAAATAGGACTTCTGGAGGATTAGGATGCGCTGGTTGTCATGCTGCACCTGAATTTGATATTGATCCAAATACAAGAAATAATGGAATAATTGGAACTATTAGTGGTATTGGAATTGATATTACTAATACTCGTGCACCATCATTAAGAGATTTAGTCAAAACTGATGGAACCACAAATAGTCCTATGATGCACACAGGAGTTATTACAACTCTACAAGCTGCTATTGGACATTATGGTACGATAAACCTTGCAGCTGGAAATACCAATTTAGATCCTAGATTACGACCAAATGGTTTTGGTCAACAGTTACATTTAACCGCTCCTGAAGTTAATGCTATCATAGCTTTCTTAAAAACACTTTCTGGAACAAATGTATATGTTGATAGTAAATGGTCTAATCCATTTTTGAATTAAATTATTAAACTATTTAAATAAAAAAAGAGCTTTCAATGATGAAAGCTCTTTTTTATCTATAAACGAGATTTAAATTATCCCATTACTTCTTTTACTTTTTTACCAATTTCTGCTGGAGAATCTACAACGTGAATTCCGTTTTCTCTCATGATGCGTTTTTTAGCTTCAGCTGTATCATCAGCACCACCAACAATTGCACCTGCGTGACCCATTGTTCTTCCTTTTGGAGCAGTTTCACCAGCAATGAAACCAACAACTGGTTTACGGTTTCCATCAGCTTTAATCCATTTTGCAGCATCAGCTTCCAATTGACCTCCAATTTCACCAATCATAACGATACAATGAGTTTCAGGATCGTTCATCAATAATTCAACTGCTTCTTTAGTTGTAGTTCCAATGATTGGATCTCCACCAATTCCAATAGCTGTAGTAATTCCCATTCCTTGCTTTACAACTTGGTCAGCAGCTTCGTAAGTTAAAGTTCCTGATTTAGAAACGATTCCAACATTACCTTTTTTGAAAACAAAACCTGGCATGATACCAACTTTAGCTTCTTCTGGAGTAATTACTCCTGGACAATTTGGACCAATTAATCTACAATCTCTATCTTTTATGTATGAATACGCTTTAATCATATCTGCAACTGGAATTCCTTCTGTAATACAAATAATAACTTTAATTCCAGCATCAGCAGCTTCCATAATAGCGTCAGCAGCAAAAGCTGGCGGAACGAAAATGATTGTTGTGTCAGCACCTGCTTGTTCAACAGCATCTTTAACAGTATTGAAAACAGGACGATCTAAATGAGTAGAACCACCTTTTCCCGGAGTAACTCCACCAACAACATTTGTACCATATTCAATCATTTGAGATGCGTGAAAAGTACCTTCACTTCCTGTAAATCCTTGAACTATTATTTTTGAATTCTTGTTAACTAAAACGCTCATATTATGTTTTTTTATTTAGTTTTATTGTTTGTGTTGCAAAAGTATAAAATAGTAATTAGTAATTAGTGATTAGTAATTAGTTTTTTTCTACATATTTGCAAATTTTATATACAAATAGTCATTATTGTTAAATATATATTCTTTGAAAAGATGAAATTTATTTTTGCTATACCTTTCATTTATTTTTTAACTAATGCAATAATATAGAGGTAAAGTTGAAATGTTTTAATTATTTCCAGATTCAGAAATTTGTACAAAATTTTTTGATTGATATGGATAATCTACCAAATAAAAAGTGGCTTCAATATTAGGATTTATTTCCTTCCATTTTTGTGCAATTTTTATAAAAACTCTTTTTTCTGGATTGACTAAAACATTCATTTCTTTCAAAGACCAATAGGAGATTGAAATGATATTTTGACAATTAATTTCTTTTCTATCTTTTAAGAAATAAGATTTGTACCTAGATGCATCCTTATCATTATGTACACAAATATACATTTTCTGCAAATTTCCTGAGTATAATTTAAAAGATAAATAATTATCGTATAAACCAAAAAAATTAAATATTGGCATTAATCCAATAAGGACAAAAAAGATGATATGATAACCCTTGACTAATACCCAAAAATTAAAAGTATTATTTATATTGGAAAAATAGATAACCCATAAAAATAATATCATTGCACAATTCCAAGGTAAAACTACATAGTTGTGTGCAATGCCAATAGGAGAAAGCAATATAATAATAAAGAAATGCATTGCTATTAAAAGAACGGCAGCAATTTTTTTAAACTTGGAAAACAATAATCCTAATCCACAGAAAAACTCAAACAATCCTATGAATAATCCTAAATAATGGATGATAATATTATTAATTTGATAATTTTCTAATCCAAAGAACTGTTTTAACATTAAATTTTCCCAAATATAATATAAAAAACCTCCATTTAATTTATGCAATCCGCTGTTTACATAAATTACAAAAAGTAAAAAAATAAAATAGTTTATAAAGTTTTTATTATCTCTTAGGAAAAAGGCAAAACAAAAAATTAAAATAAAATGATATTGATAAGGTTGCCATCTATTTTGGTCTAATAAACAAGATGTTATTTCTAAAAGAATAGTTAATCCGATAATGTTTTTTTTATTTGGATAAAAAAATACAAAAACCAAAGTACAAATTCCAAATAAGTATAATGTTAAATGAAACCAATTTGGACAATTTTCTAAAAAATTAAATGTTGGTATTACTGGAAATAATCTATCGGAAGTCCATAATTTAAAGGATATTATTTTAGTTACTAACCAAAAAAATATTGTTATTTTAAGAATAAGATTTACTTTCAAATTAGTTATTACATTCATCTATGAGAATTGACTCATTTGATAACCTCGATATAATTTTCCGTCTTTTATTTCCCAAATTACAAAAAAGTGTGCTAAAAGCATTTCTTCTCTAGGATTTTCAATTGTTTTCACAAAATGAGAATAGCGTATAGAAACCATATTTCCTTCTTCAACTACATGTGTAATTCTCATTTTAGAACGTACATAGGCTTTACTCAATTCATCTGATAAATTTAGTACATCTTGCTTTTTCATTTGAACAAAACCTTTGCTACTATTCCACTCGATGATTAAATCTTCGTGTAGAAATTCATTAACTTCTGATTTATGTAAAAGCAAATCATTCTTATAAAAATCCAATACTAATTCTTTAGCTGTCATTACTTTAGATTTTTTATTATTTCTGGAATACGTTTTATATTAGCTAATTGCTTCAATTTTTCTCGAGATTCTTCAATTGGAGTACCAAAATAGGATTTTCCACCTTCTATTGATTTTGTTACACCTGTTTGCCCAAGAACCACTGCCTTTGCTCCTATCGTTATTCCACTTGTTGTTCCAACTTGTCCCCAAAGTGTTACTTCATCTTCAATAATTACACAACCTGCAATTCCAGTTTGAGCAGCAATAAGACATTTTTTACCAATTACTGTATCGTGTCCTACATGAACTTGATTGTCAATTTTTGTACCTTCTCCAATAGTTGTGTCACCTGTTACTCCTTTGTCTATAGTGCAAAGAGCTCCAATTCCAACATTATTTTCTATAACAACTCTTCCTCCAGAAAGTAATTGATCAAAACCTTCTGGACGTTTTTTATAATAAAATGCATCTGCTCCTAGAATAGTTCCTGCTTGAATAATTACATTATCACCAATGATACAATTATCATAAATTGAAACATTAGAATGAATTATACAATTTTTACCAATTTGAACATTGTGGCCAATAAAACAATTGGGCTGAATAACCGTTGCATCTCCAACTATTGCAGAATTCGAAATAGAAACATTTGCAAAAGTAAAAGGTATAAAGTGATTGGTTAATTTATTAAAGTCTCTAAACGGATCATCAGAAATTAATAATGCTTTACCTAATGGGCATTCAACTTCTTTGTTAATTAAAACAATTGTTGCAGCTGATTGTAATGCTTTATCATAATATTTTGGATGATCTACAAATACGATATCGCCTGAAGTTACCACATGAATCTCGTTCATGCCATAAACAGGAAAATCATCGGCACCAACATATTGGCAACCAATGATTTCTGCAATTTCTTTAAGAGTATGTGTTTTTGAAAACTTCATATTTTTAGTGTTCAGTATTCAGTGTTCAGTTTTACCTGGTTTTGTTCACTAAAATTATTCTTTTACACGTTCCATATAAGAACCTGTAGCTGTATCAATTTTGATTTTATCTCCTTCATTAATAAATAAAGGAACATTTACAGAAGCACCTGTTTCTACTTTTGCAGGTTTAGTAGCATTTGTAGCTGTATTTCCTTTAACTCCTGGTTCAGCATAAGTAACTTCAAGAACAATTGAAGCTGGCATATCAACTGAAAGTGGCATGTCAGTTTCAGTATTAATTTGAACCATAACATTAGTTCCTTCTTTCAATAAATCTGGAGCGTCTAAGATTTTTTTATCTAAAGTAATTTGCTCGTAAGATTCAGTATTCATGAAGTGAAATTGATCACCTTCAGCATATAAATATTGAAATGTTTGAGTTTCAACACGTATGTCTTCAATTTTGTGACCTGCAGAAAAAGTATTGTCTAAAACTTTTCCGTTAGTTAAACTTTTTAATTTAGTTCTCACGAAAGCTGGACCTTTGCCTGGTTTAACGTGAAGGAACTCGATAATTTTATAAATATCGTGATTAAATTTAATACATAATCCGTTTCTAATATCTGATGTAGATGCCATTTTTATTGTTTTTTATTTATATTTTTAATTAATAAGAACCTGAATAACCTTTCATGATTCCGCGTGATGAGTTTCTTATAAAATCTAATATTTCGTCTCGTTCTGGAGATGCAGCCATTTCGGCTTCAATGATTCCAACCGCTTGAGAAGTATTGTAATTTTTTTGATATAAAATTCTATAAATATCTTGAATTTCTCTAATTTTTTCAGAAGTAAAACCTCTTCTTCTTAAACCAACTGAGTTGATTCCAACATAAGATAAAGGCTCCTTTGCAGCTTTAGTGTATGGAGGAACATCTTTTCTAACCAATGAACCACCAGAAATCATGGCATGATCACCAATATGAATAAATTGATGTATTGCAGCCAATCCACCTATTATGGCATAATTACCAACGATAACGTGACCTGCCAAAGCAACTCCATTAACAATAATTGCATTATCACCAATATGACAATCGTGAGCAATGTGAGCTGTTGCCATAATCAAACAATTTTTTCCAATTTTAGTTTGACCTGAAGCTACAGTACCTCTATTAATTGTAACACATTCTCTTACAGTAGTATTATCTCCAATTATTGCAAGTGATTCTTCACCTCCAAATTTTAAATCTTGTGGAACTGCTGAAATAACCGAGCCAGGAAAAATATTGCAATTTTTGCCAATTCTTGCTCCTTCCATTATGGTAACATTAGAACCAATCCAAGTTCCTTCTCCTATTTCAACATTATTGTGAATAGTTGTGAAAGGATCAATTACAACATTTCTTGCAATTTTTGCTCCTGGATGTACGTATGCTAGTGGTTGATTCATACTTTATATTTTTATTGCTTTTTAGCTATTTGTGCCATTAATTCAGCTTCTGCAACTAACTTTCCATTAGCATAAGCATTGGCTTGCATGTGACAAATTCCTCTTCTAATTGGTGAAATTAAGTCACATTTGAATAATAAGGTATCTCCAGGCAACACTTTATGCTTGAATTTTACATTATCAATTTTCATGAAATAAGTAAGGTAATTTTCTGGATCTGGAACAGTACTCAAAACTAATATTCCTCCTGATTGAGCCATAGCCTCCACAATTAAAACTCCTGGCATAACTGGAGCATCTGGAAAATGTCCAACAAAGAAGTTTTCATTCATTGTAACATTTTTCATACCTACCACATGTGTTTCTGACATTTCAATAATCCTATCGATTAATAAAAATGGTGGTCTGTGAGGTAAAATATTCATAATTTGATGAATATCCATCAATGGTGGTAAATTCAAATCATAACATGGAACATGATTTTTTTGCTCAATCTTAATGATTTTTGATAATTTCTTAGCAAACTGAGTATTAACAAAATGCCCTGGTTTGTTAGCTATAACTTTACCTTTAATTCTAATTCCGACTAAAGCCAAATCACCTACAACATCTAATAGTTTATGGCGTGCAGCTTCGTTTGGATAATGCAACGTTAAGTTATCAAGAATTCCATTTTCTTTTACAGAAATAGAATCTTTTCCGAATGCTTTTTTAAGGTTCTCCATTGTATTTGCAGAAATCTCTTTATCTACATATACAATAGCATTATTTAAGTCACCACCTTTAATTAAACCATTATCCAATAAACTTTCTAACTCGTGAAGAAAACTAAAAGTTCTACAATTGGCAATTTCAGTTTTAAATTCAGAAAGATTTTTCATTGTAGCATTTTGAGTACCAAGAACTTTGGTTCCAAAATCAACCATTGCTGTTACTTGATAATCATCACTTGGCATTACAAGTATTTCGCTTCCTGTAGCTTCATCTGCGAAAGAAATAACCTCTTTTACAACATAATATTTACGTTCAGCATCTTGCTCTTCAACACCTACTTTTTCAATTGCTTCTACAAAATACTTTGATGAACCATCCATAATTGGTGGCTCAGAAGCATCTAATTCTATAATTGCATTGTCAACATCACAACCTACAAAAGCAGCTAAAACGTGCTCAGAAGTTTGAATCTTAACGCCCAGTTTTTCTAAGTTTGTACCTCTTTGTGTATTGACTACATAATTAGCATCTGCTTCAATAATTGGACTTCCTTCTAAATCAACTCTTACAAATGTAAAACCGTTGTTTATAGGCGCAGGTTTAAAAGTCATTTTAACTTCTTTTCCTGTGTGTAATCCAACACCTACAAGTGAAATTTCACTTTTGATGGTTTTTTGCTTAACCATAATATTCAATCTAGTTTATGTTTGTTATTTAATTTTCTTTTTTAAATCGTCTATGTCAGAAACAATTTTAGGTAAATTTCTAAAATGCACATACGATTTGCTAAAATCACCATAATTAAAGGCTGGTGTTCCTTGAACTACTTCTCCATCTCCAATACTTTTTCCAATTCCAGATTGAGCTTGTATTCTAACATTATTTCCAATTGTGATGTGTCCAACAATACCAACTTGTCCGCCAATCATACAATTTTTACCAATTTTAGTAGAACCAGCAATACCTGTTTGAGAGGCAATTACAGTATTCTCTCCGATTTCAACATTATGAGCTATTTGGATTTGATTGTCCAACTTCACTCCTTTTCTTATTATTGTTGAACCCATTGTTGCTCTATCAATTGTAGTACACGAACCAACTTCAACATTATCTTCAAGAATTACATTTCCGATTTGTGGAATTTTGCTGTAAGTTCCATCTTCATGTGGAGCAAAACCAAATCCATCAGAACCAACAATAGTTCCAGAATGAATTACACAATTATTTCCAATTTCTGTTTCTGAATAAACTCTAACTCCTGCAAAAAACACACAATTATCACCAATAACTACATTATCGCCAATAAAGGTATTTGGATAAATCTTTACATTATTTCCAATTTTGACATTCTTTCCAACATAACAAAAACTTCCTAAATACAAATCAGTACCATAAGTAACATTTTCAGAAAGCACAGAAGGCTGTTCAATACCGGACTTCATTAACTTTACCTGATTGTAATATTCCAACAATTTAGAAAATGCTTGATAAGCGTCTTCAACTTTAATCAATGTCGTTGAAATAGCTTGCTCTGGTTCAAAAGTTTTATTTACAATTGTAACAGATGCTTCTGTGGAATAGATAAAATTTTGATATTTTGGATTGGACAAAAATGTAAGCGAACCAATAGTTCCCTCCTCTATTTTGGACAATTTGAAAACTTCAGCATTAGGATTACCTATTACTTCACCTTCTAGAATACCTGCAATTTGTTCAGCTGTAAATTTCATTGCTGCAAAAATATTAAATTTTAATGAAATACTATGTATCTAGCAACACTTTTGGAAAACATATAAAATATTTGGTCACTGGTTTTGACAATGCTTTCAAATGCAATTGATCTGAAGCTTCTACAACATCTTCTATTGTTCTGTCTTTTTTTAGAATTCGAATAGGCTCACTTGATTTGCTATAAGCCTGATTTTTAAGTTTTCCTTTGAAAATAAAGTAATCTGCTTCTTTTTCAGAAATTGGATGTAATTTCATGAATTTTTGCTTCAAAACTACCAAATTCTCTTTTTCAGGTTTTTCATCAGACATTTGAATTTTCAATAAATCTCTATTAATTATCATCTTGCACAAAGAACTCAAAACAAAATCATCATTGAATTGCCATGCTTTTATTGCTCCCATTACATCATGATCATCTAACAAAGCAAAAGTCTTAATCGTTTCTTTATCAAATATTTCTAATGAAATTTTATTTTCCATAAAAAACAAAAGTGGTTTGCTACATTCCAATTGAATTCCTTTTTGAGTTAATTCTTTAGCTCTTTTTAAAATTTTCATTAAAATAATTTCGGCAACAACACTTGTTTTATGCAAATAAGCTTGCCAGTACATTAATCGTCTGGCTACTAAAAATTTTTCTACTGAATAGATTCCTTTCTCTTCAATTACTAAAAAATCATCTTGAACATTCATCATCTGAATTAAACGTTCGCTATTGATATTTCCTTCAGCAACGCCACTATAAAAACTATCTCTACGCAAATAATCCATTCTATCCATATCCAACTGACTTGATATCAATTGATACATGAATTTTCTATGATACTCTCCTTTAAATATTTTAATTGCTAATGACAGTTTACCATCAAATTCTTCATTCAATTCATTCATAAAAAGCAATGAAATTTCCTCATGATGTACATCTTCTACAATACTATTTTCCATAGCATGCGAAAAAGGTCCATGACCAATATCGTGCAATAAAATAGCAATTAGCAAAGCATTTTCTTCGTCTTTTGAAATTTCAATACCTTTAAATTGAAGTGTTTGAATGGCTTTTTGCATTATATGCATACACCCCAAAGCATGATGAAAACGAGTATGATGTGCACCTGGATAAACCAAATACGACATTCCCATTTGAGAAATACGTCGCAAACGTTGGAAATAAGAATGCTGAATTAAATCGTAAATTAAGGTATTTGGTATGGTTATAAATCCGTAGATTGGATCATTGAATATCTTGAGTTTATTGGTAGGATTCACAAACGAGCAATTTTATTTTAAACAAATATAAGCTAATTGTTAAAAACAAAAACTATTTTTTTAATGAGAAAACCCATCTAGATAGTAATTTTTCTAAATTTGCTCAAACAATAGTTAATTTTTAGTTTCGATAAATGGAAAATAAAACAAAAATAACCGTAGAATGTACTATCAAAAGTAGCATAGATAAAGTATGGAATTACTGGACGACACCTGAGCAAATAATGTTATGGAATAACGCTTCAGATGATTGGTACTGCCCAAAATCTAGTAATGATTTAAAAGTTGGCGGACGCTTTTTGTATACTATGGCAGCTAAAGATGGAAGTTTTAGTTTTGATTTTGAAGGAACTTACACTGAAGTAATAGAAAACAAATCTATCAAATATGTTTTAGACGATGAAAGAGAAGTCAGCGTCGATTTTATCGCTATTGGAGATATGGTTGAGATTGTAGAGACTTTTGAAGCAGAAACTCAAAACACAGTTGAATTACAACAATTTGGTTGGCAAGCTATTCTTAATAATTTCAAAAAGTTGGTAGAAAACATCTAACTATTCTTTTTCCTTTCTACCACGCAAAATATCTTCTAAAGTACAGCACTTTACAATTTCTTCTTCACCGAAAACTAACATTGGTAAATGGATGTATTCCACTGCCGACAAGTCTTCGTTTAAATAAAATTTCATATCGTCCAAATTGTAAAACCATTCTTTATCAAATTGAACTTTGTGAACAGTGGCATCTTCCAACAACAATTTTTCGGTTAAAGGTTTCAATTTCATTTTAAAGCTTTATTTTTTTGACCACAGATTTGAGAAATTGGAATAATTTTAGAAATTTCTCTGATTTCTTTAATATGCGTTCCTTTTGTTTTTTTGAACACAGATTTAAGAAATTGGAATAATTATAAAAATTTCTTTGATTTCTCTAATTTCTCCAATCTGTGTTCCAAATCTTCAATGCTGTAATTTAATACGCCAACAATTCGTTCAAGGCTTCTTCAAATCTAACTTTAGGCAAATATTGATCTTCCAATGATTTCACAAATGGAATCGGACTTTCTAAACTTCCTACGCGTTTAACTGGTGCGTCAAGGTATTGGAAGGCGTTCTCCATGATGAACGATGAAATATCACTTGAAACTCCACCAAAAATAGTGTCTTCTTGCAAAATAATACATCTTCCTGTTTTCTTAACTGATGCCAAAATCGCTTCGGTATCCATTGGAACCAAGGTTCTTAAATCGATTAAATCAGCTTTGATTTCTGGATTTTTGTTTAAAGTTTCTAAAGCCCAATGCACTCCAGCTCCAAACGAAATTATAGTAACATCAGTTCCTTCTTTAACCAACGACGCTTTTCCAAACGGAATGGTGTAATAATCTTTAGAAACATCTTGATAAACCGAACGATACAATTGTTTGTGCTCAAAGAACATCACCGGATTTGGATCATTAATGGCAGTATTCAAAAGTCCTTTTACGTCATAAGGAAATGCTGGATAAACGACTTTCAAACCTGGTGTTTTGGTAAACCAAGCTTCGTTCGTTTGCGAGTGAAATGGTCCAGCTTGTGTGCCACCACCGCAAGGCATTCTTACTACTACATCCGCTTTTTCGTTCCAACGGTAGTGTTGTTTTGCCAATAAATTCACTATCGGATTGAATCCTGTAGAAACGAAATCGGCAAACTGCATTTCAACAATCGCTTTGTGTCCGTTAATTGATAATCCCATTCCGGCAGAAACTACGGCACTTTCGCAAATAGGCGTATTTCTAACGCGTTCTTTTCCGAACTGTGCTACGAAACCTTCTGTAATTTTGAATGCACCACCATATTCGGCAATGTCTTGTCCCATAATAACCAAATTATCGTGACGTTCCATTGACTGACGCAACGCATGAGAAATAGCATCCACCACACGAATATTTTCTACTTCATCAGAAGGGTTAACTTCCTCAAATTGATACGGTTTATAAACATCATTTAACTCTTCGCTTAAATTTGCAATAATATCTGGTTCGGCTTGTGTAATTGCCCAATGTTCGTCAATTTCATCTTTTATTTTTGCTTTATATTCGGTGTCCAATTCTTCCGAAAGTACGCCTACATTTACCAAATACTCTTTATAATTTGCAATAGGATCTTTAATTGCCCACATGTCCATTAACTCTTGCGGAACATATTTTGTACCACTCGCCTCTTCGTGACCGCGCATTCTAAAGGTTTTGAATTCCAATAAAACTGGTCTCGGATTTACAGCTAAAGACGCTTTCAATTCGGCAATTTTAGTATAAACTTCTAAGATGTTATTTCCATCAATAATATGACTTTCCATTCCGTAACCAATGCCTTTATCAGCAAGGTTTTCGCAACGATATTGCTCGTTAGTTGGTGTTGAAAGTCCATAACCATTGTTTTCAATTACAAATAAAACTGGTAATTCCCAAACAGCAGCAATATTTAATGCTTCGTGAAAATCACCTTCAGAGGTTGCTCCTTCTCCAGTGAAAACTGTGGTTACTTTTCCGTTTTGTTTTAATTTGTTTGCTAATGCGATTCCGTCAGCAACACCTAATTGCGGACCAAGATGCGAGATCATTCCGATGATGTGGAACTCTTGCGTACCAAAGTGAAAACTTCTGTCGCGACCTTTTGTGAATCCGGTTTTCTTGCCTTGCCATTGTGAGAACAAACGGTGCAACGGAATGTCACGACCGGTGAAAACACCCAAATTTCTGTGCATTGGTAAAATGTATTCGTCTTGGTCTAAAGCGGCTGTGATTCCTACCGAAATGGCTTCTTGTCCAATTCCAGAAAACCATTTGGATACTTTTCCTTGACGCAGAAGAATAAGCATTTTTTCTTCTATAAGCCTTGGTTTTAGTAGTCTTTTATATAAATCTAATAATTGAATATTGGATAATTCTTTTCTATCAAAGTTCATGAGATTGTTTATTTACGATTGCAAAAATATAAAAAAAGAACACGTTTGTACTATACTTTTTGCGGAATTGTTTGCGGTTTTTAAAGTTTTTCAAGAATTGCGCAAAATGAAACGTTTTTCTCAGAAAAGAGATTGAAGAAATTAAAATAATTTTAAAAATTCATTGAATTATTTGAAACAATTTTTCTAATTGGATAAAATATTTGTTAATAACTTCCATACCAACAAAATAAAATTTTCATACATTTGTAGATATGATTGGTATTTATCCAATTTTAGTTATTAACAAAAAAGTTTTAGTACAATGCAAAACATTCCTAGTGTTGACTTGCGTGATTTCCTGTCGGATGAACCGACACGTAAACAAAAATTTGTAAATGAAATCGGAAAAGCTTTCGAAGATATTGGCTTCGTGGCGCTAAAAGGTCATTTTTTGGATGACAAATTGGTGGATGAATTGTATGGAGAAATTAGGAATTTCTTCTCTCTTCCCTTAGAAACAAAATACAGCTATGAGATTCCAGGTATTGGAGGTCAGCGTGGTTATGTTTCTTTCGGAAAAGAACATGCAAAAGGTCGCAAAGAAGGCGATTTGAAAGAGTTTTGGCACTTTGGTCAGTACGTAGACAAAGATTCCAAATACGCTGCAGAATATCCTGATAACGTAGAAGTAAAAGAATTACCTCGTTTTAACGAAGTTGGAAAAGTAGCCTATCAAATGCTTGAAAAAACAGGTATTTATGTGTTGCGTGCTTTGGCATTGCACTTGGGTTTGGACGAATTTTATTTTGATAATTACGGTAAAGAAGGCAACTCTATCTTGAGACCGATTCATTATCCGCCAATTACTTCAGAACCTGAGAATGCTATTCGTGCTGCTGCTCACGGTGATATCAATTTGATTACTCTTTTAATGGGTGCGCAAGGTCGCGGTTTGCAAGTTCAAAACCACGATGGCGAATGGATTGATGCTATTGCAGAACCAGACGAATTGGTGATTAATGTGGGCGATATGTTGTCGCGTCACACTAATAATAAATTGAAATCTACGATACATCAAGTGGTGAATCCGCCAAGAGAACTTTGGGGCACATCGCGTTATTCTATTCCGTTTTTCATGCATCCGGTAAGCGATATGCGTTTGGACGTTTTAGAGAATTGTATTGATGCAGATAATCCAAAATTATATGATGATATTTCGGCAGGAGAATTCTTGTATGAACGATTGGTTGATTTGGGATTGATTAAGAAATAAAGGAATGAAATTCAAACTGTATAAATTCCAAATTCCAATTAATTTTGGGGTTTGGATTTTTGGTTTAGGAACGCTGATTGGAGAAATTATATTAATTTAATCTGTGTTCAAAAAAAATAATTAGAAAGGAACGCAGATTGGAGTAATTCGAGAAATCAAAGAAATTTTAAAATCTTTCCTCAAAAATATAAATTAGAATAAATTAAACGCCAAACAGAAAAAAATATGAAAAACTTTCCGCACCAAGAACTAACAAAAGCATTAATCGGAGTTTACTATGATGTATACAACGAATTAGGTTATGGATTTCTAGAAAAAGTTTACCAAAACTCAATGATAATAGAATTAAAATCAAGAGGATTTGAAGTTGAAAGTAAAAAGGAACTAAATGTCTTTTTTAAAAATGAAATAGTTGGTGAATATTTTCCAGATTTAATAGTTAATAATTCAGTGATTATTGAATTAAAATGTGTTGAATATTTTGTAGAAGCTCACGAATGCCAATTATTAAATTATTTAAAAGCAACCGATTGTGAAGTAGGATTATTGTTGAATTTTGGAAAAGACCCGCAATTCATTAGAAAAATTTTTACTAACGAATTCAAAAAACATAACAGACATTAAATTTTCTTTTAATAAATAAGGAATTAAGAACGCTGATGGAAGAAATTCGAGAAATTTTCTAAATTATTCCAATTTCTTCAATCTGTGTCCAAAAAATAATTAGAAAGGAACGCTGATTGGAGAAATCGAGAAATCTGAGAAATTTTTAAAATTATTCTAATTTCTTCAATCTGTGTCCAAAAAAAATAATTAGAAAGGAACGCTGATTGGAGAAATTCGAGAAATCTGAGAAATTTTCTAAATTATTCCAATTTCTTAAATCTGTGTTCAAAAAAAATATTTAAAATCCGCGTTCAAAAAAATAAAAAATGGACCTACAAGACCAATTAAAAAACCTATTCCCAGACCATGTAGTTTCTAACCAACCAGAAGCTGTTGAGGAAAAAGACCACGAATTATACGTTCAAAAAGAACCAATGATTTGTAAATTTGAAAAACGAAAAGGAAAGCCAACTACTATAATCTCTGGTTATGAAGGCGAAGATGAAGATTTCAAACTATTAGCCAAAGAATTGAAGAATAAACTCGCTGTTGGTGGCACTTTTAAAGATGGCGAAATCATTATTCAAGGCGATTACCGCGATAGGATTATGAAACTTTTGCAGGAGAAAGGATTTAAAACAAAACGTGTTGGAGGATGAAACGAGGTACGAAGCACGAAGTACGAAACACGAAGTACGAGGTACGAGGTACGAGATGTGGAGTAAACTTTTAAACTCTTAAACCTTTAAACTTTTAAACAAAAAAACAAATGATACAATCATCAGAATTAATATTAAACCCAGACGGAAGTGTGTATCACTTAAATCTGAAACCCGAACATATTGCGCACGACATTATTTTTGTTGGTGATCAAAATCGTGTCGAGAAAATTACTAAACATTTTTCAAGCATTGAGTTTTCACAACAAAAACGTGAGTTTAAAACGCAAACTGGAATTTACAAAGGAAAAAGAATTACTGTAATGTCTACTGGAATTGGTCCGGATAACATTGATATTGTGATGAACGAATTGGATGCGTTGGTGAACATCGATTTGGAAACTCGTGAAATTAAAGCAGAATTGACTTCGTTGAACATTATCCGAATCGGAACTTCAGGTTCGTTACAAGAAGATATTCCTTGCGATAGTTTTGTAATGAGTCAATACGGATTGGGATTAGACAACATGCTTCGCTCCTATTTGATTGATGAAATTTCTGAAACCGAAATGGAAGATGCGTTCATCAAACAAACCGATTGGGATATGAAAAAAGGTCGTCCGTACGTAATCAAAGGAAGTGAAATTCTTGAAAAACGTTTTGAAAGTGACAAAATCTACAAAGGATTTACAGGAACGGCTGGCGGATTTTATGGTCCGCAAGGAAGAGTTTTAAGATTAGACATTCAAGATTCAGAATTGAACAGTAAAATGGACAAATTTGAATTCGATGGCATCAAAATGACTAATCTTGAAATGGAAACTGGAGCTATTTATGGTCTAGGAAAATTACTTGGACACCAATGTTTATCATTGAATGCCATTATTGCCAATCGTGCAACAGGAACTTTCAGTGAAGATCCATATAAAGCTGTTGATGAATTGATTGCATATGCTTTAGATAAATTGGCGGAGTAGTTTATGGGGCATTTAATTCAAAAATTATTTTTCGCTTTAGGAGGTTTTGCTCGATGGATTTATTATATGTTTATGAATATTTTTTTTGATAAAAATTACGAAAAAAATATTGGGTATTATCTATTTGAAGCTGAGACCCCAGACAATAGTGGAATGGATTCTAACAAGAAGAATTTTGTGCTTGGAATATTTGTCTTTGTTTTCATTATAATGGCAATTGAGTATTTTGAATAAAAAAAATAAAAAAATGACCTTCAGATACGCTAGACATACCAATAATTTAGAGCAATTAAAATCTTTTTACATTGATGTATTGGGATTGGAATTGCTTGGTGGTTTTGAAAATCATAATGGTTATGATGGTGTTTTTATTGGAAAACAAGAGGAGAATTGGCATTTAGAATTTACACAATCTGATGAAGTTCCGAATCATACTTTTGATGACGATGATCTTTTGGTTTTTTATCCGAATAGTAAATTGGAGTTTGACTTGCTTAAAGAGAAGTTAGAACACCATTCCGTTCAATTTGTGATCTCTAAAAATCCGTATTGGAGCGAAAATGGGATTCAGTTTTTGGATCCTGATGGGTTTGGGATTGTTATATCGCATTTTAACATTACATAAAGTTAAATTATGGAATACTGATTTGAGAAATTTGAGAAATAGAGAAATTTTTTAAATTATTTTAATTTCTTTAATCTGTGTTCATAAAAAATAATAATTGAATATTAGCTAAGTTAAATTATGGAACACTGATTTGAGAAATTTGAGAAATTGGAGAAATTTTTTAAATTATTTTAATTTCTTCAATCTGTGTTCATAAAAAATAATAATTGAATAGTAGCTAAGTTAAATTATGAAACACTGATTTGAGAAATTTGAGAAATTGGAGAAATTTTTTAAATTATTTTAATTTCTTCAATCTGTGTTCATAAAAAATAATATTTGAATAGTAGCTAAGTTAAATTATGGAACACTGATTTGAGAAATTTGAGAAATTGGAGAAATTTTTTAAATTATTTTAATTTCTTCAATCTGTGTTCATAAAAATAAAAACAATGGATTTAATATTAGAAACAGAACGTCTTATTCTTCGTCCGTTAGAATTATCGGATGCTGAAGCCATGTTTGCAATGGATAACAATCCGATTGTGCATAAATATTTATGGCAAACACCAACTCAAACTATTGAAGAAACCATCAAAATAATTGAAATGGTTCAAAAACAATATGTTGACAACAACATTGGTCGTTTTGCAACCATCTTAAAAGAAACTGGCGAATTTATTGGTTGGACAGGAATCAAATACATCAACGATCACGTAGAAAACGGCAATACCAATTTCTATGATTATGGTTATCGATTAGATGAGAAGTTTTGGAATAAAGGTTTTGCAACCGAAGCTTCTATTGCTTGGCTAGATTATGGTTTCAAAGATATGAACATTGATAAAATGAATGCCTATACGCATGCTGAAAATGGCGCATCCAATCATGTTTTGCAAAAAGTAGGCATGAAATTCATTGAAGATTACCCAGACAAAGATGGTGTTATTTGGAAATGGTGGCAATTGGAACGTACGAAATATGAAAATAGAAGTATGAAGTAAAAATGAATTTTGAAGAACTAATAGAAAAAGTAAGGCATATTCCTTATGGAAGAAATTCTAATAGGTATGATTTTTCATTAATCTTAACTGAAAATAAAGGAACTTGTAGCTCAAAACATGCTTTTTTAAAGGATTTTGCAGATAAAAATGACATTGAAAACGTAAAATTATACATTGGAATTTTTAAAATGAACGAAGTAAATACGCCTAAATTAGAAGATTTACTTTCAAAAAATGCTATAGATTACCTTCCAGAGGCGCATTGTTATTTAACGATTAATGGCACTCCGTTAGATGTTACAACTTCGGAATCATTTTACGATAGAATAAAAGAGGAAATCCTAAAAGAAATCGAGATAATTCCTAAACAGGTTAGTGATTTTAAAGTTGACTATCACAAAGTTTTCTTGAAAAAATGGATTGAAGAAACCAATCAAAATTATACCTTTGATGAAATTTGGGACATTAGAGAACAATGTATTCAAAAACTCTCTGAATAGACTCACTACTTACTACTCCAATCTTAATACTACTAAATGAAAACTATAAAAATAGCAGGCGTTCCAGAGCATTTCAATCTTCCTTGGCATTTGTGTATAGAAAATGGCGCGTTTGAAGACGTTGGAATCGATTTACAATGGACTGATGTTCCTGAAGGAACTGGAAAAATGTGCCAAATGCTTCGAGATGGCGAAACGGATATTGCTGTAATTTTATCGGAAGGAATTGTAAAGGACATCAATGCTGGAAATCCTTCTAAAATAGTTCAGGTTTATGTTGAAAGTCCATTGATTTGGGGAATTCATGTCGATGCAAAATCGAAATATGAAACTTTAAGTGATTTAGAACATGGAAAAGTTGCTATTTCACGTTTGGGTTCGGGTTCGCAATTAATGGCGTATGTAAATGCTAATAATCAAGGTTGGAATACCGATAATTTAGAATTTGAAATTGTAAATACCCTTGATGGTGCTGTTGAAAGTTTGTCAAAAGGCACATCTGATTATTTTATGTGGGAAAAATTCATGACCAAACCATTGGTAGACAAAGGCATTTTTAGAAAAGTTGCCGATTGTCCAACGCCTTGGCCATGTTTTGTTATTGCTATTCGTGAAGAAATTTTGAAAAAACATCCAAACACCATTGCGCAAATTCTTGAAATCATAAACATCACAACGCAAGAGTTCAAAGAAATTCCGAGTATTGATAGAACTTTAGCAACAAAATACCATCAAAAAATAGAAGATATTCAAGAATGGTTGCGTTTAACAGAATGGTCCCAAAAGCCATTATCAGAAAATATGTTAAACAAAATTCAAAATCAACTGTTTGACCTCAAAATTATTGAGAAAAAAGGTACTTTTGCAGAACTTGTAAAGGCCATCTAGCTTTTTGCAAATTCTTAAAATGATAGAAAAAACAAAACTTTATTATTTGTACTTAAAAGACAAACTTACGGTAAAAAAACCGTGGGATATGGTAATTATTTTTGTTTTGAATGTACTTATAACCATACCAATTTTTATCATTTTACATCAAAATATTATTGAATTAGAATGGTCTTTGCACATAGATAGAATACTTCTTTTTATTGTTTTGTTAGTTTTAATACAACTTATACTGAGAGCCATGAGAAAAATTACATTAATAAGTATTTTTCTCTATTTAATTGCTTTAATTTATGGGACTCTTTTTGGCGGTTATGGTTTTCAAACTGTTTTTGAAGATTATCAATCAATGCTTTACACAATGAGTTATAATCCTTATCCTCAAGATATTATTATTGATAGATTACTCCCTTTTCCAAATAAATCAAAAGTTACAAATGCAATAGATTATACTAATCCTAAAGTTAGAAATTTTTCCTTAATGGCAGTTAATAAACATTTTAAAGATGCTAAAGGTTACAATGATTATTTAACTATAATTCAATGTTTTTCAGTATTTAAGGAAATAAATAATAATTGGAATTATGTTAGTGATCCAAAAGGCAGAGAATATATTTCTAGTGCAAGTGAATCAGTAAAGTATTTGTCTGGAGATTGTGATGATCATTCAATTTTAATGGCAGCCTGTATTCGTTCTATTGGTGGAATACCAAGACTTATTCACACTGACGGACATATTTATCCAGAAATATTAATTGGAAATAAAGTCGATTTAGAAACCATCAATTATGTAATAAAAAAAGTACTTTTTCCTGAAGAAAGTAAAGGAAAATCATTGCATTATCATATTGATGAGCGTGGCAATATTTGGCTAAATTTAGATTATACAGCTAAATATCCTGGAGGACCATTCATGAATGAAGAAATTTTGAGTGCACTTACTTTAAATTAATTTTTCAAAACACATCAAATAAAATAGTATATTAGCTATTTAAAATCAGAATTCTATGAAAAAAATAATAGGTTTATTCTTGTTAGGAACATTTTTTGTTTCTGCACAAGAAAGTAGTCCTTTTGACCATAAAAAAAATGAATTTCGTGTTGATGTGCTATCAGCTATTGCTTATGGAAAATTGAGTTTTAGTTACGAACGTTTTCTTGGAAAAGATTTTTCTGTTGGAGTGAATACTAATTTTTCTAATAGCCAAAAAATTGAAGACGATTTTAATGATGGTTTTAGAAATAACTTACCCAAATATGAAATCAATCCTTATGTAAGATATGCTTTGTCTAAAAGTAAATCGCGTTATTATTTTGCTGAAATTTTTGCTTCTACCAATGGTGGTGATTTCAAAGAAATAATAAGGGATACCGATTCCAATGGAAATGGATTTTATACTATAAAAAAATCAAAATATACCGATTTTGGACTTGGTGGAAGTTTAGGATATAAAATGTATTTTAAAGAATCTTGGGCATTAGAATTTTTAGTTGGTTTTGGCTCTAACTTGACAAAAAGAGAGCAAAGCCCTAATGTAATATCACGAGTTGGAATTAATTTAGGTTATAGATTTTAAAACAATAGCATTATGAAATCAACGATTCACGAACACCAAAAAAACAATTTTAAAATTGTGAGTAAAACAATTAAAAAAATAGCGCTATTAATTTTATTTGTAACGACATTCAATTCATGTGATACAAATGATGATGATTTTTATAATACAGAATATATTTCTGTTCCAAATTTAGTTTCAATTCAAACTCAAGCTAATTATAATGTTGGTGATTATCTTTATGTAAATTCTTATATCAATCGCCTTTTAGCTGAACCTAATCAAACAAATTTATTAGATATTAGAAAAACGACCAACAATGCGCCTTCATTTGCTTTTAGTTATTTATTAGAAAAAAAAGTTGGAGAAGAATGGATATTAGTTGATGCAAGCTTTCCAAATATTGATTTAAATTTGGGTAAATTTGTAACAGGTGGTTTTTATAATGCCACAGCAGAATTTAATGTTGCCAATGATCGATATGAATTTTTATGTGGAATAAAATTACCTTCTTCAGGTCAATATCGTTTAAGTTTTGGTTACAATAGTTCTTCTACAAGTCAAGTTGAATTACGTTCCAATAGTAGTTCTGAAAGCATATCTCTTACCATTTTTTCTAATGTAAGTAATTTAGATGGTGAGGGTTATTATAACTTTACCGTAAATTAAAATAATAAATTCATCCTAAGTGATGGATTTATTTTACCACTCAATTTCTTTAAAATTTTTACTTTTTAAAAATGAATTTGTTGCACTAAAATGTTTATTTCCAAACCAGAAACCTCTATTTGCACTCAACGGAGATGGATGACCGGTTTCTAAAATCAAATGTTTATATCTATCAATCTTTGCTCCTTTTTTCTTGGCAAACCCACCCCATAAAAGGAAAACAACATTTTCTTTTTCATCAGAAATTTTTTGGATAACTGCATCCGTAAATTCTTCCCAACCTTTTTTCTGGTGACTTCCTGCTTCACTCTCTCTAACTGTTAAGGTTGCGTTTAGCAAAAGTACTCCTTGACTAGCCCATCTTTCAAGATTTCCTGATATTGGAATTGGTAATTTCAAATCTTGTTCAATTTCTTTAAAAATATTGATTAGTGATGGAGGAAAAATTACGCCATCGTTTACAGAAAAACACAATCCGTTGGCTTGACCAAATCCGTGATAAGGATCTTGACCAATAATTACAACTTTTACATCCTCAAAAGGACAATAATCGAAAGCTGAAAATATTAGATTATCATTAGGAAAACATGTGTGAGTTGCATATTCATTTTTAACAAATTCAACTAAATTGACAAAATAGCTCTTATCGAACTCATCTTTCAATTTTTCCTTCCATGACGAGCTAATTTCAATCAACATATCTTAATTTTTTACCAAAAATATAAAAATCTATTGCAATATGCTTGTCAACATTCGTAACTTTGAATTCACAAAATATTAGAATGATTTCAATAACCAATAAAACGCTTCAGGATTTAGAATTTGACACTATACTAAATACTATATCAGAGCGATGTAATACCGAATTAGGCAAAATAAAAGCACTTGAAATTACTCCATTTAAAGAGAAAAATCTTTTGATGAATAATTTGTTGCAAACCTCTGAGTACGTTTCCTCCTACTCAAATAATAATGCTATTCCAAATCATGGTTTTGATTCTATAAATAATGAGTTAAAGTTTTTGTCCATTGATGGAAGTCAATTAGAAGTTTCTGGATTTAGAAAAATAGCAACGGTTTCAGAAACCGCAAATACTTTGATTTTATTTTTCAAGAAATTTCAAGAATATTATTCCAAACTTAATGAGAAAGCTAGTCAAATTCAAGTTACCAAAGAGATTGTCAAATATATTGATGAAGTAATTGATAAACATGGTGAAGTAAGAGATAATGCATCGCCAGATTTATTGAATATTCGGCGTGATATGAATGTCGTTCGCGGAAAAGTAAATCAAAGCTTTGGTATGGCAATGAGCCAATACAATTCTTTAGGATATTTGGATGACATCAAAGAAAGCTTTGTAGAAAACAGAAGAGTTTTAGCTGTTTTAGCAATGTACAGAAGAAAAGTAAAAGGTTCGATTTTAGGAAGTTCTAAAACAGGAAGTATTGCCTATATTGAGCCAGAAGCTACATTAAAATATTCTAGAGAATTGAATAACTTAGAATATGAAGAAAAAGAAGAAGTTACACGAATTTTGAAACAACTTACCAATGATATTCGTCCGTTTCATGAATTAATTGTTAGCTATCAAGAGTTTTTAAGTGATATTGATGTTATTGCTGCTAAAGCAAAATATGCCAATAAAATCAATGGAATTCTACCAAATATTTCCGATAAAAAACGTTTGTATTTTAGAGATGCCTACCATCCTATACTATATTTGAATAATAAATTAAAAAATGAAATTACTCATCCTCAAACAATAGAATTGAATCCTGAGAGTACCATTATAGTTATTTCTGGACCAAATGCAGGAGGAAAAACAATTTCACTTAAAACAATAGGGTTACTTCAATTAATGCTACAAAGTGGTATCTTGATTCCAGTTCATGAACGTAGCGAAACCTTTCTTTTTGACAGAATTTTGACCGATATTGGAGATAATCAATCTATTGAAAATCATTTAAGCACCTATAGTTACCGTTTAAAAAACATGAATTACTTTTTAAAAAAATGTAACTCTAAAACGTTATTTTTAATAGATGAATTTGGTACTGGTTCCGACCCTGATTTAGGTGGCGCTTTGGCAGAAGTTTTCTTGGAAGAATTTTATCATAGAGAAGCTTTTGGTATTATTACAACGCATTATACTAATTTAAAAATATTGGCAAATGAATTACCCAATGCCACAAATGCCAATATGTTATTTGATGAAAGAACACTCGAACCAATGTATAAGTTGCATTTAGGACAAGCTGGAAGTTCTTTTACTTTTGAAGTGGCACAAAAAAATGGAATCCCATTTGGGTTAATTAACAGAGCCA
This sequence comes from Flavobacterium chungnamense, assembly GCF_039539165.1. Taxonomy (NCBI): domain Bacteria; kingdom Pseudomonadati; phylum Bacteroidota; class Flavobacteriia; order Flavobacteriales; family Flavobacteriaceae; genus Flavobacterium; species Flavobacterium chungnamense. The sequence goes on from NZ_BAABCS010000020.1 coordinate 160,465, forward strand.
AAAAGAAAATTGAAGGTGGCAAAGTAAGATTTGATAAAACCATAGCTACTTTGCAAAAAGAACGCTCCAAAATGGAAAAAACTTCTTTAAATTTGAAAGAGGAAGAATCAAAAGCACGCGAGGAAAGTAAAAAAATGGAATCTATTAATGCTAAGATAAAAGATAAATTAGAACGTTACCAAGAATTGTATGATGCCAATCAGCGATTGATTTATATGGGACAAAAGATTGATGAAATTTCTTCTACTTATTTTAACAATAAAGACAGAAAAACACTTATTGGTGAATTTTTAAAAGTGGTAGAAATTGAAAATTCCAAACGGAAAAAAGCAACAGCCAAAGAGTTAAAGGAAAAAGAAGTTATTCAAAAAAAGGTTGCTGAAGAAGTTAAAGTTAAAGTTGAGGAAATTCGACAAGAAAAGAAAGAGAAAAAATTAAAATTAAAAGAAGTTCCAGAAAAACCTAAAATTGCACTTAAAATTGGTGATCGAGTTAGAATGTTTGATGGTAAAGCAGTTGGAACACTTGATGGTATTGAAAAAAACAAAGCAACTGTAAATTATGGAGTATTTACATCAAAAGTAAGTTTGGATGCTTTAGAATTTGTTGAAAGACCAAAATAATATGGAAGAATTACCAAAAGATAAAAAAATTATTCTTTTTGATGGTGTATGCAATTTGTGTGATGCCACTGTACAATATGTGATAAAAAAGGATGTTAATGATGTCTTTAGATTTGTTGCTATACAATCTGAACTTGGTCAAAAAATTATTGATTACATTAAGGTTGATACTTCTCAAACGGATAGTATCATTCTTTATATTCCTGGTATGGCTTATTTTGTAAAAGCGGATGCAGCTTTTAATATTGCGAAAGATTTAGGAGGATTGATTAGTTTTACAAGTTACCTCTCTATACTTCCAAATTTTATAAAAAATTTTGGATATGATTTTGTTGCAAAAAATAGATACAAATGGTATGGCAAAAAAGATAGCTGCATGATACCAACTCCAGAGTTGAAATCAAAATTCCTTTAGTATGATAATTGTCATATTTCAATTAACTTTTTTGAAATACTTTTGAGTATCCTAAACAATTGAAATCATGAACAACTTATTGTTACCTCTTTATTCTCATGATAATGGAACTTTCATTATGATTGGAGTCTTTTCTTTAGTTATCATTGGATTAGTTGGAGCCGTTTTCCTCATGATGGGAAGTGATAAAAAGAAAAAAGACTAAGCAAATTGCTTAGTCTTTTTTTTATTTAGTAAAGAATAGTAATTATTCTTTAATCACTTTTTTAGTAACAATTCCTTTATCAGAAACTATTTTCATTGTATACATACCTTGAGCTAAATCTGAAACAGTTACTTGAACTTCAGCTACATTTGAGAATTGTTGGTTTTTAACAACTCTACCGTTGATATCAGTAATTTCAATTCCAGAAATTAAAGCATCTGTAGTATTAGCAACGTTAATTACGTTTTTAGCTGGATTTGGATAAGTAGAGAATTTAGATTCTAACACTTCATTATTAGCTAATGTTTGAGAAACTGTGAAGTTATCAATGATTAACGCGTGAGTTGAGTTTGCAACACCATTTATAGGAGATGTATTTCTAACACCAATGTAGTATACTCCAGTTGTTGGAGGAGTAAATGTAAATGTTTTCAAAGCAAAAGCAGAAGTTGTTGCCGTTCCAGTACCAACTGCAATAGTTTGAGCAGCGGCAGTTTGACTAGTTCCTGCAGTTATAGTAAAAGTTGAAGTGTTTGTTGCTCCAGTAGCTTGATAATTACTTGCTTGAAATGTAATCGTTACTGGATTACCACTTGCTTGTAAATTTATACCTCTTGAATACATAATTCCTGAAGCTTGAGCTGTTGCACTTCCTAGAGAAACACATGAGTATAATCCATTTTGAACTAAAGCACTTCCAGTTCCTCCATAAACCATAAACCAATCAGTACCATTTGGTTCTTCATCAGCTACCCATCCAATATTTGGGTGATTATCTATTTCAAAACTTGTGTTGTAGCTAGGAGTTGCTGGTTGGAAAGTAGTATGAAATGATACTGGTACTGTATTAGCACTAGTTCCTAAAAACCCACCACAATCAGACTTAGTATAGATTTCATAAGCTGTACTCGGTTGTAAGCCATTCAAAGTGTAAGGAGAAGAAACTCCATTAGCATAAGTTCCAGTTGTTGCTGGATCAAAATCATAAGCTCCATATTGGATATTAACAGGATTACTTGAAGTAAAGGTAATATTTGCTGAGTTTAAAGTTGTACTTGGTACAGCTACATCCAATGGACGAGCACAATCAACTAATTTTCCTAAAATAGTTTGTGGTCTGAAAGTTGAAAAAGCTCCTAATGTAGTTGGAGCAGCAGTAGCACTAGTTGCTGTTCTTGTACCACTAGCAACAGCAGTATTTGCAGGAATAGTACTTGGTACAGTAGCAAGATTACCTGCAGCATTTTGATAATCAAAAGCAACATAAAGAGAACCACCTGTATAATTAAAATTTGTTGAAAGTGGCATGTAGAAATCTCCTGAAGCTGTTGGCAAAGTAACTGAACCATTGTATGTACTTGTCATACCGGTAATAACCGAAGTCCATGCAGTACCTTTTGTATTTGCTGTATCCGTAGAGTTTTGCAAATAAATTTGAATGTTACCAGTAGTAGCAATATCAAGACCATTAATAAAATTAAATCCTAAAGCATTGATAGTATTACCTGTTGTAAATCCTGCAGCTGTCATTTCTGCAGCAGTCAAAATCCAAACACTTCTATGGTATCTATTAGTACCTTGAGGTCCACGAACTTGTGTTGAACTATTACCAGCACCTACTGGCAAGTAATCCGTTTGAGCATAAATTTCTGTAGAAATTGCAGAGAGCAATAACACAAATAATAAAGTAATTTTTTTCATAAAAATGATTTAAAGTTTTTTTCGAATTCAAATTTAGTTATTAATTTTTAATTTTTTAATTTTTTAACTTTCTTTTTCCCATTTTCCTACTACAGACGTAGCTAAAGCATTTCCTAAAACATTGGTTGCGCTTCTAAACATATCACAAAAATGGTCAATTGGTAAAATTAATGCAATACCTAAAGTTGGAATATCAAACATTCCACAAGTAGCCGCAACTACCACCAAACTAGCTCTTGGAACTCCAGCAATTCCTTTACTTGTAAGCATTAAAACCAAAAGCATCGTCATTTGAGTTCCCAAATCTAAAGGTACACCATAAGCTTGTGCGATGAAAATACTTGCAAAAGTCATGTACATCATACTTCCGTCAAGATTAAATGAATATCCAAGTGGAAGCATAAATGAAACAATTTTATCTTTTACGCCAAATCGTTCTAATTCTTCTGTCAATTTTGGGAAAACAGCCTCGCTACTTGTAGTTCCAAATGCAATTGCCATTGGAGAAGTGATGTGCTTGAGCAAAACTATCATTTTTCCTTTCAGAAATATAAAACCTATAAGTAACAAAACTACCCAAAGAGAAGCAATACCAATTAAAAATGATCCAAAAAAGTATATATAAGTTTTGATTAATTCCCAAAAGTCAATTAATGCCAAAACACTTGCAATTGCACCAAAAACTCCGAATGGAGCAAATTTCATTACATAAGTAACCATTTTAAGTATAATATGTGAAGTTTTATCTAAAGCATTTACTACAGGCTTAGCATGATCTCCTATAGAAGCGGCAGCCAATCCAAAGAAAATTGAAAAAATTACAATTTGTAATATTTCGTTAGTTGCCATTGCTTCAAAAATACTTTTTGGTATAATATGCTCAACAAAATTTTGTGCTGAAAATCCTTCGGTTTTTGCAACTATTTCTGATGCGGATTCAACATTAACATCAGTCAATACTATATTTTTACCAGGTTCTAATATGTTTACCCAAAACATTCCAATCAAAAGAGATATAAATGAAGCTGTAAAAAACCATCCTAAAGCTTTACCACCAATTCTACCAACTGACTTAATATCACCTAGCTTAGCAATTCCAACAACTAATGTTGTAAAAACTAATGGAGCAATTATCATTTGAACTAATCTAATAAATATTGTAGCCAACAATTTTATGTTTTTACTAAACGTTGTTCTAAATGCTTCATCAAAATTTTTAAAAACAAACACTCCTAAAATTGCTCCTAAAACAACAGCAATTAATATTTGAACTGTAAGATTTGATAAAATTGATTTTTTTTGTTCTACTTGTGATGTCATTATTTTGCTTGATAAATTTTGTTTAGTAAATAAAAATCGGCTAAAACGATAGCAGCCATTGCTTCGACAATTGGAACTGCTCTTGGCACAACACAAGGATCATGACGGCCTTTGCCTTGTTGCTCAATTATTTCATTTTGGTTAGTTAACACTTCTTGCTTTTGAATTAAAGTTGCCACTGGTTTGAAAGCAACTCTAAAATAAATATCCATTCCATTAGAAATTCCGCCTTGAATTCCACCGGAAAGATTTGATTTTGTAGTTCCATCGTCGTTGTACAAATCGTTATGTTCGCTACCTTTCATTTTGGCGCCACAAAAACCACTTCCGAATTCAAATCCTTTTACTGCATTAATCGATAACATTGCTTTTCCTAATTCAGCATGAAGTTTGTCAAATACTGGTTCACCTAATCCGATTGGAACATTTTGAATAACGCATGTTATTGTTCCACCTATAGTATCACCTTGTTTTTTTATTTCTTTTATATAGGCTTCCATTTTTTCAGCTGAAGCTAGGTCTGGACAACGAACAGCATTGGTTTCGGTTAAAGAAAAATCTAAGTCTTGATAAGGTTTATCAATAAAAATTTCACCAACCGATGAAACAAAAGCATTGATTTTAAAATCTTTTAAAACTTGTTTAGCAATAGCTCCAGCAACTACTCTACTTGCTGTTTCTCTTGCTGAACTTCTTCCGCCTCCACGATAATCACGAATTCCGTATTTCTTTTCATATACATAATCGGCATGACTTGGTCGATAAGAATTTTTTATATGCGAGTAATCATCTGATTTTTGATTAGTATTTGGAATCATAAAACCAATAGGAGTTCCGGTAGTTTTTCCCTCAAAAATGCCTGATAACAATTGAACTTCATCTTCTTCCTTACGTTGAGTAACGATAGAGGATTGTCCTGGTTTTCTGCGTTGCATTTCATTTTGTATAAAATCAAAATCTAATTCAATTCCTGCAGGACATCCATCAATTATACCACCAAGAGCATCACCATGAGATTCTCCAAAAGTTGTAACCCTAAAAAGTGTTCCGTAGCTATTCCCAGCCATTTTTATATTAGTTTTGAACAAATATAGTCGATTAGTTTAAAGTTTAAAAGTTTACAGTTTAAATTTAAGTAAGAATTCTATTTGTTAAATGATTTTATATATTTATGAAAGATAAAAACTTTTTTATTATTTTAGCCCAAATAAATAAATTTTGATATGAAAACTAAATTTTTAATTACATCATTGTTACTGATTTTTTTAACATCTTGTTCAAGTGATAACGATAATAATTCTGACAATGGAAATGAATCACCAACGGAGTTTTTACCATTAAAAAACAATAATTATTGGACTTATGATATTGATAGTGATTTAAGTAGTACTACTAACCCTTTAACAAGAGATTCAATTTATGTTGCTAATGATACATTAATCAATTCGGTAACCTATAAAAAATTAAAAACATTAAATATACCAACTGGTTTTTTCAGTTCGACTTTAAGAAATAATGGAATAAAAATTGACGGAAGTAAATTACTTATGACTGGGAATTTTAGTTTTGATTTTGGATTAACTTCACCTATCAGTTTAAATGTAACAGATTTTATTTTCTTTAAAGAAAGTGCTATTGTTGGTCAAGTTTTAAGTACTACTTCAGGTACAATCAACCAAACAGTCCAAACTTATCCTTTAACAATTGATTATACCTTAAAATCGGTATATAATGGTAGCCAAGCATCTTATCTTTTTCCTAATGGAGATGATTATGCAGATATTAGAAAAACAAAAATTGTATTAAATTTAAAAATTACAACGGTACAAACTGTTTCTGGAATACCTGTAACTATAACTATTATGCCTGCACAAGATGTAATTGTTTCTAATCAATATTATAGTAAAAATGTTGGTATGATATATGCAAATACTGTTTTGAATTATCAATTGAATAGTATCCCAAATGTTACTTTACCGATTCCTTCAACTTTCAACCAAACGCAAACAGAAAGCATAAAATCGTTTCTTATAAACTAAGAATTCTTTTAAAATTTTAGATAAAGTGACAAATAGGCTATTCCAATTTGTCACTTTTTTTGTCTTATAACCAATGACTTAATGAATACAAACTCACATTTAGAATGTTTTAACAACTAACGGCACAATAATTGACCATTTAAGGTTGTTATAATATAAACTTTAAATAACAATATTATGAAGAAAGTAATTCTATCAGCGCTGATGTTAATTGGATTAGCATTTACTGCACAAGCACAAGACATTTCAAAAAACGCATTAGGTTTGCGACTTGGAGACAATGATGGTTTTGGTGGAGAAGTTTCGTATCAAAGAGGTTTATCTAAAAACAATCGTTTAGAGCTTGATTTGGGTTTTAGAAATAGTAATGATGTAGATGCCTTTAAACTCACAGGTGTTTATCAATGGGTATGGAATATTGATGGTGGTTTTAACTGGTATGCTGGTGTTGGTGGTGGTTTAGGAAGTTGGAGTTATGATTATAGAGCTAATGGAAATCAATACAAAGACAATGGAACCTTTGTTTTTGTAGCTGGTGATTTAGGTATTGAATATAACTTTAATGAAGTGCCTATTCAATTATCTTTAGACATTAGACCTGAACTCTATTTTAATTCTGATAATTATAGAGAAGATAATTTTGGTCCAGATTTAGCCTTAGGAATTAGATACAAATTCTAATAAAAAAAATCCCGATTTTTCAATCGGGATTTTTTTATTTTATTTCTATAGGTTTTTTAGATTTTATTTTTATTACATAACATGGTTTAGTAACTGCCATTGTGGCTACTCCTTTAGGCTCAATTTCTTTTAAAGTGACAATAACTTTGTCAGCTAATTCTTCAACTTTTTGAACTTCAAGTGTATAACCGCCTGATTTTTTTTCTCCCATGTTAACTAATATAAAATTACAAGTTTCTATATCTTCCTTTTTGACATAAGGTTTTATCATATCATCTGTAAGAAGAATATTAAATTCTCTTTCATCAGAAACAATTTCGTAAAATTGAAATGAGGCTCCACCATAATCACTTCCAAAAAGCACATCATACATGGGTTCTGAAATCATTGGAGGTTTTGATGAAGAGCAAGAAAAAAGTGTTATAACTAATAAAATTGCACCGATTTTTTTTATCATGATAAATTTATTTGTTTAGATTTTTCAATTGCTTTATGGTAGATTTCTTCATAAATTGGCAATATGTTTTTTATATCAAATTGTTTTGCTACCGATAAAGCATTTTCTTTAAACGTATTTAAGGTATCAATATTGCTTAAAATTTTTATAGCATTTTCAGCCATTTCATCTATATCGCCAACATTACTCAAATATCCTGAGACTCCATCAAAGTTGACTTCTGGCAAACCTCCAGAGTTACTTGAAATAACAGGAACCGACCAAGCCATAGCTTCTAAAGCTGCTAGACCAAAACTTTCGGTTTCAGAAGGCAATAAAAATAAATCGGAATAAGAAAGAATTTGATCTATTTCGTTACTATTGCCAAAGAAAATTACTTTTTCTTGAATACCTAAATCATAACATATTTTTTCGGCAATTTCACGTTCTGGACCATCACCTACCATCATTAATTTGGCTGGAATTTGTTGTTGAATTTTATAAAAAATCTTAACCACATCTGGAATTCTCTTAACTTTTCTGAAATTACTTATATGAGTAATAATACGTTCATGTTTTTCTGCCATGACAGAACGTTGACAAGATATCAAGGGTTCATTGCGATGCTTTTCTAACTCGATAAAATTAGGAATAACATGAATTTCTTTATTTATATCAAAATGTTTGTAGGTATCTTCTTTTAAACTTTGTGATACAGAAGTAACTACATCCGATTTATTTATACTAAAACAAACAGCCGTTTTATAAAATAGATGTTTTCCTACTAAGGTAATATCAGTACCATGAAGTGTCGTAACCATTGGTATATTAATTCCTTCATCTTTCAACATTTGCTTAGCCATATAACCTGCATAAGCGTGAGGTATTGCATAGTGAACGTGTAATAATTCAATTCCATACAACTTTACCATATCTACCAATTTACTCGAAAGAGCCAATTCATATGGTTGATAGTGAAACAAAGCATATTCAGGAACATTTACTTCATGGTAATGCACATTAGAGTTTAAAAGTGCCAAACGAACTGGTTGCTTGTAGGTAATAAAATGAATTTCGTGTCCGCGATGTGCTAATTCTAGGCCTAGTTCTGTAGCTACTACGCCACTTCCACCAAAAGTTGGATAACAAACGATTGCTATTTTCATTGCTGATTTTTAGAAGTACGAAGTTACTGAAAATCCTAATGAAATTCGTTAACAAAAAATTAAAAATCTATTTATCTAAAATAGCTTCTTGAATAATCTTCTGAATATCTTCTCTAATATTTTCTTTAGAAAGTTTATTAACCTCTGTATTACCAGGATAGGTTCTGTTTGACAGAAACACATATACAATTTCAGTTTCTGGATCTGCCCAAGCAATAGTGCCTGTAAAACCAGTATGTCCAAAACTCGACATGGATACACATCCGCAAGTTGGTCCTTCTTTTCCTAATTGAGGTTTATCAAATCCTAAACCTCTCCTATTTCCTTCTGAACAGAAATGACAAGTGTTGAAAGTATCAAATGTTGTTGTAGAAAAATACTGTTTATCTCCATAATTACCTTTTTGAAGATACAATTGCATCATTTTGGCAATATCCATAGCATTTGAAAAAATTCCTGCATGCCCTGCGACACCACCTTGCATTGCAGCTGCCATGTCATGAACATAACCTTGAATTATAGTATGACGAAAATAGTTATCGTTTTCTGTTGGAGGAATTACACTATAATCAAACTTTCTAAGTGGATTAAACATGGTATTATTCATGCCTAAAGTTTTATAGAAATTCTCTGTACTTAATTTATCAAGAGTTTTTCCAGTCGCTTTTTCGAGATATTCTTTTAAAATAATAAAAGTAAAATCACTGTATTTGTATTCTTTTTTGTCCAAAAGTTTACTATCGGCAATCTGTTTTAAAATACTATCTTGATAATCATTTCTGATGTATAGATTCTCAGCAACTTGATAATTAAATCCTTCTTTATTATATAAGCTATATATTTTATCAGAAGGACACTTCTCAGCATCTAAAGTGTTTTTGTAAAAAGGAATCCACGCTTGCAATTTTGCATAATGAGAAAGCAAATCTTTAAAAATAATATCTTGCTTATTGGTTCCTTGAAACATTGGCAACATATCTCCTAATTTAGAATCTAAAGTTACTATTCCTTTATCATATTGTTGCATTACGTTAGGCAAAGTAGCAACCATTTTCGTAATCGAAGCAACATCGTAAATATCTGAATTCGATACTTTTGTTTGCTTATCATAAGTGTGATAACCATAGGATTTTTGAAAAATAACTTTACCTCTTCTTGCTACTAAAATTTGCATTCCAGGAGCCATTTTACCATCAATAGCTTTTTTAGCATAAGTATCAATTTTTGATAAAATACTTGGACTCATCCCAACATTTTCGGGTGCAGTGAATCCTAATCTATTTAATTTTTCAGTTCTCAATCCGAAACCTTCTTTAAACTCTTCGTTGATTGATACTGGTAATTTTCCTTGAGGTTCAAAAGCTCCAAAAAGTAATTGAGCACTAACTTCTTGAGCAATATCACCATTTTGATAAGACATTACCACACCTTCAATATCATCAAAACTCGTAATTGCAGACAAAGAATATGGTTTAGTAAATGCATCTAAAATTACTACATTATTTTTAGAAATTTCTTGAAGCCAAACCAATTCAGTTTCAGAAAAATCATGCTTTTTCCAAGCTCTATCCGATTTGTGAAAACCTACTATGACAGTATTATAGTCTTTAAGTCTTACTTTAAGTGAGTCAATGTTATCTTCTGAAATTTCTGTTATTTCAGTATATTTTTTTAATGTAGAAACAAAAGAAGAATTAACATCATCACCCAACTTTACATAAGCAATCTTCTGGTCAAGATTTCTGATTGGAAGGACATTATCTTTATTTTTTAAAACCGTTGTAGCATGTTCGAAAAGTTGATATTGTAGCGCATCTTTAAAAGTAGTATTTAAATCAGGTGCTATATTTTTTATATCAACTGGTTTGTAGTGGTTTAAACCGATTTTGAATTTATGAGCCAATATTTTTTTAACCGATTTTGCTAAACGTTCTTCTGTAATTAATCCGTTATTATAAGCTTCTGAAATTTTTTGATAAGCCAAAGGAACATTTTCTGCAAAAAGTAAAATATCATTTCCAGCCATAAAAGCTTCCAAATCAATATCACCAGGTTTCATGAACTTACTTGCCGCTTTCATATTTAAAGCATCGGTAAAAATCAAACCGTCAAATCCCAATTCTTCTTGAAGCAAATTAGTTACAACATTATACGAAACAGAAGTCGGAAAATTATCTCGTGGCTCAATACTTGGAATGTTCAAATGGGCTACCATAACAGAAACTAATCCTTCATCAAACATTCTCTTGTAAGGATACAATTCAACTTTTTCTAATCGGTCTTTTGTAAAATTCACCAAAGGCAGAGCATAATGCGAGTCTAAAGCAGTATCACCATGTCCCGGAAAATGCTTTCCTGTACAAAATACACCTTCGCTTTGAATTCCTTCCATAATAGCAATGGCGTGCTCAGTAACATTTACTTTGTTTTCACCAAAAGAACGGTGTCCAATGATAGGATTTTTAGGATTGGTATTAATATCTAAAACTGGAACGAAGTTGAAATGAGCTCCAATTCGTTTGGCTTCTTGAGCCATATTCCTACCCACTTTTTCTATAAGTCGTAAATCTTTTATTGCTCCAAGTGTCGTATTCCATGGATATTTGTAAGTGGAATCTAAACGCATACTCAATCCCCATTCAGCGTCAATTCCAATAAACAAAGGCACTTTTGATTTTGATTGAAAACGATTAGTTAATTTGGCTTGACGAACTGGACCACCTTGAAAAAAGATTAAACCACCAACTTTATTCTGAGTAACTAGCTTTTCAACTGCATTAAAATGAACAGTATCTTTATTAGAATAAGCAGCAACCATAAACAATTGTCCTACTTTTTCTTCAAAAGTCATTTGAGTATAAATACTATCAACCCATTTTGTTTCTAATGAAGTTTCTTTAAAATAATTTTTACGCTCTGATTTTGGAACAGGAATATAAAGGTCTTCCTCAATTACTAACTCAGGTTTTTTAATTACACCAACAGAAGATTTTCCCTTTGTAGGTCCACAGTTGGTTACAAAAGTTATTATTACAAATAATAAAAGTAGCTTACTTATATTTTTCATGAAAGGAGATAAAGATTAAAAGAATCTACTGTGCCAGCTTTCACATGCAGGAATTTCCCAACCTTCATTGAGCTCTTCAATAGTATTAACGAGATTATTGAAAACTATTGTGTTTTCAGAAACCGATTTATCTTTTGCTAGTTTTTTAAATTCTAAAAGTGTTTTGTAAGTGATAAATTCACCTTGTTTAAAAGCAACATTCATTTTATCTAATAAATCTACACTGTATTTTTGTTCTAAATTTTGAATAAATCCAACCGATGAATCTATAGAACATCCAGTTGCAGGATGAAATTCTTGATTGACTGAGAGAATTATAAATCGATTGTATCTAATAGTGAAGGAAGCTTCTAGTGAAGTTCCGTGAGCTGACCAATTTTCAATAAATTGCATCAAATGTTTTTCAATTTCAGCAACTTCTTCATCAGAAAATTTTCTATTGGATTGGTAAATCCAAATTCTAGATTCTTGAGGTAAATTTTCAAATGGTATGTACATGATTGATATTAGATATTAGAATTCAGATTTTAGATATTAGCACTTCGAACTCCCAAATTTTTGGAACTGTGAGACAATTTTGAAATTTATAAATCTTGAGCGTTTGCTATTAATTCGGCAATGTCAAGAACTTTTACTTCAGCTTCTTTTTCTTTGTTTTTAACTCCATCAGTCATCATAGTATTGCAAAAAGGACAACCTGCTGCTATAATATCTGGTTTGGTTTCAAGAGCATCCTCTGTTCTTTCAATGTTGATTTCTTTATTTCCTATTTCGGCATCTTTAAACATTTGAGCACCACCTGCTCCACAACAAAGTCCGTTGGCTTTAGAACGTTTCATTTCAACCAATTCGGCATCCAATTTTTGAATTAAATCTCTTGGTGCTTCATAAATATTGTTAGCACGTCCTAAATAACATGGATCATGAAAAGTAATTTTTTTACCTTTAAATTGTCCTCCTTCAATAGTCAATCTTCCTGAATCTAATAGTGATTTTAGGAATTCTGTATGATGAATAACTTCATATTTTCCTCCTAATTCAGGATATTCATTTTTTAAAGTATTGAAACAATGTGGGCAAGCTGTTACTATTTTCTTTGCTTCATAAGCATTTAGAACTTCAATGTTCATCATGGCTTGCATTTGAAAAAGAAATTCGTTTCCGGCACGTTTTGCAGGATCACCTGTGCAACTTTCCTCTGTTCCAAGAACGGCAAATTCAACATTTGCACGATTTAAAATTCGTACAAACGCTTTGGTAATTCTTTTTGCTCTATCGTCAAAACTTCCTGCGCAACCTACCCAAAATAATACTTCTGGTTGCTTGCCTTGAGCTAACATTTCTGCCATTGTTGGCACGTTCAATACTTCTGACATCTTTTAATTTTAGATTTTAGATTTTTGATATTAGATATATTTTGAAAATCTAATATCTAAAATCTTATATTTAATATTATTCATGTTGTCCATCGTCAAAAACCTCGATGGTTACTTCTTTTTCTATCAAATCTGTAAATTTTCCTCTGTAACGAGTTGCTTTTACTAAATGATTATCAATCCAATGATAATTTCCTCCTCGAGGTTTACCCATTACCATTCCATGATATTTGAATCCGTGTTGTTTTAACCAACGTTCAGTATATTCTCTGTGTGCTTCAGTTCTCGAAGTGAAGAAAAAGATAATGTGACCTTCATCATACCATCTATTTAAAGTAATTAATGCGTCCGGATAAACCTCGGCAGTTAACATTCTTTCTGGTTCTTCATTTGGAATATCATCACAAATAGTTCCGTCAATGTCGATTAAATAATTTTTAATTCCTTCTTTTAAAATTGGACTTAAATGCTGTCCGTTTTCAGTAACTGGTTGTAAGGTTTTGTAAATGTCTTCCGCTTTCATTTTTTAAAATTTTATTATTTCACATTCATTTAGACAAGTTTCCAATCCTCACAACATGGAAAATTATCATTTATTTTTATATATAATTGCGATATATCACAATCAAAATCAGATGAATTTTATTCATCAATTATTGTTCATCTTTCCAATTCAAACGATCCATTTGATTGTACTGCCATGGAGCACCATTATTTTCGATATTGGTCATCATTGCATTTAATGATTGTGGTGCAGCACTTTGTTCCATAACTAAGAAACGTCTCATATCCATAATGATTGATAATGGACTAATATTTACCGGACACTCTTCAACACAAGCGTTACAAGATGTACATGCCCATAACTCTTCTGTTGTAATGTAATTGTTTAATAATGATACATTATCAGGCACAAATACTCCTTTATTTTTATCAATATTTCTTCCAACTTCTTCAAGTCTATCTCTTGTATCCATCATGATTTTACGTGGAGACAATTTTTTCCCTGTTTGATTAGCAGGACAAGCTGAAGTACAACGTCCACATTCGGTACAAGTGTATGCATTTAATAATTGTACCCAATTCAAATCCATTACATCACTAGCACCAAATTTACTTGGAACAGCGTTTTCATCAACAGGTTGTGCTGCGAATGGATCGGCATTTGGATCCATCATTAACTTTACTTCTTTAGTAACACTTTCTAGATTATCAAATTTCCCTTTAGCATTTAAATCAGCAAAATAGGTGTTTGGGAACGCTAAAAGAATATGCAAATGCTTAGAAAAGTATAAATAGTTTAAGAAAATTAAAATCCCGATAATGTGTAACCACCAAAAAGTTCTTTCCAACATGAATATCAATTGTGTACTCATACCATCAAAAATTGGAGTTAGAAATTGTGAAATTGGAAACGAACCTGCTTTTTCATAATGACCAAAAACTTCTGGAAGATTTTGAAGATGCAAATCGGCAGCGTTCATTAAAAGGAATAATGACATCAGAACTACTTCGAAATATAAAATATAATTTGCGTCATTCCTTGGTTTTCCATTCAAATCGGAACTTGCAAAACGTTTAAGCTTAGTAACATTTCTTCTTATCCAAAAAATAACTACCGCAACAAGGACTAAAAAAGCAAGAATTTCGAACGAACCAATAAGTACATCATATAAACCACCCATGAATTTGAAAACTCGATGCGTACTAAAAAGTCCGTCGATGATGATTTCTAATAATTCAATATTGATGATTACAAAACCTACATATACAATAATATGAAGAAAACCTGCAACAGGTCTTTTAACCATTTTAGATTGACCAAGTGCAATCATTGCCATATTCTTCCATCTTTCAGAAGAATTATCGGAACGGTTTACATCTTGTCCAAGTTTTATATTTCGAATAAGTTTCTTTACATTAATTGTAAAATATCCAAATCCTATAATTAATAATATTGCAAAAAATATATTGGCTAAAATTCCCATAATAGTCGTTTTATTCTATTTAATTGTATCGTTTGTTGGCGCAACGTAAGGTTTGTTTTTCTTTCCGAAAAGTGAAACGTTAACATAGCGCGTTGGGTTTAATCTCAAGTCTTGTAATAACAACTCCAATTCTTTAGAAGTCTTGGTAAAATTATTATACATCGCATCGTCTTTCATCAATTTACCCATTGTTCCTTTGCCAGCTTGCATATCACCCATCATTTTATCAACATTAGCAAGCGTTTTTTCTAAATTCTTAACCGTTTGACCAATATTTGCTTTAGCCAAAGAATCTGAAACTTTAGAGAAATTAGCTGAAGCTTTTTCAACATTCGTCAAAGTAACACTAATTTTAGACTTGTTTTGAGCTAACATTTCATTTACTTCTTTAGAAGCATCTTTAAATTGTGCTAAAGTCTCGTTTAAATTGGCCAAACTATTTCTAAGATTCTCTTTAGATTTCGCATCCAAAACTTGATTTACATTTTCTAACATTACATTAGCATTATCAAGAAGTTTAGTGATTTTATCTTTTAGAGGTTCTATTTGCTTAGCTAATTCATCTGTTAAACCAAGTTTGCTTGATGAAATTAGAAAATCGCCATCAACAGCATCCTGACCTTCTTTAGTTGGCAAAATTGCAATCTGTTTTCCACCAATTGGACTTGGAGCATAAATTTCGGCTACACTAGTTTTCTTTATAGGAAAATCAGAATTGATTTGCATTTCAACTTTGATTTTTCCTGTTTCATTATTGATAACTACACTATTTACCTTACCAACAACCAATCCGTTAATAGTAACAGGAGAGGAAACTGTTAATCCCTCTACATTATCATATTCTACATATAGATTTTTGTAGTTGGTAAATAAGTCTCTTCCTTTTAAAAAGCTATAACCCCAAATAAATAATAAAATAGAGGCAATAACTAAAATAGCAGTTTTAATTTCTCTTGATAATTTCAAAATCGTTGTTTTTTTAGGTTACAAAAATAGTATATTATTTGATAACATCTTTCACATCTACGCTTTTGCCGTCTTTAAAAGCAATAATAAATGCTGAGGAGTAACCTTTTGTTTTTGCATCTTGTAATAATTTTTTGGCTTCATCATAATTTGATGTTTCACCATACATATATTTATAGATATTATTATTGTAAGAACTAGATATGTTTTTTAATCCATTGAAATTACTCGGTGTGTTTTCTAATTTCTTAGAACTCGCCGATATTTGAACTTTAAAAACAACTCCTTTTGCAGTTGGTTTTGATTCCACTTTTGGCTCCGTTTTTTTAATAACAGAATCCACTTTCTTTGGTTCTGGAGTAGTTTTTATTGGTTTATCTTCAACTCTTTGAGATGGTTTTATTTCTGGAGTTGCATCTACTTCACCACCATCAAAGAAATCTTTTTTGTAGCTTATAATAGCTTTAGCAATAGCTTCTGCAATATCTTGTTGCCCTTCTTCAGAATCTAAAACATTTCCTTCAATAGTATTTGATAAAAAACCCGTTTCAATAAGAACTCTTGGCATATAAGCTTTATGCAAAACCATATAAGGAGCTTGCTTTACGCCTCCGCCTCTACTTTTCTTGCCTAAATCTTGAACAAATCTATCTTGAATTTTACCAGCTAAAGCAATACTATTTTCAATAAATTCTTCTTGCATAATAGTCATTCCAAGCATCGTTTCTGGTTTGTTAGGATCAAAACCTTGGTATTTTTGTTTATAATCCTTTTCATAAGTAATTACCTCATTTTCCCTTTTTGCAGCTTCAAGATTAGAAGCATTTTTAGACATACCCATTACATAAGTCTCAGTTCCATCGGCAACAGTATTCTTGTTGGCATTACAATGAATGGAAACAAAAATATTTGCATCTGCTCTGTTTGCGATATTTGCACGTTCTACCAAACCAATAAAAACATCCGTTTTTCTTGTGTAAATGACATCTATACTAGAGTTCTTTTCTAATATCTTTCCCACTTTTAGAGTTATGGCTAAGTTGATGTTCTTTTCGATATGACCATTATATACTGCACCATAATCATGGTCTCCATGTCCGGCATCTAAAGCTACTTTAAATTTACTGGATTGCGAAAAACCAATTAAAGTACACATCAATAATGTTAAAGAAAAGGTATATTTGATTCTATTTGTGTTAATCATTGTTACAAAAGTTAATTTTAATTAAAACTGCAAGGTTATAAATTTATTATTTATCTATTTTTGACAAAAAATAATATGTAAGTTTGGCTCCTCAAAAATCAAGCCATATTTTTACAAAAATAGCATTTAAACCTTTGCGTACAAACTTATTTTATATCGTTTTATCAGCATATTTCCTAACAATTGGAAGTTCCAATTTATTTGCGCAAGAATTGCCTAAAAGTAAGAAATCTTTTCCTGCTAAAAATCAAGCAAATAAGCCTGAAAAAGCAATAGAAACAGAACCTGAATTGCCCAATCCTACGGTTAAAAAAATTGATACTTTAAAGCTTGATACCGTAAAAAAAATGAAATCGGTGCTTGAAGGTAAAGTAAAATATCGTGCAAAAAAATATGCCAAGTTTGACCAAAAGAAAAAAATAATCACACTCTATGATGGTGCCGAATTAAACTACTTAGACTACGAATTAAAATCGGGTATTATTGTTTTTGACTATGAAAAAAACGAAGTTTATGCTGGAAGATTGAAAGATTCTTCAGGAAATTACACCCAACTTCCTTTGTTTAAACAAGGTTCCAATATTGTTGAACCCGATTCCATTCGTTTCAACTATAAAACTAAGAAAGCCTTGATTTGGAATTCTAGAACATCGCAACAAGACTTAAATATAAAAACAGATATTGTTAAAAAAGAAAACGATTCTGTTTATTTTATGAAAGGAGCTAGAATAACAACAGCCAAAGATCTTGATGATCCTGAATACTATTTCTTTGCAAGAAGAGCTAAATTAGTTCCAGGTAAAAAAGTAGTAGTCGGATTGACAAACATGTACATAGCCAATGTGCCAACTCCAATTGCGTTACCTTTTGCCTTCTTTCCTATAACAGAAAAAAGTCGTTCTGGAATTATTCCGCCAAGTTTTGGACAGAACAATACACGTGGTTATGCTTTACAAAACGGTGGATATTATTTTGCTTTAAGCGATAAATATGATTTAACCGTTCTCGGTGATTATTTCACCAACGGAAGTTATGCCTTGCGGTTTGAATCGAGTTATGCCAGTAAATACAATTTTAACGGAAATGTAAACGTACGTTTTGAAAACCAAATTAATAGCGAAAGAGGTTTTCCCGATTATTCTAAAAGTAGAGTTTACAATATTCAATGGTCGCATATGAAAGACCCTAAGTCGAATCCGAATTCTCGATTTTCGGCTTCAGTAAATTTAGGAAGTAGTCAGTATTTCCAGCAATCCATAAATATTGCAAATATTGGTTCCTCATTAAACAACACTTTGAATTCGTCTATTTCCTATCAGAGAACATTCAATTCTGTTCCGCAAGTGAACTTATCGGTTACCGCAAATCATTCACAGAATACCCAAACAAAACTGATTAGTATGACTTTGCCAACGCTACAAGCAAGTGTTGACAGAATATTTCCTTTTGCTCCAAAAGATGGAGTTAAAAAAGGGTTTATCAAAAACATAAACTTACAATACAATCTTAGAGCAGAAAACCAATTTCAAACAACCGACACTTTGTTCTTCAAAAAGGAAATGTTTGACCAAGCTAGAACAGGAATGCAACACACCATTCCGTTGAGTACTAACTTTAAAGTATTCAAACATTTTAGTGTATCAACCTCAGTTAATTATCAAGAAACTTGGTATTTGAAAACCATTAAAAAAGAGTTTCAAGTCACTTCAAACCCACCTGTTCTTCCTGTTGGAAAAGTAGTTACAACAGATGTGAATGGTTTTGATGCTTTTAGAACTTACTCGTTTTCAAACTCTGTTGGAACGGTAATTTATGGTACTTTCAAATTTAAAGAAACTGCTAAAATTCAATCTATTCGTCATACTATTACACCTTCTATTTCTCATAGTTATTTACCAAGTTTTGAAAAGTATTACGATACTTATGCTACAGATGCAAGCGGAACAATGGCAAGTTATACAAGATTTGAAAACGGAGCTTTTGGTGCTCCAAGTAAAACATTTGCCAATAATATTGGATTTAGTATCAACAATAAATTTGAAGCTAAAGTAAGAGATAAAGATTCTACTGCAACTGCACCAAAGAAGATTATTTTATTGAATAACTTAACCTTTTCAGGAAGTTATGATATGGCAGCCGATTCTTTACGTTGGTCACCAATGCGTATTAGTGGTGGAACTTTATTGTTCAAACAAAAAATGAATGTGAACTTTGCTGCAACTTTAGATCCTTATGCGCTTGGTTCAGAAAATCAAAGAATCAATACGTTTAATATTGAAAATGGTGGCGGACTTTTTAGAATGACCAGCGCCAACATGACTATAAATTATTCGTTAACTAGTTCTAAAGACGATAAAAAGAAAAATATTCAAGGTGCTAGAAATGGTGGACGTGAAGATGATTTGTTTGGAGACAATGCCGAAATAAATTCACCTCAAGAACTTGATCCAAATGAAGAGGAAGAAGATACCTTTAAAGGTTTCTACAATGCCGAAATACCCTGGGATGTTAATTTAGCCTATTCGGTCACCTACTCCAATATAACTGGTGAAAAGAAAATCTCCAGTCATTCCTTGATGGTTTCTGCTAATACTGATTTGACACCCAAATGGCGTATCGGAGTTTCCTCTGGATATGATTTCACCAATAAAGGTGTAACTTTTACACAAATACGTTTAAATCGTGATTTAATGAGTTGGAACATGAGTTTCAATTGGTCGCCTTTTGGACAAAACTCCTATTGGGGATTCTTTATTGGAATCAAAGCTGGTGTCTTGAGTGACATTAAGTGGGATAAACAAAAACAAAGAGATCAAACGTTGAGATAATTTTAGATATTAGATTTTTATGAAGAAGATAATTATTACAGATAAAGCTCCTGCTCCTATTGGTCCCTACAATCAAGCTGTTTTGGTGGGCAATACACTTTACACTTCTGGACAAATTGCTTTGAATCCTGCAACAATGGAATTGGTTTTAGACGATATCGAAACCGAAACCAAACAAGTAATGGAAAACATGAAAGCCGTTCTAGAAGCTGCTGAAATGACTTTTGAAAACGTAGTAAAAACAACGATTTTCATCATGGACATGAACGATTTCGCCAGAATAAACAGCGTTTACGGAAGCTACTTCGACGAGAAAACAGCACCTGCAAGAGAAACCGTTCAAGTAGCTGGTTTGCCTAAAGGTGTAAATGTTGAAATTTCGATGACTGCTGTCAAATAGAAAACTCCAAATACTAAGGTAAATTTTGAAAATTATTTTGTAGCTTTGATTACTACAAACTACTTTTTAGTAATGAAACGCCTTTTAAATTTAGCTTTACTCATTGCCTTTCAATTTTGTTATTTAGAATGGCCTCCTAACAATGCTATGTTTATTTTTGAAGGCGAAATAGAAATTTTCTCCAAAACTGAAAGTTGGTTTAGCAACTTCACGCATCCTATAATTCTTATTGGATTTTTAACTCAAATGGTATTGCTTTTAGGAGCTCTTATTTCCAACTTTAATAGAAAACTAAATACTTTAGCCGTTCTTCTTTTAGGTATTTTAGTGCTTTTCTTTTTCTTTATTGGAATTATGGCTTTGAATTACAAAATTGCTCTATCAACTCTTCCCTATTTAGCATTGATGCTTTTGTATTTTATTAAGTATAGAAAATTGTGATTTTAAAATCAAGTAAAACTACCTTGTGATTTTTTGAAACTATTTATCTATATTTGGTTTCAATGAATTAAATTATTTTTCATCTAAACCTAAAGCTATGAAACAAACTGGCCTATTGCTTTTACTTCTTTGTATCAACTTTTCTTTTGCTCAAGATAAAGAAACTATTACCATACCAAAAGGAATTGTTTACAATTATTGTGACCCTAAGGTAGTTGAAAAAGCCAAAAAATTAATCGCACAAAATTTATCAAATTCTGATAACAATAAATTATTGCAAAATACTTTAATCATTGGTCCAGAGTTGTGGAAACGCTACAAAGACAATAAAAAAATTCAAGCCATTGAAAAAGGACGAGTTGAATTTCATGTTGATAATTTAATTATCGAAGGAAAAATGAGTCAGGACGTTGAAGATACCAAAATTATTTGGGAAGAGTTTAAAAATGAAGTGAATCAAGATTTTACAATACGAAAAGCTAATGAGCAGGAACTTCGCTATTATTGGTCAGTCATATCGTTTGACATCGATGAGCCGTTGCTGATTGTTGAAACTAAAGAGCATAATTATATTTTAAACATACTAAAAAAAGATTTAAAATTGATGTGGTTAGACGAAGCTCCAAGATTGAAAACCGAAAAAACTATAGCTGAAAAAGGAAAAAAAGAAACTAGGATTGAAAAAATTCAGTTATTGAACACAGATGAGGAGCTCAAAGAAAATACAAGTATAGAAGATCTTAAATTTATTCTAGATAGAACCAAATTAATTTTTGAAGAGCTATTCAAAACTTCTACTAAATCTGGAAGAATTTTTGTTCAATTTGAATTAAAAAAAGACACCAATGAAATGCGATATGCTGTAAAAGATGAAATTGATGAGGAACTAATGAAAGAATTTGAGAAAAGAATCAACAATGAGAAGTTTCCCAATTCTAAAAAAGATGCTGTAAAGTTTCAAATAGTTTTTATAGTAAATTCGGTTAGTGATATGGAGTAATTGATTTGTTATTAATTATTTATCAATTTTAAAATAGGCTTTCTAAACATTAATTATTTGGAGTTAAATAATGAAGAAAATTAACTACTTACAAATTATCATCCATTTCATTGCAGCTTGTATTTTTATGATTTCGGCTACAACATACTCTCGTTTATATAACATTAAAATCTTGAAATTAATTTATCAAAATGGTTTTAAAAATGTAGTTAATGATTTTGATAATTATGGAATTACTCCAAATGATATAGCCTATTTTACTATATCTACAAATATTTCAAGTTTTATTGGATTAACAATTGCCTTCCTATTTTCTATCTTGTTATCATTGAAAAAAAAATGGTCTATTATCAATAGTTTTATAGTTTTTCTTCTTGGTTTTTTAGTACTAAAACTTGACATTCTAGACAAACTTTATTTAAGAAAATTTGTAACACCAAACCATCTCTTGGATAATTTAGTTGCCAATTACCTACTCTGTGGAACTTTATTACTATTTTTGGGTTGTACACTATTCTTTTCAAGATATTTAAATGATAAAATCAGTAGTAGTTATTTTAAAACTTAGTAGATTTAAATTATGAAATTTGGCTTCTTCCTATTCCTGTTTTTTCAAATTACTTTCGTTTATTCGCAAGAGAATCATGGTTTTTGTACTTCAGAGATTCCTTCCGATGCTTGGGAAGACGCTTTTCAAACGCTTATTGCTAATCGTGAAACTTCTAGGTCAACTACAACTGCATATCAAATTCCAGTGATTTTTCATATTATTCATGGTGGCGAAAATGTTGGTACTTTTCCAAATATTGAAGCGCAACAAATGAATTCTCAAATTTTAGTTTTGAACCAAGATTACACCGGAACTGGCTTGAATATAAACAATTATCCTACCAATGCTTTTGTAAATTGGGCTATAAATCAGGCGATTCCTTCTGGAAATTTGGATAATTTGGGTAGAATTAAAATTGCGAACAGCGAAATACAATTTTGTTTGGCGCAAGTCAATGCTGCTGGAGTTGCACTTGCCGAACCTGGAATTGAACGCATTAATTATATAGAACGAGGTTGGCAAAATCCGAATGTGTTTGCCACCAATCAAACTTTGAGAGATTTTATTGATGATGTTGTAAAACCGCAAACTATTTGGGATGCCACCAAATATTTAAACATTTGGGTAACCGACAAAAGTGCGTCTTTAAACGCTAGAGGATTTGCAACGCCACCACCATTTAGTGGACTTGCTGGAATTCCTGTAAGTGCTACCACAAGTTTGAATGATGGCGTTTGGTGTTATGCCATGTCGGTTGGTTCTTATTTAATTTATCCTTCCGGAATTTATGTTAATACCGATGTTTCTGGGCGTTTGCTAACCCACGAAATTGGACATTATTTGGGTTTACGTCACATTTGGGGTGATGGCAATTGCTTTACAGATTATTGCATCGATACGCCTTCACAAGCCGACCCAAGTGCTGGTAACCCAACGTATCCTCAAGGTGTTGGTTCTTGTAGTGCTCCGAGTAATGCTCCTGATGGCGAAATGTTTATGAATTTCATGGATTACACCTCCAACCCAAGTATGTACATGTTTACAACCGACCAAGTTACAAGAATGCAAACGGCTATGGCAAACAGCCCACAACGCAACCAATTGGGAACGCATGGTATTTGTAGTAGTCTAGCTCTTGCTGACCAAACGATGGCAACCATCAAGCTCTACCCTAACCCAACCTCTGATACCATTGTTGTTGATGACCAAGAAAACCGAATTGATTCTATAGAAATTTATACGCTTCTAGGACAAAAAATAGCCACCACAACCCATAAAATCATTTCATTACAAAGCGCACCAACAGGAATTTATTTACTAAAACTCTATTTTAATAACAATACCACACAAGTCGTTAAGATTATAAAAAAGTAATACTTTTTTTGAAAAACAGGTGTTTTTACGTAGTTTTTATTTGTAGGAATTGTTTATATTTGGGAAACATTATCAGATTAATTATGAAAAAAATAATTCTATTTGTTGTTCTTTCAAGTTTGCTTTTATCTTGTAAAATTCAAGGTCTTACCAATGATTATGACAAGTTGAATGAAAGTCAAAAAAAATTACTGGTTGAATTAGTCGATTTTAAAGAGTTGAAATCTGAAAATATTTATAAAATTACAGGTAATCAATTAAAGCAAGAATTAGCCAATCATCCTAAATCATTGGTTTATATTTTTAAAAATGGTTGTTCGTCAAAGTTGTGCAAACCTATGCGCATTTATGAAAATTATGCCAATGAAAATGGATACAAACTTTTTCTTGTCATGAATGGATATGCTAATTTGCAAGAAACACTAGACCAACCCTATTCAAGTATTTTGTTTTCAATTAATAATGATTTCTATAATTCCAATTACAGAAATACCTATATGCAGTATTTTGAAAACGAAATTTCTGGAAAACCAAAGGAGGAAAAAAGCAAAGAATATCTAGGCAATTTGTTTTTCTTCGAAAAAGATAAATTGGTTAAAATTTTGCACGAATTACCAAATAACTAGCAATACTACAAAAGTTATTAAGTTTATAAAAAAGTAATACATTTTTGAAAAAACAGGTGTTTTTACGTAGTTTTTATTTGTAGGAATTGGTTATATTTGGGAAGATTTATCATACATAGCGTTTCTATTTAGGATGTATATATGTATTGTAGATTAATACATTTACGAAAGTTAGATGCAAGCGTTAAGGACACAAAACATATATTTACAGCCAAAATCTTATCTTATGAATAAAACACTATTTGGATTAGCTTTACTTTCTCACAATTGGAACAATCACAAAAAAGACATTTTTGACAGTTATGTTCCTTTGGTTTGTCAAACAATTATGGACAAATCTCATAATTTGACTTCGAGAGAACAAACACAATATGACTTATTAGAAAATTACGGAATAAATATATCATTGGGAGCATGTGAAAGTTTGCTAAAAAGAATGGTTAAAAATGGTTTATTAACAAAGAATACCACTAATGAATATCTAGTACATAGGAATCCAGTTAACGAAGCTGTAAAATATAGTGAGCGTGAAGATTTGAATCGTGGTTTTAGATTATTGGTTATAGAAATTAAAAAATATAGTAAGGGCGTTTTTACGATTGAACTTTCTTCTGAAGAAATAGAATTAGGATTAATTAATTTTTTTAGAGATAATGATTTAGACTTATTATTTGCTAACAACGATGGTAAAAGTGTTCTTCCCAACGTAAAAGAAAGTCGAAAAGCTAAATATATAATTGCAAAATTTATAACAGATTCGCAAAACTCTGACCCAGAAAGATTTCAAGTAATTTTAAAGTTAGCTCAAGGATATGCAATTGCATCACTTATAACTTATCAAGATATACAAAGCTATTCTGGGAACCTCGTTGATGTAGAAATATATCTCGATGCTCCAGTAATTTTTAGCTTGTTAGGCTTAAATGGTGAATCAAATCTCATGTTAGCACGAGAATTAGTTGAAGCTCTAAATACAAATCATGGGAAATTAAGAATTTTTGAAATCAATTATGGAGAAGTAATCAAGACTATTCAAGATACTATTCGTCGATTAAACGAAAATGATTACGTATTAGCAAAAAGTTCTAGAGTTTTACGAACTGCTGTTAGAGAAAATATTTCTTCACAACAACTACAAATAAAACTAAACCAACTTGAAGAAATTCTTACAAGATCCTGCCAAACCTCCACCAATTATTGTTATTTCTGAATTTCTCATATAAAAGTAAATTTAGTTAATTGGTTTTAAAGTATAGTTGTATAATTATGTTAAAATCTTGTAGAATTTTGTGTTTAGAACTCATAAAAAAACTGCTCCGTTTCGAAAGCAGTTTTTAACTAAAATAAACTAAAATAAACTATAATTTTCCGTCTTTGATTTCGTCAACAATCTCAGGATTTAATAACGTTGAAATATCTCCAAAGTTTGAGAAGTCACCTTCTGCAATTTTTCTTAAAATTCTACGCATGATTTTACCTGAACGTGTTTTTGGTAAACCACTCACAAACTGAATTTTATCCAACTTCGCAATTGGTCCAATTTGGTCAGAAATCAATTGGTTAATCTCTTTAGCAAGGTTAGTTCTATCACGAGTTTCTCCAGTTTCTTTCAAGATTACAAATCCGTAAAGTGCATTTCCTTTAATATCATGTGGGAAACCAACGATAGCACTTTCAGCAACAGCTGGGTGTTCGTTGATAGCATCTTCGATTGGAGCTGTTCCTAAGTTATGTCCAGAAACAATTATTACATCATCCACTCTACCTGTAATTCTGTAGTAACCTACTTCATCACGTAAAGCTCCATCACCTGTAAAATATTTTCCCGGAAAAGCTGTAAAATACGTTTCTTTATAACGTTGATGGTCACCCCAAATCGTTCTAGCCATCGATGGCCATGGGAATTTGATACACAAACTTCCAGTAACTTGGTTGCCTTCAATTTCGTTACGTAATTCGTCCATTAAAACCGGTTGAATTCCTGGTAATGGTAACGAAGCATACGTTGGTTTTGTTGGCGTTACAAATGGAACTGGCGAAATCATAATTCCTCCGGTTTCTGTTTGCCACCATGTATCAACTAACGGACAACGCTTTCCTCCTACGTGATCGTTGTACCAGTGCCAAGCTTCTTCGTTAATCGGTTCACCAACAGAACCTATAACTTTAAGTGAGCTCAATGGAAATTTTTGAACATAATCTAAACTTTCTTTTGCCAAAGCACGAATAGCTGTTGGTGCAGTATAGAATTGATTTACTTGATGTTTTTCAATTACTTCCCAAAAACGACTGAAATCTGGATATGATGGAACGCCTTCAAAAATTACGGTCGTGGCACCATTCAAAAGTGGTCCGTAAAGAATATAAGAATGTCCTGTAATCCAACCGATATCGGCGGTACACCAATAAACATCGTTTTCTTCGTATTTGAATATATTTTTAAAAGTATAGGCTGTGTAAACCATGTAACCTGCAGTAGTATGCACCATTCCTTTAGGTTTACCAGTTGAACCCGAAGTATAAAGAATAAACAACGGATCTTCGGCATCCATAATTTCGGCAACATTATTTGGAATAGCTGTATCCATTAATGGTTGTAACCATTGGTCACGACCTTCTTTCATATTTACTTCAGTATTAGTTCTTTTTACTACCAAAACTTTTTCAACACAAGGCGATTTTTCTAAAGCTTCATCTACAATTCCTTTTAGGTCGATGGCTTTATTTCCGCGGTAACTTCCGTCAGAAGTAATTACCATTTTACATTCAGAATCATTGATACGTGCCGAAACAGCCGAAGAAGAAAATCCAGCAAAAACTACTGAATGGATAGCACCAATTCGAGCACAAGCCAAAATTGAAACCGCCAATTCAGGGATCATTGGAAGATAAATACAAACGCGGTCGCCTTTTTTAATGCCTTGCTCACGAAGAACATTCGCCATTTTGGAAACTCTTGCATATAATTCATTGTAAGAAATATGTTGTGCTTCTTCTTTTGGATCATTCGGTTCAAAAATGATAGCGGTTTTATCGCCTCTTTTTGCCAAATGCCTGTCAATACAGTTTTTAGTAATATTTACTTTGGCATCTAAAAACCACTTGAATTTGGCTTCTTGAAAATCAAATTCCATTACTTTTTCCCATTTTTGGTACCAGGTAAAGTTTTCATCGGCTACTCTGTCCCAAAATTTTCTTGGTTCACGAACCGATTTCTTATACATTTTAAAGTAATGCTCTAAATTGTCTATTGTATAGTAACTCATTGTTATTCTATTTTTTTATTCGTTTGTTAATGTAAATGTAACGATAAAATAAATGTAGTAAAGAATTTTCTTGCTAAATTAGTATAGTTACTTTAGAAAATAGAGAATAGACTTTATTAAAAATCTTTACTCTATTCTCTTTTTTCTATTTTCTTGATATTTTATCTAAACGAACCTATTTTAGCTTTAGTAAATTCTTCTCTAACTTCATCAATAATTGCTTCATCATCAATGGTTGATGGGATTTGGAAGTTTTCACCGTCAGCTATACTTCTCAATAGTTTTCTTAAAATTTTACCCGAACGTGTTTTTGGCAATCTTTGAACGATAACCACATCACGCAATGACGCTACAGCTCCAATTTGTTCTCTTACTAATTGAACTACTTCATGTTGCAATTGGAAATGCTCGATATCTTCACCTGATTTATTAACTACTAAAGCTAATGGAACTTGTCCTTTAAGTTCGTCGTTAATTCCAATAACGGCGCATTCTGCTACTGAATGATGTGATGAAACAATTTCTTCCATTTCGGCTGTTGAAAGTCTGTGACCTGCTACATTTATAACGTCATCTACTCTACCTGTAATATAAATATAGTTTTCATCATCTTTAAATCCGCCATCGCCTGAGAAATAATAACCTGGAAATTTATTTAAATAGCCTGCTTTGAAACGCTCGTTATCTTTCCATAAATCCAACATGGTACCTGGTGGTAATGGTAATTTAATTACCACATAACCTTCTTCATTTGGGCCTAATTCTTGTCCGTTTTCTCCAAAAACTCTGATGTCGTAACCTGTAACTGCTTTTCCTGCAGAACCCGGTTTTATGGGTAAATACTCCACACCCATCATGTTTGCAATCATAGGCCAACCTGATTCTGTTTGCCACCAATGGTCAATTGCAGGAACTGGAATGTGTTTGCGATACCATTCTAAAGTGGCTACATCGCAACGTTCACCTGCTAAGAATTGGGTTCGTAAACAAGACAAATCATATTGTTTAATAAATTCACCATTTGGGTCTTCTTTTTTGATGGCACGAATGGCTGTTGGAGCAGTAAACATAATACTTACTTTATGTTCAGCAATTACTCGCCAAAATGTACTTGCATCCGGAGTTCGAATTGGTTTTCCTTCAAAAATAATGGTTGTATTTCTATTAATTAATGGTCCGTAAACAATATAACTATGTCCAACTACCCAACCCACATCGGATGCTGCCCAAAACACTTCGTCTTGTTTGACTCCATAAATGTATTGCATTGAAAATTTAAGTGCAGTAGCATAACCACCTGTATCTCTTACAATTCCTTTTGGTTTTCCTGTAGTTCCTGAAGTATATAAAACGTACAATGGATGTGTTGCATTTACAGGAACACAAGGAGCTTCTTCAGAGCCATAAACTAATGCATCATAATCGACATCATATTTTTTGAAAGGAATTCTGGCTCCTAATTTTCTATTGAAAACGATTACTTTTTTTGGTTTATGTTCCGCTAATTCAATAGCTTCATCAACTAAAGGCTTATAAGCGATTAATCGATCAATTTCTATTCCAGATGATGCTGTAATAATTAACCTTGGTTTACAATCGTCGATTCTTATGGCTAATTCGTGTGGTGCAAAACCTCCAAAAACTACAGAATGCGTTACTCCTATTCTAGCGCAAGCCAACATGGCAAAAGCTGCTTGAGGAATCATCGGCATATAAATTACAGCCGTGTCGCCTTTTTTTAATCCTAAAGAAATCATTCCGCCAGCTAGTTTAGCTACTTCTGATTTAACTTCGTTATAACTATATTTTTTAACAACTTGAGTTACTGGTGAATCGTAGATAATTGCAGCTTGATCACCAAAGCCATCTTGAATATGTTTATCTAATGCTAGATAGCATATGTTTAATTCTCCATCTTTATACCAAAGTGGATAGTCATTTTCGTCTTTTGATAAAATAGTTGATGGTTTTGTGTACCATTCTATTTGGTCTGCTTGTTCTTTCCAAAATGCTTCAGGAGATTGCGTACTTTGGTTGTAAAATTCTTGGTAATTCATTGGCATTATATGGTTTGTGTTGATTAAACTATTAAAGTAAATGTAGTTATTATTACTATACATTCTAAAAATATATTGCTAAATAGGTATATACGAAAACGTTTTCGTTTGAATATAATGATTAGCGCAAGAAAACAGTAAATTAGGCGTCTAATTAAATGTATTGGAGTTTAACAAATTAAAAAACAATTATAAAATACAAAATATGAAAATAACAACTGCAATTTTATTTTTGATAGCTATCTTTTCTACAGCTGCACAAAACAATATTGAAATAGCTAAAAGTGCTGTAAAAATTGAAATGCTTTTTCCAGGAGGAAAATCCAAAGCATTAATTTTGAGTTATGATGATGGAGCAAAACAAGATAGAAAATTGGTAGAACTAATGAATAAATACCAACTCATTGGAACATTTCATTTGAATTCTAATAAATTAGGATCAAATAACTATTTTGATTATTTAAATAAAGATGAAATAAAAGATTTATATAAAGGTCATGAAGTATCGGTTCATTCTGCCAATCATCCTAACTTACCTGATATTTCTAAAGTAGATGTTATTTATGAAATTTTAGAGGATAGAAAAGAATTAGAACGTTTAGTAGGTTATCCTGTTAGAGGAATGGCTTATCCATTTGGTAATACCAACGATGCTGTAATTGAAGCTATTGAAGGATTGGGAATTGAATATGCAAGAACAGTTGCAGATACCTATAATTTTGAAATTCCTGTGGATTTTTTAAGATGGCATCCAACTATTCATCAGTTTGGAAAGGCTTATTGGGAACCCAATCAACCTGAAAAAGACAAGAAAGAATTAGAATTGTTTTACAAAACTATCAATAATTTTTTGCAAACTAAAGAATTAGCAGTAATAGATATTTGGGGGCATAGTTGGGAGATGGGAACAGATCAAAAAAAATGGGAAGAAACTGAAAAATTCTTTAAAATATTAGCCAATAATCAAGAAATCTATTACACCAAACAAATTGATTTTGTAGATTATGTTAATGCTTTTAGAAATTTAAAATTTTCTGTAAATAAAGATAACGTTACTAATACAAGTGCTTTGACTATTTATATCAAAATTAATAGCAAAATTTTTACTATTCCGTCTGGAGCTACTATTAGTTTGGTGTTTTAATTGAATTATCTATTAATCTTTATTTCTAATTTGTAACCAACACTATGAATGTTTACAATAGTAATTGAGGAATCTTTATCTAATTTTTTTCTAAGTTTTGAGATAAACATATCTAAACTTCTGGTAACAATTACTCCTTCGTTTTCCCAAATTTCCTTTTGCAAAGTATTTCTATCAATAATTTCATTGGGCGATGATGAAAGAATATGCAATAATTTAGATTCTTTGGGAGTCAATAAAATTTGTTCGTTTTCAAATTCAAGTTGATTTTTTTGGAAGTGGAAATTATATTTTCCGATTGTTATATTGGTTTCGTCGTCAGCAATAATAGATTCTTTTTTACTTTTTGCACTTCTAAATCTTATCCAAAAGAAAAGTGAAACTGCTAAAAACAAAATAATAAAAAAGGAATATTTAGTAAATAAAATATTGGTTTTTGAAGCAAATTTTAGAGTTATAACATAACAATCTAAAGGCATTTTTCTTCCAATACATGAAATAATATTTTTACTTGAATCAGTATCAATATGAAAACCATAAACTATAGCTTCGTTGGAACATTTATGAACTGAGACAGAATATTCTTTTGGAAAAGTACTTTTTGAAATATTATTTTTAACAATGTTTATAAGTGAATCTGGAGTAAAAGCAAACTTATTTTCAAAGCTAATTTGAAATTCATTTTTTGAAATTATTTTTATAGGTACTACTTTGGTGGTTATATCATTGGAACTAATCAATACCTCATGACCTATTTTTCTTAGTAGTATTTCATTTTTAGGATCATCTATTTTAGATTCTGTTAAATAGGAATAACAAAAAGGAGTAGTAAATATGGCTAAAACAATTAAAAATAATGTGTAAATATGGTTTTGTTTCATAAACCAAAAGTATTTAGTTTTTAGTTTATTAAAAATGTATTTAGTAAAGATTTACATTTTTTTTACAAACAATTTATTTAGAGTAGAATAAAAAACGCTATTCTTTTGAAAGCAACTCCATCACTTGATCCACCACTTTTTTTATTGAAAATGGTTTTGTTAGATAGGCATCTGCGCCGAGAGCCATTCCTTTTTCGATATCGCTTTCTTTATTTTTGGCTGAAAGGAAAATCACTTTTGTGTGTTTTAAGTTGTCGTCTTTTTTTATTTGCTCAATAGTAGCGTAACCATCAACCATTGGCATCATCACGTCGAGAATTATCATATCTGGATAATTGGTTTTTACTATATCCAAAGCTTCTTGTCCATCACGTGCTATAAATACTTCAAAATTATTTTTTTTGAAAGTATATTCAAGTGACATTACTATGTTAGGCTCATCATCGACTATTAAAATCTTTTTCATTTTTTAAATTTCTATATTCTTACTTTTGGGTAAAGTAAACACGATGCAAGCACCTTTTGTACTTGGTTGTGCCCAAATTTTACCTTTGTGATGGTCAATTATTTGTTTGCAAATTGCTAATCCTAATCCACTACCAACAGGTTTTTTAATGTTTTGATTAGTCGATTGATAGAATTTTTCAAATATGGCTTCAAAATCATTTGGGTTAATCCCTTTTCCGTTATCATGTACGAAAGTATGAATAAAATTATCTTTTTCAATAATTTGAATCGTAATTAATCCTTCACTATCAGGACAAAATTTTATGGCATTTGATAATAAATTAGTTACAACTTGTATTATTCTATCTTCATCGTAGTAGGCATTGATTTTATCTTTACTTTCAATATGAATCGTAATGTTTTTATTTCTAATAAGTTGCTGTAATGGTTCGATAGATTTTTCGACAGTTTCCACCAAATTATTTTTACTTGGATTGATGGTCTGTTTTCCTGTTTCAAATTTTTCCAAATCTAAAATTTTATCAATTAAACGATTCAATCTATCTGATTCTGAAATGATATTTTGAAGAAATTGTTTTTTCAAATCTTCTGGAATTTCGTCATCATCATGCAAAATTTCACTGGCAGCTCGAATCGCGGTTATTGGTGTACGAAGTTCATGAGTTACGGTGTCTAAAAACTCATCTTTTTGCTTGTCTTTAATCATTAAAGATTCATTGGCATTCTGCAATTTGGCTGTGATTTCTTTTAATTCGTTAGAAGTTTCAGTCAGCTTTTTATTAATGATAATATTTTCTTTGGATTCTTCTAATATTTTTAAAACTTCAGGTAAGGTGATTTTCTCTTCTTTTACAACACTAGAAATCAATATTCTAGCAGAAGCCGTTCCGATATGACCAGTAAGAAGGTTTTCGGCAAATTTGATTAATCTAGCATCAGCAAGTTCCACTTTTTTATCGACATTATATTTAACATTGAAAATATTCATGGCTCGTTTGGTTCGCTCTTCACCAAGAAAACGAATCAATACTTTTTCAATATCGTTTCTGTATGCTGTTCCTTTCCAGATAAATGCATCCTCGTGATTGGTAATGTATTTGTTTATATCAACAAACATTTCGGCATAATTCCGCTCACGATAATTTCCTTTGAAACTCACAGAAACTGCAAAATATGTAACAGCATTAAACAACAAACTCCAAAATAACGCATGTGGCACTGGTTGTAAATAATCTAATCCGAAAAGTTGGAAAGGCTTTAGCAAATTGAATCCCATAAAACCTTCTGAAATAAAATTGCTAGAACTATTCGTAATTCCAATGGCGTAAGGAATTAGCAAAGTATAAATACAAATAGCAAATCCGACCAAAATACTATAAACAGCTCCTAATCTTGAACCTCTTCTCCAAAACAAAGCTCCGAAAAAAGCTGGTGCTAATTGCGAAATAATTACAAAAGCAACCAATCCGATGGAAACTAAATTATAATCTAATCCGAAAAATCTATAGATGAAATAAGACAAGATGATTAAGGAAAAAATACCTATTTTTCTGCTATTCAAGATACTTTTACTACTAACAGCGTCTACGCTTTTTAATTTTCCTAAGAGGTTGTAAGGAATTAAAATATTATTGGTAATCATGGTTGAAAGTCCGATAGAAGAAACAACAATCATTGAAATTGCTGCTGAAAATCCTCCAAGAAATACCATTACAGTTAATGTTTTTTCATCGAATAATTGAGGGATCAACAATGAATAAGTATCTGAATTTACATTCTTTCCGTCAAACAAAATATTTCCACCCCAAGCAATTGGATAAACAAAAATATTAAAAATCAAAAGGTATAAAGGAAACAACCAAACTGCGGTATTGATATGATTTTCACGATTATTTTCAATTACCGAAACTTGAAATTGTCTAGGTAAAAGAAAAATTGCAAACATGGAAAGCACACAAAGTAAAAACCAATTAATAGCCTGAGGCAAACCACCAATAGTGTTTTTTTCTTTAAAATTTTCTAACAAACTGGCTTTTTGGTATATATCATCAAAACCATCAAAAACAAAAAAAGTGACGTAAACACCGATAATTACAAAGAACACTAATTTTAAAACGCTTTCCATAGCAACAGCAGTAACAATTCCTTTTCTTTTTTCAGATGCATCGACATAACGTGTTCCATAATATGATGCAAAAAGTGCTAAGGCAACTGCAACAAGAGTAGTTGTGTCATCAAAAATGTATTTGCTTGTTGGAGTATTGGTTACCACGTGAAAAGTTTCCGAAATTGCTTTGAGTTGTAATGAAATGTAAGGAATGATTCCAGTTAGGCAAATAATCGTTACAATAGCTCCAAGAAAACGACTATTTCCATATCGAAGAGAAATAAAATCGGCTATACTTGAAATTTTATTGACTCTAGATATTCGGATAATTTTTCGAAGAATTAATATCCATGAAGGCGCAATAATTATTGGTCCGAGATAAATTGGAAGGAAACTCAAACCGCTTTCAGCAGCAACTCCAATGCTTCCGTAATAGGTCCAAGCGGTACAATAAACAGCTAATGATAAAGTGTAGACGTAAGGATTATTAGTCCATTTACTATTGCCTTTTTTCTCTGCCCAATGCGCAATGTAAAAAAGAACAGCCAAATATCCCGAAAGAATTACCAAAAGTGCTATACTATTCATTGTATCGTTTTACAATTAAAAGTGAAACTAATATTGAAAACAACCAAATAGAGAAAAAGTAAATGTAGACTACAGGAAACCCAAGAAAATTTTGCGCAGAATCAAAAAGTAATGCAATAGGAAGATTGAATCCTATTAACAAAACTATAGAAACGATAACTAATTTTTGTTGATGTCTTTTTTTCATATTAAGTCACAATGTAGAAAAGGGACTAAGCTTTATTGTTGATTATTTTACGAATTTACACAAAGTTTTTCAAACTATTAAACTTTTAGACCTTCTGTTATAAATGCTCAAAAGCCCTTACCTGAATAAGAGCTTCTGAGACTAACCAATAAAATAATTTAATCTTCGTATTCATCGGTTATTGCATACCAACCAAAAATGGTCAAACCAGTTACAATCATAGGTAATAATATAAAGAAAACAATAATTCCAAAAACTAAATCATCTTGTTTTCCTGTGGTCAATTTGTAACCAAAAATTCCAATTGAAAAGTAAGCAACTGCAGCAGCTAGTGCAATCCAAACAATTCCTAAATATTTTTTTAATGCGTTCATAGTTTTATGTTTTAGTCGTGAAGAGTATTAATTTTTCTGTCAATATAGATCATTCCAATAACGAAACAAACTGCGGCAATTCCAATTGGATACCATAATCCTTCAAGGTAAAATTCTACATCACCAGCTTCTTTTGCATTCGTAACAAAGTACGTTGAAATTGCAGGAAGTAATCCTCCAAAGATACCATTTCCAACGTGATAAGGTAATGACATCGATGTATATCTAATTTTAACCGGGAACATTTCTACAAGGAATGCAGCAATTGGACCATAAACCATAGTAACAAAAATTACTTGAATGAAAACCATAAAGATTAAAAACCAACGATCACTACTGTTAATCATTTTAGTAACTTTAGTTTCAATTTTATCTTTTCCTTTGTCGTCAACCATTACTTTTCCAGCTTCAAAATGGATAGTTTTAATTTCTTCAACTGTAGTTCCGTCAGTGTAAGCTTTTGTAGTAGTATAGATTGAATCCATTTTAGTAGCGTCAACTTCTTTTATAGAAGGCACAACTTTAGTTTGAGCAACAATTTCGGTCTTCTTAGTTAAATCTGTTGAAGTATACATTGCTCTGTAAATTGGACGATATAATAAAATCGCTAACAACATTCCTGTCATCATAATTGATTTTCTACCCCATTTATCACTTAACCAACCAAATACAACAAAGAAAGGAGTTCCCATTATTAATGCAACACCTAAAAGCATATCTACTTGTGAAGAATCTATACTTTGTACAGTTTTCAAGAAATTCATTGCATAGAATTGTCCAGTGTACCAAACAACACCTTGTCCCATTGTAGCTCCAAATAATGCAAGAAGAACGAATTTTAAATTGAATTTATTTCCGAAACTTTCTTTTAATGGATTTGTAGAAGTCTTTCCTTCTGCTTTAGTTTTTGCGAAAGCTGGAGATTCGTGCATGTTTTTACGAATCAAATAAGAAACAAAAACCATTAAGATTGATACCCAAAACGGTACTCTCCAACCCCATTCATCAAAAGCTTCTTTTGATAATGATGCTTTAGTTACTAAGATAACCATTAAAGAAATAAACAATCCTACAGTTGCAGTAGTT
This sequence comes from Flavobacterium chungnamense, assembly GCF_039539165.1. Classification (NCBI taxonomy): domain Bacteria; kingdom Pseudomonadati; phylum Bacteroidota; class Flavobacteriia; order Flavobacteriales; family Flavobacteriaceae; genus Flavobacterium; species Flavobacterium chungnamense. The sequence continues at coordinate 197,029 of NZ_BAABCS010000020.1, forward strand.
TGAATCCATGAAGTCCAATATCCTTTTTCTCCAGCAGGTGCGTGTTCAGCTACATAAGTTGCGGCTCCACCATATTCACCTCCAAGAGCTAAACCTTGAAGTAAACGAAGAATTAATACTAAAATCGGAGCTGCAAAACCAATAGTTTCATAACTTGGAATACATCCAATTACAAATGTTGCTCCACCCATTAACATTAACGTTACCATGAACGTATATTTTCTTCCAATTAAATCACCTAATCTACCAAAGAAAAGTGCTCCAAATGGACGTACTACGAAACCAGCAGCAAATGTCGCTAACGTTGACAAGAACGCTGCTGTTGGATTATCAGTTGGAAAGAATTTGGTTGATAACACTACGGCTAAACTTCCGAAGATGTAAAAGTCATACCATTCAATCATTGTTCCCATTGAGGAAGCGGAAATTACTTTCCAAATACCTGTTGTTTTTTTATCGCTCATATTTATATAGTTTTTAGTTGATTATTTTTTAGAATGTATAAGCACAAGAAATCATTGCTCTAAAGTTTCCTACTTCTTTTTGGTTTAAATCTGCTGCACCACTTGCATCTGACTTTAAATCTCCCCAAGTAGCTTTTGTGTATTCAATTTCTGGAGTTATTCTGAATTTATTTTGTTTAAAATCTACTCTTGCAGAAGCTCTCCAAACATTATCTACAACTCTAGTTCCTGAAATACCTCTCATATAGTATTTAACAGTTTCGCCAGCAGCAAGTCCATTTTTATCAGCTCCATCATTTTTTGTATATCCAAAGAATAATCCAGGTGCTGTTTTTTTGTTGTTACTAGCCAAATCCAACCAAAATGATGAAGTTTTCGTTGCCTCATATTTTTCTTGTTGTCCAGCAACTGTATAGCCATTAAAACCTCCTAACATGACTAAGTTGTACATGTCTTTTCCAGAAATACCATAAGCTTTGATAGAAAATTTATCATTTGAATATTTGAAATATCCAACAACTGAAGTACTATTTACTTTTTCAGTTGAAGATTTTCCAGCAGACTCTGTTAAAGGTTGTAATGATTTATATTCGGCACCTAAACCAGCAATCCAATTTTTATTTTTAAATTGAAATTGACCATGTAATGTTGGTAAAGCGGAATTGAATGAAGCAGAATTTTGTGTTCCTCCTGTAGCGGTTTGTGTAGTAAACTCTCTTTCTTTATATGCTGTCAAAGCAAATGAAATTTCTTTTGAAAGATTTTGTTTTAATCTAATTTGTGATGCCCATCCAAAAGGATTAAACATGATTCCTGTGCTAAAGTTTGCAACACCAGGAAAAACTTCTGGAATAAATGTTGGATACCATGTTTGTCCTAAAGTAAGTGTTGTTTTAGACCATTCCATATTAGCATAAGCATGGCGTAATCTTAAAAGACCAATTGAAGATTCTGTATTACCAAAGAAATCACCTTCAAGTGTTCCTGACATTTTTGATCCCCATACATTAGGTCCTTTTACTTTAACTCCTAATCTAGAAACTACAGATAAAAAATTTGAAGCTCCAACTCCGTTCAAATCATCTCCATTTGCATCAAGAACTTCATCAAGCGGATATAAATTTAAGTTGTATTCTCTAACTTGTGCTGATTTTCTAGTGTCCCAAATATAATCGGTTCTAATAAATCCATACATACTTACATCCCATTCTTTTTCTGCAGGAGCTGCAGGTGCAGTTGTAGTTTGTGCATTTCCTATAAAAGAGAAAGTTGCAAAGGATAACAAAATAATTTTTTTCATAAGGTTTAAAATTTGGTTAGTAATTCATTTTTGCTTGACCAAATTCTAAAATTTTGTTAATGAAAAAAATTATGATATATATTTATGTAAATACTATAGTTAATCCTTGAAACGTTCCCACTTTATTAGCATAAATTTGTCTCCTAACTCGGTTATTATCATTCCAGCGCCTTTCAATTGGTCTTTGTTTTTTAAAAATTCTACCAATTCTAAGTGGTTATATATCTTATATGTAGGATGGTAATCTGTATGATTAGGTTTTGTTACTTTATATTCTTTAACCCAATTACTAACAGTTACATGAGAGACACCAATAATACGCTCTATTTCTCTAAAACTTAAACCTTCCAAATAAAGTTGTAAAGCCTTAGTAACATAGTAACTATCTATCTTTTTTCCGAGTTTATTTACTGTAAAATAATAATTGCATTTTTTACATAAAAATCTTTGTCTGTCTTTGATTACACCACTTTTTACAATGTTGTCACTTTGACATTTTGGACACGCTAAAATCTCCATATATATAAATTTTGCATAAATATACTAATTTAGCAAATATACAAAAACATTTTTGCCATTTTTTTTACAATAAAATTATAGAGTATATAATTTTACAAGGAAATTATTTCATTTATACTAATTTTTAGCTAAAATTTACTTTTTCAATGTTTTAAACTACCTTTTCAATATAAAATATATAAAGTTGATAATTTTTACCAATCGATTTTAGAATATTCCTATTAATTTCATTTAATTTGTAAAAACAATACAACAAAATGCAATTTGATCCCAAAGATTTAGATTCATCATCCTTATACAAGCTTATCACAGGTTCTATAATTCCAAGGCCTATTGGTTGGATTTCAACAATTGACCAAAAAGGAATAAACAACCTTGCTCCTTTCTCCTATTTTAATATTGTTGGTGAAAAACATATTATGTTTACAACTGCCAAAAATAAGGGTCAAAATAAAGATACCTTATCAAATGTTTTGCAAAATGGTGAGTTTGTTTTAAATATGGTTACTGAAGATGTAGTTGAAGCAATGAACATGACATCGGCTGAATTACCTTCTGATGTAGATGAATTTCTGCATGCCAATCTCACACCTATTGATTGTAAATTGATAAAACCAAAACGTGTTAAAGAATCCAAGATTTCTTTTGAATGCAAAATGATTCATAATTTCACAATGCCACATCCAGAAAACAATGGAGCAACTATGATTGTTGGAGAAATTGTAATGATGCATTTTGATGATGATGTGCTCTTAGATAATTATAAAATCAATATGGAAAATTACAAACCAGTTTCAAGATTAGCAGGTTCCAATTATAGTAAAATAGGAGAAATATTCTCTGTCAAAAGAAGTTAAATATAAAAATCCGCGGAAATCAGTGTTTTATAGCATCCGTTTCATCCGCGTTCCATTTAAATATGAAAATAGCAGTAATAGGTGGCGGTCCTGGTGGACTTTACTTTTCAATCCTAACCAAAAAAGCAATGCCTCATTGCCAAATAGATGTTTACGAACGGAACAAACCCGATGATAGTTTCGGATTTGGAGTAGTTTTTTCAGATGAAACTTTGGGTGAGTTTTTAAAGCGAGACATGCAATCGTATGAATTAATTCGTTCCAACTTTGCTTATTGGGACGATATCATTGTTGCTCGTGATGGACAGTTCGTAAACATCGCAGGAAATGGTTTTTGCGGTTGTTCTCGTAAAACATTATTAAAACTATTGCACCAACGTTGTCTTGAAGAAGGTGTTAATCTTCATTTTGAACAAAATATTGATGATTTAAATCACTATAAAGATGCCGATATAATTATAGCTTCCGATGGAATTTCGAGTGGAATACGTTCTAAATACGAAAAGGAATTTGGAACCAAAGTTGTTTTAAAGAAAAACCGTTTCGTTTGGTTAGGTTCCACAAAGCCATTAGATGCTTTTACTTATTTTTTTAGAACTACTCCACATGGTGTTATCGTTGCACATTCCTACCAATATGAACCAGGAATGAGTACTTGGATTTTCGAATGTTCAGATGAAACTTGGCAAAAATTCCAATTTGAAGTTACTAATGAAGAAGATACAATCACAAAAATTGCTCAAATTTTCAAAGAAGAATTAGACGGACATCCATTAATTTCAAATAAATCGCATTGGCGACAATTTCCACATGTAACCAATGAAAAATGGTATCATGAAAATGTAGTTTTGTTAGGTGATGCCAAAGCTACAGCCCACTACTCTATTGGTTCGGGAACAAAATTGGCTATGGATTGCGCTATAGGGCTTTCGGATGCTGTAATTGCAAATTCAAACAATGTTCAAGCCGCTTTTGAGCAATACGATAAAACTCGAAGAAATCCTGTAGAGATGATTCAATACGCGGCTTTAGTGTCGTTAGATTGGTTTGAAAACATGGATAGGAACAACCAACATCCTTTTTACCAATTTGCGTTTGGTTGCATGACACGTTCTAAAAAAGTGACTTTCGAAAATCTACAAATTCGTGATAAATCATTTACTGATAAAGTTTTAGAAGAATTCAATGACAATTGCAATGTCAATATCAAAAATCAATCGGCTGCTTTTTCAAAATACAAAGTAAGAGATTTAGAATTGCAAAACCGAATCGTAATGTCGTCTATGGGTCAATATTCGGCTAAAGGTGGTTTCGTAAACGATTGGCATTTTCAGCATTATACCTCAAGAGCCATTGGCGGATTGGGATTAATTTTGACGGAAATGACTGCTGTTTCAGAAACCGGACGTATTACTTTAGGTTGTTCAGGTATATATAATGAAAACCAAATAGTTGAATGGAAACGAATAAATGATTTTATTCATGAAAACACACAGACTAAAATCGGAATTCAATTAGGTCATTCGGGTCGAAAAGGTGGCTCAAAAATTCCTTGGGAAGATAGTTTTTCTGGAGAAAGTTGGGAATTACTTTCCGCTTCTGCAATTCCATTCAATAAAAATTCAGCAACACCAAAAGAAATGAGTTTGTTAGATATGGATTTGGTTACTTCACAATTTGTTCAAGCAGCAAAAAATGCCAACGAAGCTAGATTTGATTTAATCGAATTACAAGCGCATCATGGATTTTTACTAGCTTCTTTCCTATCACCATTAACAAATAGTAGAACAGATGAATTTGGTGGAAGTATTGAAAATAGATTAAAATTTCCATTACGAGTTTTCAATGAAATGCGAGCTATTTTCCCAAAAGAAAAACCAATGTCAGTAAGAATTTCAGCAACCGATTGGGTAGAAAACGGAATTTCAGAAGATGATGTAATGGCAATAGCAACTACTTTTAAAAATGCTGGCGCAGATATAATCAATGTTTCTACAGGAAATACAGTTGCCAATCAGAAGACAATTACAGGCAGAATGTGGCAAACACCGTTTTCAGATGCCGTTCGAAATACAGTTCATATTCCAACGATTACGGCAGGTTATATTCAAGATATTGATCAAATAAATACTATAATTCTAAACGGAAGAGCCGATTTAGTAGCTTTAGGAAGACCTTTGTTATTGGATGCTAATTTTGTGAGAAATGCTCAAGCATACGAACAATTTCAATCAAATGACATTCCAAATCAATACAAAATGGGAATATCACATTTGTATCCACTAAAAGTTTCAGAAAGAAAACAAGCGGAAGCTATGAAAAAAGCGTTGAAACCGAAGAGTAATAAGAAATAGTATTAAGATTTGTAGTATTGAGTATTAAGACAAAACTTTGTGACTTCGCATTTTTTGCGAGAAATATAAAATTATGAAGCATTACGAAGATAATTTTGCACATTTAAATTTACCAAGTTTAGACTTGCAACCTAATTATGCATTTACTGATTTACCGCAATTCAATCGACCAGAAATCCTCAATTGTGTAGAGAAATTATTAGATAATCATATTACTGAAGGTCGAGGTAATAATATTTGCATTAGAACTTTTCAAGAAACATGGACATATCAGGATTTGTATGAAAAAGCCAATCAAATTGCACATGTTTTAGTTGATGATTTAGGTTTGAAATCTGGGAATAGAGTTTTAATTCGTTCGGCTAATAATCCAATGATGGTAGCTTGTTGGTTTGCAGTTTTAAAAGCTGGTGGAATTGTAGTTGCCACAATGCCTCTACTTCGTTCCAAAGAATTGACAACTATAATTGATTGTGCCGAAATTTCTCATGCATTTTGTGATAAAGAATTAGAAGAAGAAATCCATTTAGTGAAATCTGATTTTTTAAAGAGAACTTGTTTTTATGGAAATTCTCAATTAGAGGAATTGATGGTTTCAAAACCCAAGACATTTGATAACTACCACTCCAAATCTGATTCTGTTGCTTTAATTGGATTCACTTCTGGAACAACAGGTTTGCCCAAAATGACCGCACATTTTCACAAAGATATTTTGAATATTTGCGAATGTTTTCCACAGTATTCGCTGCAACCTACTCAAAATGATATTTTTACAGGAAGTCCACCACTTGGTTTTACCTTTGGTTTAGGCGGATTGGTTTTGTTTCCTATGTATTTTGGTGCCTCTACTTTTTTAATTGAAAAACCAAGTCCAGATTTGTTATTAAAAGCCGTTCAAGATTATAAAATAACTATTTGCTTTACAGCTCCAACAGCTTGGCGAATCATTACAACTAAAGTAAAAGAGTTTGATATTTCTAGCTTACGTAAATGTGTTTCGGCTGGTGAAACTTTACCATTAAAAGTTTGGCAAGATTGGTATGATGCAACCGGATTGAAAATTATTGACGGAATTGGCGCAACAGAAATGCTACATATTTTTATTTCATCTAATGAAGAAAACATGAAACCTGGAGCAACTGGATTAGCAATCACAGGTTATGAAGCCAAAATTATTGATGAAAAATGGAATGAATTGCAAAGAAATGAAGCTGGAAGATTAGCGGTTAGAGGAATTACAGGTTGTAAATATTTGAATAGAGAAGACAAACAAAAAGAATATGTTGAAAACGGTTGGAACATCACTGGCGATATTTTCCGTCAAGATGAAGATGGTTATTTTTGGTTTGTGGCTCGAGGCGATGATATGATAATATCTTCAGGTTATAATATTGCTGCCATTGAAGTAGAATCGGTACTTTTAACACACGAAGATATTCTAGAATGTGCAGTAGTCGGAATGCCAGATGAAGAACGAGGAATGTTAGTTTGTGCACATATTGTTTTAAAAGATTATAATGAAGCTTCAAATCAATTGATTAAAGATATTCAACTATGGTTCAAAGAAGTAGCTGCACCTTATAAATATCCAAGGCAAATATATTTTGTTGAAGAATTACCTAAAACAGAAACAGGAAAAATCCAACGATTTAAGTTGAAATAGTATTAAGATGAAAGTATTAAGTATTAAGATTTTTTAACTTGCTAACTTTGCGTAATTCTTTGCAACTTTCCGGTTAAACAACAAAAAATGAGAAAAGCATTCCTAATAATAAGCATCACCATTCTTTCCTTAACTGGAATTCTAATTTACGTCAATTGGAAATTTAGTTTTTTGCTATTGATATTTATTCCATTGATTTTAATGGGATTATACGATATGTATCAATCCAAAAAAACTATTCGTAAAAATTTTCCTTTACTAGGAAGAATGCGTTATTTATTAGAAGGGCTTGGTCCAGAAATGCGTCAGTATTTTGTAGAAACCGATTTAGACGGAAAACCGTTCAATCGTCTACAACGAAGCATTGTGTATCAACGAAGTAAAAAAGAATCAGATTCGATGCCTTTTGGAACGCAATTAGACGTTTATCAAGATGGTTACGAATGGATTAATCACAGTATTCGAGCGATTCCTTTTTCTAAAGGAAATGAGAATCCTAAAGTTCATATTGGTTCTTCGCAATGCACAAAACCTTATGATGCAAGTATGTTCAATATCAGCGCAATGAGTTTTGGTTCATTAAGTAAAAATGCTATTTTGGCTCTGAATAACGGTGCAAAACAAGGTGGATTTTATCATAATACTGGTGAAGGCGGATTGTCTCCATATCATTTACAGGGTGGCGATGTCGTTTGGAATATCGGAACAGGTTATTTCAGTTGTCGTACTGCTGACGGAAAATTTAATTATAACGAATATACCAAAAGAGCGACTTTAGATAATGTCAAAATGATTGAAATTAAGTTTTCACAAGGTGCAAAACCAGGTCATGGAGGAATTTTACCTAAAGAAAAAGTAACCGATGAAATTGCAACTATTCGTTTGGTTTCGAAAGGTCAAGATATTTTGTCACCACCAACCCACTCTGCTTTTACAACACCATTGGAATTAATGGATTTTGTAAAATTATTGCGAAAAGGTTCCGAAGGAAAACCAATTGGAATCAAAATTTGTATCGGAAATAAATCGGAGTTTTTATCTATTTGTAAAGCAATGGTCGAAACCAAAACTTATTTAGATTTCATAACGGTTGACGGTGGCGAAGGCGGAACTGGTGCAGCACCACAAGAATATTCAGATCACGTTGGAATGCCTTTGCGCGACGCAATTGCCTTTGTTTACGATTCTTTAAATGGTTTCGGAATCAAAGATCAAATAAAAATTATTGCTTCTGGAAAAGTTATTACAGGTTTTGATATTGTTCGTACACTTTCATTAGGTGCAGATTTATGTAATTCTGCTCGCGGAATGATGTTTGCTTTGGGTTGTATTCAGGCTCTCGAATGTCACAACAACACTTGTCCAACCGGAGTTGCCACTCAAAATCCAGATTTAATGAAAGGATTAGTTCCTGAAGAAAAGAGCTTTCGTGTAGCGCGTTTTCAACACGAAACCGTAAAATCTGCAATGGATTTAATGGCATCAGCAGGATTATCACATCCCGACGAAGTAACGCGTGATGTAATCACCACTCGAATCGACCGAAACAAAGTAGAAACTTTCGCCGAAATATTTCCCGAATTAGAAACTGGTTGTTTGTTATTTGAAAGCACAGTTCCCAAAGAATTTTTGTACTTTTGGAGGAAAGCATGTAGTGAGAAATTTTAATTTGTTCAAAAATCAAAAATCGTTAATCTTCAATCGTTAATAAATATGAGCCAACCTTTCATAAAAAAAGAAAAAATCCGTTTCAAACATATTGATTACGCAGGAATTGTTTTTTATCCTCGTTTTTTAGAAATGCTTAATGATTTAGTAGAAGATTGGTTTGAAGAAGCCTTAAAAAGACCTTTCTCCAAAATGCACGAAACTAACGGAATTCCAACAGTAGATTTGAAAATACAATTCAAAAATGCTGCACGAATTGGAGAAACGCTAACCAAAAAACTTTGGGTTAAAGAATTAAAATCATCATCAATAGTATGCGGATTTCAATTTGTTAATCAAAACGAACAAACCGTTTTAGAAGGCGAAGTAACTTTGGTAAACGTAAAAATCCAAGAAGACAGACAAAGCATCAAAGCAGAAGCTTTTAATGAAGAAATGAAAGTAAAAATATCCAGTTTTATTATCTAATAAAAATTATGAAACATCTAATTATAATAATACTTCTAATCTTCTTTGCTAGTTGCAACGATAAAGATGATTATTTGTCAATAATAAAGGATAATAATGAAATATTAAAAAATCAGTTAGATGTAGAAATTTACCAATTAAAAACCAAAAGCATTGAGGCTCGTGGTGAGTTTGTTGAGAAGTATAAAATTTTTAATAAAATTTATACAAAGATCATTGCAATAAATAATTATAAAGATTACGAATTAGGAATAAATGAAATTCAAAATTATTCTACTAAAGAAAAAATCAATTTTGAATGTGAAAAAATAAATTCTGAAAATATTGAAGTTTTACAAAATAACTTATTAGTGAATTTTACAAAGTTTTGTAATTATTCCAAAATATTTCGAGTTGCTGTTGTTTCAACTAATTGTAGATTTATGAGTAGTTCAAAATTTATAAATATTCAAAATTATTTAAAAAATGATTCTATCAATATTGATTTTGCATCCAAAATTAATGTCAGTAATTATGATGTAGTCATTGATTCTATAGTAGATACAAATCAAAACAAATCAAATTTTAAAAGTGATTTTATTAATAAATTCTGGAAAGTAAAATACAAGTCTAATTCAAAAAAATCTGTAATTTATTGGAAGGTATTTTTTCATAATAATAATTGGGATGAAACAATTTTATTTGAAAAAGGTATCGATACTATTACAAACAAAATCAAACAATAATGGACTTCAAAAAATTCAAAGCCGCAACAGTTCAAACATCACCAGTTTTTCTCAATGTAGAAAAAACGATTGATAAAGCTATTTCTTTCATTAAAGAAGCCAGTCAAAACGGAGCGCAATTAATTGCTTTTCCAGAGGTTTTCATCGCTGGTTATCCTTATTGGAATTGGATTATGACACCAGTTCAGGGCAGTAAATGGTACGAGCAATTGTATAAAAATTCTGTTGCAGTCTCTGATGAATCAATGAAACCATTATTCCAAGCGGCAAAAGATAACAACATACATATTGTAATAGGAATCAATGAGCGTGGCGATTCTTATGGTGAAATTTACAACACCAATTTAATCATAGACAACAACGGAACTCTAATTGGAAAACACAGAAAGTTAGTTCCAACATGGGCAGAAAAATTAACTTGGACAAGTGGCGATGGTTCATCATTAAAAGTATACAACACTGAAATTGGTCCAATTGGAACTTTAGCTTGTGGCGAAAATACTAATACTTTAGCACGTTTTACGTTACTTTCTCAAGGCGAATTAATTCATATTGCCAATTATATTTCACTTCCAGTAGCACCACCAGATTACAATATGGCTGAAGCAATAAAAATTCGTGCAGCAGCTCACTCTTTTGAAGGAAAGTTATTTACCATAGTTTCGTGTTCTACAATTTCTCAAGAAATAAAAGACGCTTTACGAGAAGATGTTCCCAATGTTGATGAACTTTTAACTAGAAAAAATTCTGCTTTTTCAGGATTTATTGGTCCGAATGGCGCTATAATTGGTGAAGCTTTGATAGACGACGAAGGAATGGTTTACGCCGATATTGATTTGGAAAAATGCATCCAACCGAAACAAATGCACGACATTCTCGGACATTACAATAGATTTGATATTTTCGATTTGAGAGTAAATATTGCTCCTACTCGAAAAATTACGTTTATTGATAATCACGAAGAATTTAATAAAAAATAGTAAAATGATGACTTCGAGAGCCTCAGTCAACATTTTTTTAAATAATAATTATGGAAGATAAATTTTCAGATGACCAAATTGGTCGTGCAAGAGTACAAGATTCTCCTGAATTAGTAGCTTATTATAAAGAACTAGAAACGCTTGGTGCAGGTGCATTATGGACTGTTGCCAATGATATCGAACCTTGGGAACCAAGAAGTTCATCAGTTCCAATGCTTTGGAAATATGATGATTTACGCGAATTAGTTTTAAAATCCTCTGAGTTAGTTACACCAGAGCAAGCAGGAAGACGCGTAGTTTATTTGGTAAACGACAAACGCAAAGATGTTTCAGCAGCTGTTGGTTGGTTGTATACCGGAATTCAAGTAACTCGTCCGGGTGAAAGTACTTCGGCACATCGTCATCGTGCTTCTGCCCTACGCTTTATTATGGAAGGCGAAAAAGGATACACTGTTGTTGATGGAAATAAAATTATGCTGGAAGTCAATGATTTTGTTATCACACCCAATTCCACTTGGCACGAACATGGAGTTGAAGAAGGCGGCAAAACTTGCATTTGGCAAGATGGTTTGGATATTCCGTTGGTAAATGCTTTGGAAGCTAATGATTATGCCGTTTATGATGGCAAGCAAGAATTGGTAAAACCATTAAATTATTCACCAATAACTTATGGTTGCGCCGGATTAATTCCTGCCGATAAAAATTGGAATAAACCGTATTCTCCTTTGTTTAAATATTCTTGGAAAAATGTTTATCCAGCACTTTTAGAAACTCAAAAAGTCAATGAGGTCAATCCTTTTGATGGTATATTTATGCAATATTCTAATCCATTAACTGGTGGACATGTGATGCAAACTATGGGTGCAGCAATGCAATTATTACCTGCAGGTTTCAAAGGAAAAGCGCATAAACACACAGGTTCTTTTGTATATCAATGTGCCAAAGGAAAAGGATTTTCAATTATTAATGGAAAAAGATTTGATTGGAAAGAACGGGATATTTTCTGTGTTCCAAGTTGGGCTTGGCATGAACACCACAATTTATCCGAAACGGAAGACGCTTGCTTATTCAATTTCAATGATTTGCCCGTGATTGAAAGTTTAGGATTATATCAAGGAAGAGAATTGGAAGAAAATAATGGTCATCAGAAAATAGAATAAAGAGAATAGAAAATAGACTTTTAACTTGGCGCCTTTGCGTCTTAGCTGCTTACATATGAAACTACTTACCTACAAAACACAAGACACCGAACCAAGATTAGGATTTATACACAACAATCAAGTGATTGATATGGAAGATTTTGGTGAAATATCCAATTTTCCTTTACCAGATAACATGCTGGATTTAATTGATATGGGATTTGAATTAGTCGAAGAGCTTAACGATATGATTGCAGAAACTGAGCAATCTTTTTTCGATGAAATAGCTTATGAAATGGACGAAGTAACGTTCCTTGCTCCTATTCCTAAACCTCGAAAAAACATCATTGGAATTGGTTTAAATTATACCGAACACGTTGCTGAAAGTGCCAGAACATTAGACACAACCGGAAAATTACCACAGAAACCAATCATATTTTCAAAACCACCAACGACTGTTACTGCCACCAATACAGAAATCATAAAAAACACCAAACTAACTGAACAATTAGATTGGGAAGTGGAATTGGCAGTTGTTATTGGTAAAAAAGGAAAATACGTTCCAAAAGCCGATGCAATGGATTATGTTTTTGGTTATACAGTAATCAACGATATTTCTGCTCGTGATTGCCGTCGTGAAGGACAATGGATAGTTTCAAAAGGGCAAGATACTTTCGCACCAATGGGACCTATTTTGGTAACCAAAGACGAAATCGAAAATCCACACAATTTGAATTTATCTTTAAAAGTAAACGACGTTGAAAAGCAAAATTCAAATACCAAATTCTTGTTATTCAATATCAATGATTTAATTGAAGATTTAAGTATAGTTTTCACTTTAGAACCTGGAGATATCATTGCAACAGGAACTCCAGCAGGCGTTGGAGCTGGAAGAAATCCTCAAGAATGGTTGTATGATGGTGATGTTGTTGAGGCAACTGTGGAAGGAATTGGAACGATTGTGAATACAGTTAAGGAGATATAATTTACTGTGAAAGTTACATATAAAATAAATAAAAAATCATTTTATGAACCAATAAAAAATTCAAAATGGATTTATTTAACTTTTTTATTTTATACAATTTTCACTATTTATCTTTTTTATAACACCGGAATTTTAATATTTACATTATTATTTCTTTCAATTCCATTTCTATTACAAATAATTTTACATCTTGATTATTATTTTAATGATAAAGATACAATATTAGAAATTGATTATTCAGAAATGAAAATAATTCAAACTAAAAAGAACATCAAAACTGAAATTTATTTTGACGAAATTTATAAAATAATATATTTCAAAGGAAGTAAGTATCCGGAAAAATTTGGAAAATATGCAATACCTTCAAATTTTTATAATTTCACCGTTATTGTATCAAAAGATAAAAAGAAAATAAAGTATACAGATTTTATATTAAAAGATTTTGGATTATTTCCAATTGAAAAAAGAGTTGTAACTACTCCATTTCTTAATTTAACTAATAACATAATCTAATAAAACAAATGAAAAAATACAGAATAGGTCAAATAGTTCCATCATCAAACGTAACTATGGAAACCGAAATACCGGCAATATTCCGTTCACGTGAAACCATTTTGCCTGAACGTTTTACTTTCCATTCGAGTAGAATGCGAATGAAAAAAGTAACTAAAGAAGAACTCGAAGCCATGGATTCCATGAGTTTGAAATGTGCTCAAGAACTTTCTGATGCTCATGTAGATGTTATGGGTTATGCATGTTTGGTAGCAATTATGAGCATGGGACGAGGTTATCACTGCGTTTCGGAAGTAAATTTACATCAAGAAACTGTTGCTAATGACTTTCCTACTCCTATTGTAACTTCTGCTGGAGCTTTAATTAATGGTTTGAAAGTTTTAGGTGCGAAACAAATTTCGATAATCACACCTTATATGCGACCTTTAACAGATATGGTTGTAGATTATATTGAACATCAAGGTATAAAAGTGAAGGAAAGTATTGCTCTGGAAATTCCTGATAATTTGGAAGTTGCAGCACAAAACCCATTGAATTTATTGGAAATTTACAAACAATTGGATTTGACTGATGTCGATGTTTTGGTAGTTTCTGCTTGCGTTCAAATGCCATCTTTAGAAGCAATTGATTTAATTCAAGCAGAATGTGGAATTCCTGTTACATCTGCCGCAGTTTGTACTACCTTTGAAATGATGAAGAAACTCGGCATCGAAACCAAATCAGCTATCGGTGGAGAACTTCTAAACGGTAAATACTAAATATCATGGAATGGAACGTAATTGATGGAAAACTAGTAAACAATTTTAAGTTTAAATCGCAAACTGAGTTGGCAGAATTTCTTTTAAAAATAGCCAATTGCGCTGATGAAATGAACCATCATCCTGATTGTAAAATCCATAAAGCGTTTCAACTAGAAATAACTTTATACAGTCACGAAAAAAACAAAATAACTGATTTAGATTATCAATTAGCTGAGAAAATAGATGCCATACCAATTAAATAAAAATTCTATGAAAAATTTGAATGGCATTTATCGTATCATTTTTTGCGGCGAAGAAAACTAAACATGTTTTTTTTTGGAACCTTGTATCGTTATTATAGTTGTCTATTATTTAGTTAACATCGCATAACTTGAAAACTGTTACAAGTAATTATGTAAAATTTAAAAATTAAAATATAACAATCCTAAGTCTATTTTTATCAATTTTGTAATAATTAAAGATATAAAATATGGGACCTCTACTGATAACACCAAATCTTGAAGTTTTAGAAACTTATTTGAATAATATCCTGATGATAAATAATGATACTCAAATCATTGAAGATACGATTTATGATACAGAAGTATTTCAAATAATAGAATCAAGTATTTAAAATAAACCTATGAACGGATTTTTTAAAACATTAATTGCAGGATATTCTGCTAAAAAATTAGGTGGCGGTTGTATTAGCACAATTATAATTTTTTTAATTATTTTTTGGCTTTTAGGTAAATTATAATTTATAGAAATGTAATTGCTTTTTACATTTACTGCACAACTCCATTTTTTCATTATCAATTGTAGAAATTTTTTCAACGGCACTGGTCATTACACATTCTTTGTTAGAACAATGTGTCAATCCTAAATTGTGTCCAAACTCATGAATTACAACTTTTTTTAATCTTGTATATTCAAGTTCTTTGTCTTTATTTTTCAAACGAAATGAGGAAATTAAGCAACTTTTTCCAGGACAATAAGCTAATCCCATTACTCCAAAGTCATTATATTTCCACTTAGGTTCTTTAATATTTCCTTTTATATCATGCTTGGTGATAGAAATATCTTTATGAGTTAATCCCAAAACAAAATCTAAACTATCATTTATGGTTCTGTTTTGAATTGTAATTATGCTATCTGCTCTATATCTTGGTGATTTTATATTTACAAAAGCTTTTTTTGGCAATTCAATCTCTGGTAATACAAATGTTTTAATTTTATAAAATTTTGTTACTTCTTGAGCTAAAACTATAGCTTTTTCTTTTGGAAATCCATCATAAATTTGAACACCGACAACTTTATTAGTAACACTTTTATCTGACTTAGAGCATGAAAAAAGAAAAATTAATACTAACGATACAACTAATTTCATTTAGATTTTTAATAAAAAAAGACACAATAATTGTGCCTTTTCTTTAACTCTAGATTTTTAAATATTACCAAATGACAACTCTCAACGAATCTGGTTGATACATTGCACTTCCGGGTTTTATATTGAATGCTTTATGAAACTCAGTAACATTTGCCAACGGACCATTTATTCTATATTTTGCTGGAGAATGAACATCGGTCATTACTTGCTGTGATAGATATTCTTTGGTTCCATTAACCATCCAAGCGTATCCATATGCTAGAAAATAACGTTGATCTGGAGTCAATCCACTAATTTTTTCATTGATTTTAAACTGTTTTGTCTTTTTGAAAGCTTCATATCCCATAACAACTCCACCTAAATCAGCTATGTTCTCTCCTTGTGTAGCGTCTCCATTAACATTTTTATCGCCTACTTTAAACTTGCTATACTGAGAAACAATTAATGCTGTTTTTTGCTTGAATTTCTTCAAATCTTCAGCAGTCCACCAATTATTTAAATTTCCTTTATCATCATACTGACTTCCTTGATCATCAAAACCATGTGTAATTTCGTGACCAAAGGTAGAACCGCCTATAATTCCATATAAAATAGCATCATCTGGCATTCTTCCTTCAAAACCAGGAACAATGATATTACACGCTGGAACACAAATCTCATTATTACTAGGATTGTAATAAGCGTTGTAAGTTTGTGGATACATTCCCCATTCAGTTCTATCAACTGGCTTACCATATTTATTAGTCATATCATCATAAGACCATTTGTTGACAGCCATCACATTTTTCAGATAATTATTTTTATCGATAGTTATTGAACTCAAATCTTTCCATTTGTCTGGATAGCCAACTTTCATGACAATTTTACTTAGCTTATACAAAGCCTTTTTCTTAGTAGGTTCACTCATCCAATCAAGATTTTTGATACGAACTGCATAAACATCACGAATGTTATTCCCTATTTCAAGTAGTTTTTCTTTTGTTCCTTTAGGCAAATATTCATCAACATAAACTTGACCTATCAATTCTCCCAAAGATCCATCAGTTTGTTCTACAATGCGTTTCCATCTTGGCTTTTGAACCTTAACACCACTCATCACAGTAGAATAAAATTTGAAATTTTGGTCTTCAACTTCTTTATTCAAATAGGCAGCATATGTATTTACTAAATCCCATTTTAAATACGTTTTCCAATCATCAATTGCATATGATTTTAGCATTCCATTAAATGCTTTATAAAATTCTGGTTGTCCAACTATTACTGTGTCAGCTTTAGCAATTCCGAAATCTTTCAAAGTAACATTCCAATCAATATTTGGAGTAATTCCATTCAATTGAGCAATACTCATTTTGTTATAGTTCTTAATTGGATCACGTAAAGCTTCCAATTTTCTTGAAGCTTTGGCCAAATTGGTTTCTAATTTCATGACTGAAGCAGCATTTTTAATAGCTAAATCTTGCTTAACTCCTATCAATTCCATCATCTTTTGAACGTGTTTAACGTATTCTTTGCGAATAGTAACAATTTCTTCATCAGTATTGAAATAGTAATCTCTCTGTCCTAATCCTAAACCTCCTTGATGAAGAAAAATAGCATTCTTAGCACTATTCTTATCATCTTGACCTACATAAAAACCGAAACCAGCACCAGAACCAATGGTGTGTAAATGACCAATTTCTTTAAGCAAACTTGGAACATCTTTAATGGCATCAATTTTAGAAAACTCTTCTTTAAGAGGATTAACTCCTAATTTATTTATTGTTGTAGAATCCATTCCAGAAGCATAAAAATCGCCAATCTTTTGTTTATTACTACCTTTTTCGGCACCAGCTTTAGCCGAAGTTTCACAAATAGATTTTATTTGATTATTTATTGTGTCCTGAATCATTCTAAAAATACCATTACTTCTTTCAGAAGAAGGAATAGGATGGTTTTTAAACCAACCTCCATTGGCATAATTAAAAAAATCTTCTGATGGATTGATTGTTGTATCTCTATTAGTTAATAATGGATCAATAAAAGTAGCTTCTTTCTTGTTACAACTTACTATTGTTACTGTCGCCAAAGTTATTAGTGTTAATCTTTGTAATAATTTCATATATGTAAATTTTGATTTGTTAGCGGTGATATATGTTATCGCCTTTACTTATTGGAGTTTGTTTGCAACAAACTCTTTGTTAGTGGCAATTTCATATAAAACATTTTTAAAATTCAAATTTAATCATTTTTATCTTTTAATATACCTATTGATATTTATTACTATTTTTTTTACAATAATTTTAATACATCGTTCGTTCTATAAATAGTAAATTGCACCAAATTAAATACCATTATGGATAAAATCAAAATACTTTGGGTGGATGATGAGATTGATTTGTTAAAACCACACATCCTTTTTTTAGAGAAGAAAAATTATGAAGTAACTACTTGTAATAATGGTCGTGATGCAGTTGATATTTTTGCTGAAAACAATTTTGATGTAGTTTTCTTAGACGAAAATATGCCTGGAATGAGCGGATTAGAAACACTATCAGAAATTAAAGAGAAAAAATCTTCAACGCCTGTAATAATGATTACTAAAAGTGAAGAAGAATATATCATGGAAGAAGCAATTGGTTCTAAAATTGCCGATTACCTTATCAAACCAGTAAATCCAAATCAGATTTTATTGAGTTTGAAAAAGAATTTAGATCATTCTAGATTGATTTCAGAAAAAACAACTTTAGATTATCAAAAGGAATTTAGAAAAATTGCTTTAGAACTTTCTATGGTAAATTCTTATGAGGATTGGATTGAGTTATACAAAAAATTAATTTTTTGGGAATTAGAATTAGAAAACATTGAAGATACCAATCTTATTGAAATTCTTGAGTCTCAAAAAGTAGAAGCAAATTCACAATTTGGTAAGTTTATAGAACGAAATTATGAAGATTGGTTTGAGCCAAAAGCGGATAAACCTATTCAATCGCATACTTTATTTAGAGAATTAGTAGTTCCTGAATTAGTAAAAAAAGACAAACCAGTGCTTTTTATTGTAATTGACAATTTACGCTATGATCAATGGAAAGCCATGGAAAGCACCATCAATAATTATTACAAATTAGAAAAAGAAACGCCTTATTTTGCAATACTTCCAACGGCTACACAATATGCGAGAAATGCAATATTTTCTGGATTAACTCCTTTAGAAATGGAAAAACAATTTCCTCAATATTGGAAGAATGATGTTGAAGAAGGTGGCAAAAACTTATATGAAGCTGAATTTTTATCAGCACATCTAAAACGCTTAGGATTAAACATAAAACAAGATTATTTTAAAATCACCAACTTAGCTGGTGGAAAAAAATTAGCTGATAATTTTAGAGCTCTAAAAGATAATAATTTAGTTACTGTTGTATACAATTTTGTTGATATGTTATCTCATGCTAAAACAGAAATGGATGTTGTAAAAGAACTGGCATCAGATGATAAAGCCTACCGTTCTTTGACATTGAGTTGGTTTAAAAACTCTCCTTTGATAGATATTATTCAACAAGGACAAAAACTCGGATTTAAATTAATAATCACAACGGATCACGGAACTATAAATGTGAAAAATCCATCTAAAGTAATTGGCGATAAGAATACTAGTTTAAACTTAAGATACAAAACTGGAAGAAGTTTAACTTATGAAGATAAGGATGTTTACGCCATCAAGGACCCAAAAAAAATTGGTTTACCTTCAATAAATATGAGTAGTTCTTATATTTTTGCAAAGAATGATAACTTTTTAGCTTACGTAAACAATTATAATCATTATGTAAGTTATTATAGAAATACCTATCAACATGGAGGAATTTCATTAGAAGAAGTAATTGTTCCGTTTTTAGTTTTCAATCCTAGATAAAATAGTTGACAGTATTCAGTGTTATGTATTCAAAAGCACTGAATATTGAAAACTACAAACAAAATCAACAATGGAAATAATTTTTACATTAGACGAAATTGATGCAGTAGCACAAAAAATTATATCAGAAAATCCCAAAAAAGTTATTCTTTTTAAGGGATTAATGGGTGTTGGAAAGACAACTTTGATAAAATCATTAGCCAAAAAATTGGGTGTTAATGATGCAACAAGTAGTCCAACTTTTTCTTTAGTTAATGAATATCAAATATCTAATAATCAATATATTTATCATTTTGATGTTTATCGATTGAAGAATGAAACTGAAGCTTTGGACATGGGTATTGATGAATATCTTTATTCAGGTAATTGGTGCTTTATCGAATGGGCAGAAAATATTCCAAATTTAATTCCTCTGGAACATTCTAAAATCAAAATCGTGATGCTTCCAGACGGAAGAAGACATTTAACTTTAACACAGAATACATAGCAAAATTGAAATTGCTATTGTAATTACTAGTTAATTTTTTGTAACTTGTGCCATAATTCATTTGTTACTATGTCACTTACACCTTTTACAAAACAACAGCTTCTTCCTCAAGAAGAAAAATTAGAAATTGCTCGTCACAAAAGCGAATTGTTTATTGGTATTCCAAAAGAGACAAGTTATCAAGAGCGACGCATTTGCTTAACTCCTGATGCAGTAAATTCATTAACTTCACACGGACATCGAGTAATGATGGAAGCTGGTGCAGGTGAAAGCTCAAGTTATACTGATAAAGAATATAGCGATGCTGGTGCTGAAATTACAAATGATACTAAAAAGGTGCTTTCTTGTCCAATGCTTTTAAAAGTAGAGCCACCTACAATGGCAGAAATTGAATTGATGAATCCAAATTCTTTAATTATTTCTGCTATTCAATTAAAAACCAGAAAGAAAGAATATTTTGAAGCACTTACCAAAAAGAAAATTACAGCATTAGCATTTGAATACATAAAAGATGAAGACGGTTCCTATCCTGCTGTGAAATCTTTGAGTGAGATTGCAGGAACTGCTTCTGTTCTTATTGCTGCTGAATTAATGATAAATAATCAATTTGGAAAAGGATTATTATTTGGAAATATAACTGGAGTTCCTCCTACTGATGTTGTTATACTTGGCGCCGGAACAGTTGGTGAATTTGCAGCAAAAACAGCTATTGGACTTGGAGCAAGTGTAAAAGTATTTGATAATTCAATTACTAAACTAAGACGACTTCAAAATAATTTGAATCATCGAGTATTTACATCTACGATTCAGCCAAAATCATTATTAAAAGCTTTGCGACGTTGTGATGTTGCCATTGGAGCAATGCGTGGAAAAGATCGTTGTCCTGTAGTAGTTACTGAAACAATGGTTGAGCATATGAAAAAAGGCGCAGTAATTGTTGATGTAAGTATAGATACTGGTGGTTGTTTTGAAACATCAGAAATTACAACTCACGAAAAACCAACCTTTATTAAGAGTAATGTTATTCACTATTGTGTGCCCAATATTCCTTCAAGATATTCTAAAACAGCATCGCTTTCTATTAGTAACATTATTACTCCTTATCTCCTACAAATAGCTGAAGATGGTGGAATTGAAAGCGCTATAAGATGTAATAAAGGTCTAAAAAACGGTATTTATTTATACCATGGTATTTTAACAAACAAAGCAATTGGAGATTGGTTCAACCTTCCTGACAGTGATATAAATTTAATAGTTTTTTAAATTAGTATTCCTTCCTAAATAATTTTGTTTAGTTTACATTTGCAAAAAAAATCAATAATGAAATTTTATCAAAGATTAGCTTATTATCTTGTGGGTTTGGTTATGGGAGCTTTTGTTGTAGCTCTTGTTTTGTCAGGGAAAGACACACGTTGTAATTATTTTCCAAATGCACGTGTATTAAATGATTTAAGAAACAAACCTTTCAATTATAGTATTGAAGCATCGAGAAAACTTTCAGAAGATTGGATTGATACAATTGATATAAAAAATACACTTACTTATGGCGATGTAGACTTTGATAAAAGTAATGTAATATATCAAAAAGGAAAATTGTATATCATTGAAGGCAAAACCTTAAAAAATGATACTATAACTTTGAGAGTGATTAACTATCCTTCAAAAGCCGTTTTAGAAGATATTATTAGAAAGAAATAATTCTAAATAAAAAACTCCAACATAATGTTGGAGTTTTTTTATATATAAAAAGTAAAAAAATATTACTTAATGAATTCTATTTTTTGAACTTCTTCAGCATTGATGCTGTCAAAAAAACCTTGCTCATTCATCCAATCATCACTAAATACTTTACTCATATATCTTGAGCCATGATCTGGAAAAATTACAACTACATTACTTTCAGAAGTAAATTCACCTTCTTCAGCAAATTGTTTTACCGCTTGTAAAGCTGCTCCAGAAGTATATCCAACAAATAAACCCTCTGTTTTAGCTATTTCTCTTGTAGTATGCGCACTTTCCTCATCAGTAACTTTCATGAATTTATCTATAGATTCGAAATCTGTTGCAGTTGGAATTAAATTTTTTCCTAAACCTTCGATTCTATATGGATAAATTTCGTCGTTATCAAATTCTTTAGTTTCATGATATTTTTTTAATACTGAACCAAATGCATCAACACCTAAAATTCTAACGTTTGGATTTTTCTCTTTAAGAAATTTTGCAATTCCTGAAATTGTTCCTCCTGTTCCGCTACATGCAACTAAATGTGTAATTTTACCTGAAGTTTGTTCCCAAATTTCTGGACCCGTAGTCAAGTAATGTGCATCAATATTTAATTGATTAAAATATTGATTGATATAAACAGAACCTTTAGTTTCTTCATGCAAACGTTTTGCTACATTATAGTATGAACGCTCATCATCAGCAGAAACATGAGCTGGACAAACATAAACTTTTGCTCCTAAACTACGAAGCATGTCTATTTTGTCCTTAGATGATTTAGAACTCACCGCCAAAATACAACTATAACCCTTAATGATACTAACCATTGCCAAACTAAAACCTGTATTACCAGAAGTAGTTTCGATAATGGTATCACCTGGAGTTAATATTCCTTGTCTTTCAGCTTCCTCAATAATGTATAATGCAATTCTGTCTTTTGAAGAATGTCCTGGATTGAAGGCTTCAACCTTAGCATAGAAGTTACCTTCTAAATTTTCGGTTACTTTGTTCAGCTTAATAAGAGGTGTATTTCCTATTAATTCCAAAACATTGTTGTAGGCTTTTATTTCTTCTTTCATAAATAAAAAATTAGTGTCGAGGCAAAATTTTTAAAATTAGCTTGCCACAAAACCTTGCAAATTTAATAAATTAATTTTTAATTTTTTCTAAATCTAACAAAAAACTGAATTCTTTAGCAACTTCTTTAAGAGATTCAAATCTTCCAGATGCTCCTCCATGTCCAGCATCCATATTTGTATCCATAAATAATTGCTTAGAATTGGTTTTTAATACTCTTAATTTTGCCACCCATTTAGCTGGTTCCCAATACTGTACCTGAGAATCGTGCAATCCAGTAGAAATATATAAATTTGGATAATCTTGCTCTTTTACATTATCGTAAGGTGAATAGGATAACATATAATCATAATATTTTTTAACATTTGGATTACCCCATTCGTCATATTCTCCTGTTGTCAATGGAATTGTTTCGTCCAACATGGTAGTTACAACATCAACAAATGGTACTTGAGCAATAACTCCGTTGTATAATTCAGGAGTCATATTAATAATTGCACCCATTAATAATCCTCCAGCAGATCCACCTTCGGCATATAAATGTTCTTCAGAAGTATATTTTTCAGCAATTACATGTTTAGAACAATCAATAAAATCAGTAAAAGTGTTTTTCTTTTTTAATAATTTTCCGTTTTCATACCACATTCTTCCCATATCTTCTCCACCACGAATATGTGCGATTGCATAGATAAATCCTCTATCCAATAAACTTAGACGAGTAGTTGAAAAATAAGGTTCCATTGTCATTCCATAAGAACCATAAGCATACAAAAGAAACGGATTTTTACCATTCAGCTCCACTCCTTTTCTATAAACCATAGACATTGGAATTTTAGTTCCATCTTGAGCCGTTGCCCAAATACGTTCTTCGATGTAATTGTTTTTATCAAATTTTCCTCCGAGAACTTCTTGCTCTTTCAAAATTGTTTTCTCTTTGGTATGCATATTAAAATCAATCACCGATGACGGAATTGCCATAGATTGATAACCGTAACGAAGAATTTCAGTATCAAAATCAATATTAGTTGTGGTATAAGCCGTGTAAGTTTCGAGTTCAAAAGGCAAATAATATTCTCCTTCTCCACTCCAAGGCATAATTCGGATTTTGTTCAAACCATCAAAACGTTCTGAAACCACCAAATAATCTTTAAAAATATCAATGCCTTCTAATAAAACCTCTTCTCTATGCGGAATTAAATCTACCCAATTTTCCTTTGAAGTTTTATCTTCAGGAGTTTTCATAACTTTAAAATTGGTAGCATCATCTTTATTAGTTACAATGTAAAAACTATCTTCATAATGCGAAATAGAATATTCTAGCTCACGAGTACGTTTTTGAAAGATTTTAAATTTCTCATCTGGTGTAACTGATAAAAGAATCTGAAATTCGGAAGTTAAAGTACTTTCTGATGAGATAATCAAGTATTTTCTTGATTTCGATTTATAAATTGAAACATTAAAAGTATCGTCTTTTTCGAAATAAACTACAACATCTTCAGATGGATTTGTACCTAATTTATGTTTGAAAATTCTATCTGGTCTGAGGGTTACTTCATCTTTTCTTGAGTAAAACAAAGTATTGTTATCACTTGCCCAAGTTGCTCCACCAGTAGTGTTATCAATTTTTAGAGGAAGAACTTCGTTAGTTTCTAAATTCTTAATTTGAATGGTATATTGACGTCTTGAAACTGTATCAACTCCAAAGGAAACCCATTTGTTATCTTCACTTATACTAATTCCGTTTAAGTTAAAATAAGAATGTCCTTTTGCCATTTCGTTACAATCAAACATTATTTCTTCATTGGCTTCTAACGAACCTTTTTTACGTGAATGAATTGGATAATCTTTACCTTTTTCAAATTTAGTAATATAATAATAGCCATTATAAAAATAAGGAACTGAGGAATCATCTTCCTTTATTCGGGCTTTCATTTCTTCAAATAAATCCTTTTGAAAATCTTTAGTATGTGCTGTTGATTGATTATAATAGTCGTTTTCTTTATTCAAATAATCAATAACTTCAGGGTTTTCTCTATCGTTTAACCAATAATAATTATCTATTCTTACATGACCATGTTTTTCAAGCTCATGCGGAATAATTTTAGCAATTGGTGGTTGTATTTTTGTACTCATAATTGTTTTAAAATTCAAAGCAAATGTATTGCAAACTAGTCTTTAATAAATGCTAACTACTAACATTGATATTAACATTCTTATTGACATTTTTTAAATCCATCATTGTATGTTGTATAATTATATAATGAAATTGATTTTTGAAATTGATTTTCCTAATTTTGCGAAACTAAATACTTAAAATTATGTTTGGAGATATTATGGGAATGATGGGCAAACTAAAAGAAACCCAACAAAAAATTGAAGAAACTAAAAAAAGATTAGATACAGTTTTAGTTGATGAACAAAGTAATGATGGTCTATTAAAGGTAACTTTGACTGCCAATCGAAAAATAAAATCAATTGAAATTGATGAAATTTTGCTACATAACAAAGAGCAACTTGAAGATTACTTGATTCTTACTTTAAATAAAGCTATAGAAAAGGCGACTAACGTTAACGAAGCCGAGTTAGGTGCTGTTGCCAAAGATGGAATGCCAAATATTCCAGGAATCAATATGTTTAAATAAATTATGAATAATAAAAACAACTTTTGGAAATTTATTGAAGACTACAACAGTTTTAAGTTAATTACAGCATTTGTGATACTTGTTGTAAGTATTATATCAATAGCATGTAACTATTTTTTTTTAAATTAATTTTTAAAACTGCATTTTACTTAAAGCTTCCATTACATAACTATGCATCACTTCTTTGTAATCTAAATGCGTTACAATACGAAGTTTTCCTTGTCCCATAGAACTTATGTGGATGTTTTTTTGTTTTAATTTTTCAATAACCCATTTATCTTCCAATGATGGTCTTACTGAAAAAATTAAGATATTAGTTTCAATTGGCTCCACTTTTTCGACCCAAGAAAGTTTACTTAATAATTCACCTAATTCTTTAGCACGTCTATGATCATCTTCCAATCGAAGCATGTTGTGTTGCAAAGCATACATTCCGGCTGCAGCTAAATATCCTGATTGACGCATTCCGCCACCAAATATTTTTCTAATTCGAAGTGCACGTTTCATATCGGCTTTGGTTCCTAATAATAAGGAGCCAATTGGAGCACCAAGTCCTTTAGATAAACAAACGGAAATCGTATCAAATAATTCACCAAATTGTTTTGGATGCTGTTTTTTAGCCACCATAGCATTCCACAATCGAGCACCATCCAAATGATATTTTAAATTATTCTCTGTGCAAACTTGTTTTATTTTTCTCAATTCAGCCAAATCATAACAAGCCCCACCACCTTTGTTTGTTGTGTTTTCAATACTTACTAAAGTAGTTAAAGGTGCGTGATAAAATTCAGGATCATTTATGGCGTTTTTTACTAAATCGGCGGTAATCATTCCACGTTTTCCATCAACCAAACAACAAGAAACACCACTATTAAAAGAAGCACCTCCACCTTCATAATGATAAATATGAGAATATTTATCGCAAATTACTTGTTCGCCAGGCTGCGTATGAAGTTTGATAGCCGTTTGATTAGCCATAGTTCCACTCGGAAAAAACAATGCTGCTTCCATACCAAATAACTGAGCAACAGCAGATTCTAATTCATTTACTGTTGGATCTTGCTTGTAAACATCATCACCTACTTTGGCGTTAAACATAAACTGCAACATTTCGTTGCTTGGTTTGGTTACAGTGTCACTAACTAAATTTATTTCCATATCAATTTCTGATGCATTACATTTGCGATTACAAAATTACATTATTTATGACAAATACCGAACAAATTAAAGGTATTGTAGAACGTCTTGGTGCGTTGAGGAGGTATCTTTGACATCGATGCCAAACTTATCGAGATAACCAACGAAGAGGAAAAGACCTTTGCGCCAGACTTTTGGAACAATGCCAAAGAAGCAGAACTGATTGTAAGAAACCTGCGTTCTAAGAAAAAATGGGTGGAAGATTTTGAAAAAGCTAATGAACTTGCAGAAGAACTTCAAATGACCTATGATTTTTATAGAGAAGGAGATGCAACAGAGGAAGAATTGGATATTCAATATAATTTAACCAATAATTTATTGGAAGATATCGAATTCAGGAATATGCTTTCTGATGAAGGTGATAATTTGAGTGCTGTATTGCAAATTACTGCTGGTGCTGGCGGAACAGAAAGCTGTGATTGGGCTTCCATGTTGATGCGAATGTATTTAATGTGGGCTGAAAAACAGAAATATAAAGTAAAAGAATTAAACTTTCAAGAAGGTGATGTTGCCGGAATCAAAACGGTAACTTTAGAAATTGAAGGTGATTTTGCTTTTGGATATTTAAAAGGTGAAAATGGAGTGCATCGACTGGTTCGAATTTCTCCTTTTGATAGTAATGCTAAACGACATACTTCATTTGCATCGGTTTATGTTTATCCTTTGGTTGATGATACTATAGAAATTGAAATCAATCCAGCAGATATTGAAATTACAACAGCGCGTTCAAGTGGCGCAGGTGGGCAAAATGTAAATAAAGTAGAAACCAAAGTACAATTAGTTCACAAGCCAACAGGAATTCAAATTCAATGTTCAGAAACGCGTTCGCAACATGATAACAGAAATCGTGCAATGCAGATGTTGAAGTCGCAATTGTATGAAATTGAATTAAAAAAACAATTAGCTCAAAGAGCAGATATTGAAGCCGGAAAGATGAAAATTGAATGGGGTTCGCAAATTAGAAATTATGTAATGCAACCCTACAAATTGGTCAAAGACGTTAGAACAGGAAAAGAAACAAGCGATGTTGATGGTGTAATGAATGGTGAAATTGACGGATTTTTGAAAGCTTATTTAATGATGATGGGACAAAAGGAAGAGTAACTAAAATCAAATATTTATTAAAAATCAAATAAACATTTATGAAACTAAAAAAAATCTATTTATTATTGTTTTTTACATCATTACTGGTGGCTCAAAATAAATTTGAAAAGGGATATTATATTAATTCTTCAGGAATAAAAACTGAATGTGATATTTTAAAAAAGAAATGGATAAATTCTCCAGATTTTATTACTATAAAGACTAGTAGTAATCAAATTATTGAATTAGATTGTAATGAAGTTATTGAATTTTCAGTAGCAAATATTAAGTTTAAAAAAGAATTTGTTATATCAGAAGTTTCTTCAATAGACGACGAATCTTTTAAATATGATTTTAAGAAAAAATTTTTACGAGTTTTATTAGAAAGCAACAAGTATTCACTTTATGTACTTCAAAATGAAAACAATAATAAGAATTCGTTCTATGTAAAGAATATGAATGATACAATTCGAGAACTTGTTTATAAAAAAATTGAAACTGAAGAAAATAAATTTAAATATTTAAAAATCTACAAACAACAACTTCTTAATTTATCTACTTCTAATGCATCAAATAGTAAATTAAAAAATTTAAATTATACCCACTCCGATTTAATTGAATATTTAAAAAAAATAAGTTTGGATAATGAAAGTTTATCACCTAAAATATATTTAAACAAGGATTCTTTACAAGTTAATTTCAAATTTGGAATTTATAATTACACCAAAAAACATAGTTTTTATTTAGAGGGTAATATTGACCAACAAATTAATTTCAGTGACCAAAACATTAATGGGATCAATGCAGAAATTGAATTTATTCCTTCATTATTAAATAGAAATTATAGTCTTTTTCTCGAGTTTGGATTAGATTTAGATGAATATAAAGATGAAATTGATATTGTAAGACCGATGTTTATAAATCCAAATTATCATATTGAGTACAGTATCAAAAATAAGTTCAGGAGTTATGTTGGTTTGAGAAGATTTTTTAAAATTAGTAAAAATCTTAGTTTAAATGTTTCGTCTAAAATTGCAATTACAGAAAAATATAATGCTTATTTATTTGTACAACGAGATATCGATGAAAGATTTGTAATAAAGCAAAAAAATATAATTTTATCTGCTGGTGTTGATTACAGAAATTTTATTTTTGATTTAAATTATGTTACTAATAATACTATTGATGCTTCAAATTATGTGCTTTTTGGCTTAAAATATAATTTTCTTAAAAAGCATATAAAATATGTATCCTTAAATTAACGATTTTAAATTTACAAGTCATATCTCTAATGATGATAGAAAAAAAATTGAAATAAAACATTCACTAAAACCAAAACAACACTTATGAAATTTAAAAAAATCTATTTATTGTTACTTTTTACATCATTAATGGTGGCTCAAAACAAATATCAAAAAGGATATTACATTCTTAATGATGGGACTATAGTTGATTGTTTTATAAAAAATTATGATTGGAAAAACAATCCAACAAAAATTGAGACCAAGCAAACATTAGATTCTCAGAATAAAGATATAACCATTGAAGAATGTATGGAGTTTTCTGTAGAAAATGAATCAAAGTTCATTCGACACGTTGTAGATATTGATGTTTCATCAAGCGGAGATTACAATAGATTAACAAATTCAAAGGAACCAAATTTTAAAAGTTTTAAAGTTTTTCTTAAAGTTTTAGTTGTAGGAAAATATTCATTATATCATTTTGAGAGTGAAGATATTTCAGATCGTTTTTTTTATAAAGTTGATAGTTCAGAAATTAAACAATTAGTTTACAAAAAGTACATGAATTCAGATAGTGGTCAAACCAATGTTTACACTAATGAATCGTATAAAAATGAACTTAATAGAACTATTAATTGTCTAAATAATGTAAGTTTAAAAACTTCTAGTTTAGAATATAGAAAAGACAACTTATCAGATTTTTTTATAAAAGCAAATGCTTGCAATGGAATTACCAACAACAATATTGTTTCCAAAAACAAATCTGTAAAAGTTAATTTCAAACCAGTTGTTGGAATGAATTATGGATTTATAAATCTATATAATAAATATGGAAACATTAATGGCGATTATGACTTATCAAAAGAAAATTCATTTTCTTTTGGAGGTGAAATTGAATTTGTTCTTCCTTTTAATAATGATAATTGGTCATTTTATGTGCAACCAACTATAAATTCGTATGAAGGAAAAACTACTTTATATTTTTCACAATATTCAAACCCTTATTATGAAGTTTCGGCTAAATTTAACTACATTAATTTGCCAATTGCAGGAAGAAGATATTTTCACTTAACACCACAATCTAAATTATTTTTGAATTTAGGTTTAAATTTGACTTTTGCAAATAATAAATCACAACTTGAAGTCGAAAGAGAACCATCAACTTTTTTTGGTGGAAATAGATTCAATATAATTTTTGGAATGGGTTTTCAATACAATAAAATTAGTATTGAGTTTGTTAAATACAGTAACTTAGATTTAGAGCCAAAAGCAAATTCAGACACTTCTACAAAGTTTAATAACATGGCTGTAAATTTAAAATACAAGTTATTTTAATTTCTTTCATAATAATTCATTTTTTAAACCTATATTTGCACCGAGGATTCCGAAAGGAAGTTACACCTCACCACAATAGCCGATCGCTCCAGATCGGCTTTTGTATTTTTATTAGATTCCTATTTCTACTTGAAAACGTAGATACCAGTTGTTTTTAGTAGCTCCACTAAAACTTTCTAAAGTATCATAATTCAATTCTGCTTGAAGTTTAAACGTGTGTTCCCAAATATATTTTGTTACACCAAATGAATACTCTTTAACTTTTGGTGCAAGAGTTTCAATATCGCTTCCAACATTTTGTATGGAATATCTTCCAATAAATTCGTAGTTCTTTCTAGTATTATAACTCAATTGATAATCAAATCCATTTCCAACAAAAGCATAATTTGACTCTGTTAAATCATCTGGATTATATGTAATTGCATTGTCGTTAGTAGTTCTAGACATAAAACTTGTCATGGCTGCCCAACCATTGTATTTGAACATGGCATCCAATAAAACGGATTTCATGGTGCGTTGTTCAAACAAATCATTACCCAATTGGCCTTGAGTTCTTCGAGCATGATTATTTTGCTGAAAAGCACCAGAGATCATTAATTTTGGTTTCTTTTCTCTGATAACATCTCCTTCAAAATAAGTGCCGTCTTTGGTAAAAGCTCCAAGTGGAAAGAACTCCACCTTTCCTGTAACTGCAATTCCATCGTCAGCTTTTCCAGTAACATTTCTACCTTCACCTGTTGATAAAGCTGCTTTTAGATTATAAGAAAACTTATCTTTAAATTCATTCATGTTGTGTACTTGAAATCCAAAATCTCTATCGATAGTAAATTTTGCATTATTAATGGTTCTATCGGTCAACTGCAAACCTCCTGAAGAATTCACACGCTGTCTATTTCCTGGTAACTTTGTTTGACCAAAACCTATATTCCAATTTTTATTTGGACGATAAAAAACAACAGCATCACGAATAATATTGATATTCTCACCTTCTCTAATTTCTCCAACATCGCCTGGAGCAAAAGATAATTGAATGGCATAAAGAAATTTTGGATTTCCAACATATCCATCAAGTCGTAAACGCAAACGACGAATTTGTCCATCATATGCACCATTTTCACCATCATTTTCAAGATAAGTAACTCTATTTTGCATTCTAAAACGAATGTTTAATTGGTACAAACTATCAGGTGAAGTTATTCCAACACCTTTACCAAAACTATAATAAGGCAAAGCAGATAATTTAATATCATTATCATGTTTATTTTGCTCAATAGTAACCTGAGCTTGAGTAAAAATCGTTGAAATTAATACTCCAATAAAGATTATTCTTTTCATTTCTAAAAAATTGTGTTGTTTATGTTAAGTAGTTGTTATGTATTTATTTTGTAATAGTTTTAAAATTCTTAATTTAAGATTATGAAAAAAAATAGACACAACTTTAAATTAACATTAAAAAAAATGATTTAAAAAAAACTGCCCGAAGACAGTTATTTTATGATATGATAATTTTATTAAATAAATATTTTTAATAAATAATATACAATTGCAGCCAAAACAGCTGAAACAGGAATAGTCAAAACCCATGCCCAAAGCAACTTAACTGTAACACCCCAACGAACTGCAGAAACTCTTTTGGTAACTCCTACTCCAATAATTGATCCGGTAATAGTATGTGTTGTAGAAACAGGAATTTTAAAATGCTCAGTTGTAAACAAGGTTAATGCTCCTGCAGATTCAGCTACAACGCCTTCAAAAGCAGTTACTTTTGTAATTTTAGAGCCCATTGTTTTAACAATTTTCCATCCACCACTTAATGTTCCTAACGCAATAACGGTATAACATGTTAATGGAATCCATCCTGGCATATTTGATTTTATACCTTTATCTTCATCAGGTAAAACTACATTCAAATCTAGCCAACCATCTGACATATTCATGTTTGGATTCATTCGTATGTAAACAGCAACAGCTGCTGCAATAATACCCATTACTTTTTGAGAGTCATTTCCACCATGTCCTAGACTAAAGGCTGCTGATGACAATAATTGCATTTTCTTTAAAACTGCTTCAGCTTTAGCTGTAGAAAGTCTACTAAAAAACAAGTTGAAAATTGCTAAACTAAAAAATATGAAGGCTACTAGCAACCATTTGATATTATGCGGTTCTGTAACTACACTCCAAAAATGACTATCAAATCTTGGTTTTTTAATATCTTCATATGATATCATTACAGATGTTAAAAACCAAATCATTAAAATCATTAAAGTAACAGTTACAATTTTTGGATAAATGTTTTTCTTAGAGGAATACATTAACCAAATTGACATGAAATAGGATATTATCATCCCTAATAAAGGAGCAAAAACTATAAAAATAATTACAATTACAACTCCAGAAGGCATTAACTCGCCTTCTTTAGCCGCTTTAAACCAGTTTACAATTTTAAATCCAGCATGTTCAGGATCGGTTACACTTGATAATCCGTGAGCTATTGCTGCTCCTGCAAAACCACCAATTAAAGTATGTGAAGAGGATGATGGGATTCCTTTCCACCAAGTCAATAAATTCCAAATAATAGCAGCAATAACACCAGCTAAAATTGTAATCAAATCAATACTACTTGTATGTGCCGTTTTTGCAACGGTATCAGCTACACCAAATCCGAAAACCCAATAAGCCAGAAAGTTGAAAAAGGCTGCCCAAAGTACCGCTTGAAAAGGAGTCAATACTTTAGTTGCAACGATAGTAGCAATTGAGTTTGCTGCATCGTGAAAACCATTGATGTAATCAAATACTAATGCTAGAAATATGATTACTATTAATAGAGTAAAATCCATAAAAGTGATTTTTTAGCTAACTATTTATGAATGTTTAACAGAAATTTGCTCCATTACATTAGAAACACTCTTACATTTATCTGAAGCTGATTCTAAAGCAGATAAAACTTCTTTATATTTTATGATGTTTTTAGCATCAGTCTCATTTTCAAAAATATCAGCCACCGCTTTATCAAATACTGAATCAGCTTTGCTTTCAAGTTTGTTTATCTTTTTGCAAGTATCTTTTATCGCTTTATGGTCTTTCATGTCTTTCAATTCCTTGATTCCAACACCAATTAATTGACAAGCTTCCAAATTAATTTCAGTTAATTTTCTGATTGATTTAGTGATTTTTTCAACTTGATACAATCTCATCTTACTTGCAGCACCGTGCATGTAATCTGCTACATTATCAATAGCTTTTATTAATGAATGGATGTCTTCTCTGTCGAATGGGGTAATAAAATTTCTACTCAACTCTAAGTGAGTTTTGTGAGTTATCTCCTCAATCGTTGCTTCTAAATCTTCAATTTTTTTATAATAATCTTCACGTTCTGTTTTTGGTGCATTAACAGCTTCATGCAATGTTTCTGCTAATAAAATTAAATTTGCCGAAGCTTGTTCAAATAATGGAAAGAACTTTTTATCTTTCGGAACAAAAAACTGAAAAATGTTGTTTAATGACATTTGGATATTTATTTAATAATTTTGACGCAAAAGTAGTAGCGCAATGTTAAATTATCGTTAACATAACAACAAATAGAAGTTATTAATTTTAACATTTTATAATAATAATTTAACACGAACAAGAATTTAGAACTTTAATATTTCAAACGTTTTCGTATTTTAGCAAAAACTAAACAAGCATCTAATTTTATGGACTTAAACTTCAACAAAAACGAAGATCATAACAAACTCTTATTATCTGATTTAAAACAAAAATTTGCCAAAGTAAAACTTGGTGGTGGCGAAAAACGCATTGAAAAACTTCATGCTGAAGGTAAAATGACTGCTCGTGAACGCATCGATTATTTACTTGATAATAAATCAAATAGCATTGAAATTGGAGCTTTTGTTGGAGACGGAATGTATGCCGAACATGGTGGTTGTCCTTCTGGTGGCGTTGTAGTGAAAATAGGTTATATTTCAGGAAAACAGTGTATAGTTGTTGCCAATGATGCCACTGTAAAAGCCGGTGCTTGGTTTCCAATTACTGGAAAGAAAAACCTTCGTGCGCAAGAGATTGCTATGGAAAATCGTCTTCCTATTATCTATTTGGTAGATTCAGCAGGCGTTTATTTGCCAATGCAAGATGAAATTTTTCCAGATAAAGAACATTTTGGTAGAATTTTTAGAAATAATGCGATTATGTCGAGCATGGGAATTACACAAATTGCTGCAGTGATGGGAAGTTGTGTTGCTGGTGGCGCTTACCTTCCAATTATGAGTGACGAAGCCATGATTGTGGATAAAACCGGAAGTATTTTTCTTGCAGGAAGTTATTTAGTAAAAGCTGCAATTGGTGAAAATATCGATAATGAAACACTTGGTGGAGCAACTACGCACTGCGAAATTTCTGGTGTAACCGATTATAAAGCTAAAGATGATAAAGACGCACTAGACAGAATAAAAAGTATCGTTGGAAAAATTGGTGATTATGAAAAAGCTGGTTTCAACAGAGAAAAACCACAAAAACCTGCTTTAAAAGAGGAAGATATTTACGGAATTATTCCAAAATCCCGTTCCGATCAATATGATATGATGGAAGTAATAAAACGATTGGTCGATAATTCTGAAATGGATATGTATAAGGAAGATTACGGAAAATCAATCATCACTTGTTATGCAAGAATCGATGGTTGGGCAGTTGGAATTGTGGCTAATCAAAGAACCGTTTCTAAAACCAAAAAAGGTGAAATTGAATTTGGAGGTGTAATTTATTCTAGCTCTGCCGATAAAGCAACTCGTTTTATTGCCAATTGCAATCAAAAGAAAATTCCATTGGTTTTCTTACAAGATGTAACAGGTTTTATGGTTGGTTCTAAATCAGAACATGGCGGAATTATTAAAGATGGTGCCAAAATGGTAAATGCAGTTTCTAATTCAATTGTACCAAAATTCACTGTTGTCGTTGGAAATTCTTATGGCGCAGGAAATTATGCTATGTGCGGTAAAGCATACGATCCAAGATTGATTTTTGCTTGGCCAAGTGCCGAATTGGCGGTTATGGGTGGAACGCAAGCCGCTAAAGTTTTAGCCCAAATTGAAGCATCATCACTAAAAGCAAAAGGTGAAACGGTTGACGAAAAAGTAGAGCAAGAACTGTTTGATAAAATCAAAGCAAGATATGATGCCCAAGTTTCTCCTTATTATGCAGCATCAAGACTTTGGACTGACGCAATAATTGACCCATTGGAAACTAGAACATGGATTTCTATGGGAATTGAAGCAGCTAACCACTCACCTATTGAAAAGAAATTTAATTTGGGAGTTATTCAGGTTTAATGTTTTAAACACAAAATTCACAAAAGTTTTTTAGAAATTCTTTTGTGACTTTTGTGTTAATCATTTTTTTAAGTAACAAATCCCTAAAACCATCTACTAATCAATTTTAAATCACATCATCATGAAAAAAATCTTTATCATTGGTTTAACTTTAATTAATTTCCAAACCGCATTTTCTCAAAAATTTACGCGTAGAGATTCGCTTCAAGGTGGTTTGCGTCCTGAAAGAACTTGTTATGATGTGCAACGTTATGATTTGAATATCAAAATAAATCCTGATGAAAAAACGATTGTGGGTTACAATGAAATTGCTTTCAAAGTAGTTGAGAATTCTTCAAAAATTCAAATAGATTTATTTGAAAACATGCAAATTGATAGCATCATTCACAATAATAAAAAACTAGAATACAAACGAGAATTTGATGCCGTTATTATTGATTTCCCAAATGGTTTAACTGTAAATTCTTCTGAAAAAATTCGTTTTTATTATTCAGGAAAACCTAAAGTTGCTAAAAATGCTCCTTGGGACGGCGGTTTTGTTTTCAAAAAAGACAAACAAGGAAAACATTGGATTGGAGTTGCTGTTCAAGGAACTGGCGCAAGTTTATGGTATCCTGTAAAAGATTCACAAACTGATGAACCTAATTTAGGCGCAACGATAAAAGTGGCTGTTCCTAATGGCTTGATGAATGTTTCTAATGGAAGATTTATTGGAAGTGAAGATCTAAAAAATGGATATACAAGATGGGATTGGGAAGTTAAAAATCCAATTAATAATTATGATATTACAGTAAATATTGCCGATTATGCACACATTCACGATAATCACAATGGTTTAGATTTAGATTATTATGTATTGAAAGATAATGAAGAAAGGGCCAAAAAGCATTTTGAAGAAGTAAAACCAATGATGGATTGCTTTCAATTGCGATTTGGAACATATCCTTTTGCAGAAGATGGTTATAAACTAGTTGAAACTCCTTATTTAGGTATGGAACATCAAAGTGCTGTAGCTTATGGGAATAAATATTTAAAAGGTTATATGGGTTCTGATTTGTCGATGACAGGAGTTGGCCTTTTGTTTGATTACATAACTATCCACGAAAGTGGTCACGAATGGTTTGGAAACAGCATTACTTCAAAAGATATTTCAGATATGTGGATACACGAAGGTTTTACACAATATACAGAAATTGTTTTTCTAGAATGTCAATTTGGCTATGATAAAGCCATGAAGTACGCCAAAGGTTTACATCGTAATGTTAGAAACGATAGACCAATCATAGGAACTTGCTGTGTTAACAATGAAGGTTCAGGTGATATGTATCCAAAAGGTGCATTGCTTTTAAACACCTTACGTCATGTGATAAATAACGATGAATTATGGTGGAAAATTATTCTGAAATACTCTGAAACGTATCGTCACAAAATTATTGATACACCAACTGTGATTGCCTTTTTCAATCAAGAAAGCAATAGAAACCTTACTCCTATTTTCAATCAATATTTGAATTTTAAAAGTATTCCTATTTTAGAATTGAAATTAAACAAAAAGAAGTTAGAATTTCAATGGAAAACCGATGTAACGGATTTCAACATGCCAATTGACATCAAAGTAAACGGGAAAGAAATTAGAATCGAACCAACAAACAAATGGAAAAAATCTAAATTCAAAATCAAATCATTAGATGAAGTTGAAGTTTTGAATAATGAGTTTTTTGTAAAGGTTTTAAAGTAATCTAAAATTTACCATAAAAACTAGTAATATCAAAATAAACAGACTTTTCCTCTCCATCTGAAGTTACAATTTTCATTGTATCGTAATGTTTTCCATTTTTAGAACCTGATCCTTGACTTATCAGTTTATATCCTGGATAAAGCTCTTTCAATTTTGAATAAACTTTATTCACACCAGTCATTTCATCTTTTGCTTTAATTATTATAGCCTTTTCGTAAGATGAACCGTCGTTTTCACTTTTAACTTCAGAAGTTTCTTTGGTGTCAGAAACTGAGTCAGTATTTTTTGTAGAAGAACAAGATGTATAAAATACAATAAATAAAGCAAACATAACTTTTTTCATAATATCAAATTTTATTTAAACCAAACTCTCTTTTCTTATAACCTTACCATTTTCTGTTTCTTTGAATTTAGCAACAAAAACTATTTCTTTTGGTCGTTCGTATTTGTCTAAACCTTCAAAAATAACTTTGTCAATATCAAACGGTTCACCTTCAACAACCAAAACCACTTTTTCACCAAGTTCAGCATCTTCTTTTGAAGCGATGAAAAATCTTCGGTCAATTTTTCCGTCTAATTTTTTCTCTACTTGTTCTGGCATAATTTTTACACCGCCACTATTAATAATATTGTCAATTCTACCTAAAAACACAAACTGATTTTCGTTAATCAATTCTACCAAATCATTAGTAACAACAGTTTCTTCTGCAATAATATGCGGTGCGTGAATAACCAAACAATTTCTATCATCATAAGTTATAGTTACATGTGGTAAAACTGTAAACTCTTTCTCACCAACTTTTTTTGCCGCAATATGCGTGATGGTTTCAGTCATTCCATAAGTTTCATAAACTTCAGTCGGTAATTTCATTAAATCTTTTTCTAACCTTTTACTAATTCTTGCACCACCAACAATAAGTTTTTTAACATTTTTAAGTTCTTTCAACGAATTTTGTGCTTGCATTGGCACCATTGCTGCAAAATCATAATTAGTATCATCCAAATTTTCCATTGGATGTGAAGTTGGCGCAACATAGTCCAAATCTAATCCAAGAATTATAGAACGAATCAGCATCATTTTTCCAGCAACATATTTCACTGGAAGGCATTGCAAAGCTCTATTTCCGGAATGTAAACCAAAGAAATCTCCTGTCGCCAAAGCAGAATTTACCATGGCTTGCTTGTCTACACGAATTGTTTTTGGTGTTCCTGTTGAACCCGAAGTTTTCATTTCAACATAAGTTTTTTCATCAAACCAATCTAAAAGAAAATCTCCAACAGGTTTCTCCCAATCGTCACCTTCCTTTATAAAACTATAGGCCACACGACACAAATCTTCTTTGTTAAGATGGAAACCATTTAATTTAAATTGATTGTGAACGTTATCGTAAGTTGGATTAATCATTATTTAATTCGTTTATAGTTGTTTTATATTTTATATCTCCGGTCAATTTTTCTTTCCAGCCGGACCATTTGTATTTTTTACTAAATAAAAGTAATAATAATGGGAAAACCACAAAAACCGGAATAATAATTTCAAGTCCAGCCGATGGATCAGAAACATCTTTAAAAATGGAATTGGTTTGCAAAGCCGACCAATCGGAAGTAACTAACAAGGCTGTTAACAAATTATTTGCAGCATGAAATCCTAAAGCCAACTCCATTCCTTCATCCATAAGTGTTATGATTCCCAAAAACAAACCTGTTCCGATGTAATAAACCAAAACAATATTTCCCATTTTATCAATCTCTGGATTGAAAATATGCATTGTTCCAAAAATCACAGAAGTCATTACTAATGGAAACCATTTGTTTTTAGAGAGATTAGCAAATCCTTGCATCAAATAACCTCTAAAAACGTATTCTTCTGTACTAGTTTGAATAGGAATTAAAATGATTCCGATAACCACTAAAATTGCAAAAGGAATGGGTTTAAAATTCCAAACCATTTCTTCTGGATTTAAATAATAGGTCAATAAAATGCTTAAAACTGTAAAAATAGCCCATATTGAAAAAGAGAAAAATACTCTCTTCCAATCAACTTTATTTCTGGATGTTGTGACTTCAAGGATTGTTTGTTTATGAAAGAACTTTATCACAATAAAAACGCCTACTAATGCAAAAACAAACGAAAGCATCATTAAAAACAAAGATAAATTAGATTCCAAAACACGCAACATTCCAGCACTATCGGTTGGCATTGTTCCTGATTTCATGGTTTTCATCAAAACGGCAATACCAAAAGGTATTTGACCAATAGTTGAAGCTATAATGATTAAAATTGATCCTACAATATATTTCCAAAAAGGATTTTCTTTCTTTACACCTTGTTCTATAAACATAATTCTGTTAAATTTATTTTTTACTAAAATACTATATTTATTGCAATATTCATTTAATTTACAGAAAAAAATATGATAACAATTTACCATAATCCACGTTGTGGAAAATCTAGAGAATGTTTAGCATTTATTGAAAATTCAAAGCAAGAATTTGAAGTTATAAAGTACCTCGAAAACCCATTAACATTCAAGGAATTAGAAAGTATTATTAAAAAACTAAACCTCAAACCAATTGAACTAATTAGAACCAAAGAATCTATTTGGATTGAAAACTTTAAAGGAAAAGCTTTATCTGACAAAGAAATCATTCAATCAATGGTAGATTTTCCTATTTTAATGGAACGACCAATTGCTGTAAATGGAAACAAAGCGGTTATAGCGAGACCATTTGAAAAAGTTAAAGAAATTATTTAGATTAATTCAATTTTACTTTTAACAAACCTTTGTGATTTGATGGTTAAACGAAAGTTTATTTTTGCAGTCAAATGAGAACTGTGAAATATAAACATCAAATCATGAAAAAAATTAAATTCTTTTTAACATTAGCTTTGTTATTAAGTACTCTATTAAATTATTCGCAACAAAAACCTGAAGGCAAAAAAGTAAGAGTAACCGGAAAGATTGTTGATAAAATAAGTAGTCAACCTTTAGAATATTCTACAATATCTCTAGTAAACACTACAACAAACAAAATCACTGCTGGTGGAATTACCGATGCAAAAGGTGATTTTAGCTTTGATGCTTCTCCAGGAACTTACAACGTAAAAGTAGAGTTCATCTCATTTAAACCACTTGAAATTAAAGGCAAAGTAATTAAAG
This sequence comes from Flavobacterium chungnamense, assembly GCF_039539165.1. Lineage (NCBI taxonomy): Bacteria > Pseudomonadati > Bacteroidota > Flavobacteriia > Flavobacteriales > Flavobacteriaceae > Flavobacterium > Flavobacterium chungnamense. The sequence goes on from NZ_BAABCS010000020.1 coordinate 237,687, forward strand.
AAAATACCAATTTAGGAACTATTTCCCTTGAAGATGAAGCTACAAAACTAAATGAAGTTGTAATTCGTTCTGAAAAAACTACAGTTGAAATCAAACTTGACAAAAAAGTTTACAACGTTGGTAATGATCTAATGGTAAAAGGTGGAACTGTAAGTGATGTTTTAGATAATATTCCTTCCGTTGCTGTAAGTGTTGAAGGTAATGTTAGTTTAAGAGGAAACGAAAATGTTAGAATCTTAATCGATGGAAAACCTTCAAATGCAATCAATATCAATGATGCTTTACGTATGATTCCAGCAGATGCTATTGATAAAGTTGAAGTAATTACTAATCCATCCGCAAGATATGACGCTGAAGGTGGTGGAGGTTTATTAAACATCATCCTTAAAAAAGGTAAAACCAATGGATTAAATGGCGTAATCATTGCAACTACCGGTTATCCTGATAATCATGGTTTGAGCGGAAACTTGAACTACAAAACAAGTGAATTCAACTTATTTACTACACAAGGTTACAATTACAGAAGTAATCCAGGTAACTCTTTGGTAGAAACAAATTATTTGAATGTTGGAGCATCTTCTCCAAACTTCATTAATGAAACAAGAGATAACGACAGATTAAATAAAGGATACAACGGAAACTTTGGTGCAGAATGGTTTTTAGACAAAAATACAACTTGGACTAATACCGTTAACTATCGTAAAACATCTGGTGATAATCAAGACAATGTTTTCTTTGATAGACAATACACAAATTCAAGTCTTAACAATTTTCAAACACGTATTAACTTCGAAGATAGCAAAAGTGAAAACATTGATTTTTCTTCTAATTTATTGAAAAAATTCAAAAAAGATGGTCATAAATTGACTATTGATACTCAATTTTCTAAAAATAGAGACAATAATATTGCAACTATTCTTGATAGCCAAGATGGAACAGATGCAACTGTAAATATTCAAAAACAAAGCCGCAATTTAATTCAAGCGGATTATGTTTTGCCATTAGGTAAATCAATGCAACTTGAAGCTGGATATCGTGGAGATTTTTCTGAACAAGATACTGATGTAACTGTTTTTAATGAAGGTGTTGTAAATAACCTTTTCACAAACAATTTAGTTTACAAAGAAAAAGTACATGCTCTTTATTCACAATACGGATTTAAAGTAAAAAAACTATCTGTTTTATTAGGAATGCGTTGGGAAGATTCTAAAATTGATATCAACCAAATTACAACAAGTGATTTCAATAATAAAAAATACGATAATTTCTTTCCAAGTGCTTTCTTCACTTATGAAATATCTGATAAAACAAATGCTTCCATCAGTTACAGCAGAAGAATTCAAAGACCAAGAGGTAGACAAATAAATCCTTTTAGCAATTACTCAAGTAATATTAATATCTTTCAAGGAAATCCTGATTTAGATCCAGCTTTTACAGATGCTTTCGATTTAGGTTTCTTGAAAAGTTGGGATAAATTTACTTTAAACACCTCTTTGTATGTAAATAAAACAACTGATTCCTTTCAATTTGTAAGAAGAGAGTCTGGGGCTTTTGTAAACGGTATTCCTGTAATTTTAAGTTCACCTATCAACCTTGCAACAGAATACAGAGCAGGTTTTGAATTCACTTTAAATTATACTCCATACAAATGGTGGAAATTAAACAGTAACTTCAATTTATTTAGAGTAGAAACTCAAGGAGATTTTACTTACACTAATTTCTTAAACAATGATGTTACTCAAAACTTTGATAACATTGCAACTTCATGGACAGCAAGACTAACATCTAAAATAACTTTACCTAAAAAGATTGATTGGCAAACCAATGCAACCTATAATGGTCCTCAAACCAATGCACAAGGTAGAAGTTTAGGTGTTTTTGCAATGAACCTAGCATTCAGCAAAGATGTTCTTAAAGATAAAGGAACGCTTTCTTTAAATGTAAGTGACGTTTTTAATTCAAGAAAAAGAATTATGGAAACTAACATTCCTAATTTAATCAATTCTTATGCAGAAATGCAATGGAGAGAAAGACAAATTACTCTTTCATTTACATATCGTTTCAACAAACCTAAAAACGAAAAAGAAAGACAACCTAAAAGAAATCAAGATGAAGGTGGTGGTGATTTCCCAGGATAAAAAAATGAACCGCATAAAAAAAGTCCCAATTACTTGGGACTTTTTTATTTAAAACAAAACAATTAAGCTTGCTCTAATTCTCTGTTAGCTTTTCTTTCTTTCAATAATTCTCTTGTAGCACCAAATATCCAATAGAATACGAAGTGAATTAAGAAAATCATTAACCAAAAACCAATGGTTAAAATGGTTAAGAAAAGTAAGAAGCCTAAATACTGTTGTAAAGTAAACATGTTTTACAGAATTTAATGTATATACAGGTCAAAGGTAATTGATAATTTTCTTATGAGCAATAATTCTCAAATAATTATTAACTACTTTTTAAACAATCAATACCATTTTTTCTTTTTAAAATAATAAATCATTCCCAAAAGCAATAATAACATGAATCCAAGAATGATGAAATAACCATATTTCCAATGCAATTCTGGCATATTGTCGAAGTTCATTCCATATACTCCAACTATAAAAGTTAATGGCATAAAAAACACAGAAACCACAGTTAATGTTTTCATTACTTCATTTAGCTTATGATTTTGGGTAGAAAAATAAAAGTTAGAAGCACTATCTAATGAGGCCGAATCATATTCAATCTGTTCTAAAAGCTCTAAACACTTTTGATGCAAACGATCAAAGAAACTGTAATTTTCTAATTCTATACTATTAAAAACATTGTCGTCTTTCATACTTTTAATAGAATACAACGAATCTCTTAAAGGAATAATTGAACGTTTTAAAAAATTAAAATTGTCACGATGTTTTTCAATTTGAACCAAAATTTCTGGGCTTGTACTTGTTTTAGAAATATTAATCAACTCTTCTACTCTATCTTCTTCGTTTTCTATAGTAATGTAGAAATTTTCCATTACAGCATCTAACAATAAATAAAGTAAATAGTCCGCTTTTTTCTCACGTACAATTCCAGAATGAGTTCGAATACGTTCACGAATATGAGTAAAAAAATCACTACGTTTCTCTTGAAAAGAAACTAAAATACCATTTTTTAAAAGAAAACTAATTTGCTCCACATTAATATTATCAGAGTTTTCAACTGGCAACAAAGATTTAATATTAAAAAACAACACATCGTGATATTCGTCTAATTTGGTTCGTTTTGCGGTGTTTAAAATATCTCCAAGCATAAAATTGTCCACTTTCAAATAGTCTCCAACTGATTTTATAACTTCAATATTATTTAACCCATGAACATTAAGCCAATTTACTTTATTCAAATCTACATTAGCTCCTATTTCATGAACATTTAATTCTTCACATTCAGTAAGATCATGAGTATCATAAACAAACAATTGCAATTCTGTTTTTATTTGCTTGTGAACTCCAGTATAGTCAAAAAAACTAGGTTGTACTTTTCTTCCTTTTTTGTATTTAATTTTTCTCACGAATTCAAATTTTGTCTAAATTTAGAAATTATTATTATTTAAAAAGTAATTTTACGGAAATTCCTCCAATGAAATATTGTTTGACTTTACTTTTCACTCTTGCAAGCCTTTTATCATTTAGCCAAAATGATGAAATAAAAGGTCTTGTTAAGTCTGTTCGTGAGAAAGTAATCTTTAAAAAGTATGAAAAAAAAGTCGAAGAATTTGTAGATGATGAAGGCAATATAATTAGAAGAACTTATTTGCCTGATTTTGGGGTTTCCAGAAGCCCATACGGTAATTTTTTTAAATCTCCTGATTTAATAATTAGTGGTTTTCCAAAAACATGGTATTATAATAATAATTCAATTTATAAAAATTACTTTAAATCATTTTCTAAAACTGGTAAAAAAGTATTAGAAAAATGGTATGAACATGATAATGAAGTTATTGATACAATTGAATTTAAATATGATATTAAAGATAGTTTAATCTTAAGAACAGAAAAAGATTATGATATCAGTTTTGAAGAAAGAACATATAACAATTCAGGTCTTGAAAGTATATTATATACAACAAAATTTGATAATGAAATTAATATTCAAAAAGTAAAATTTACTTATAATGAAAAAAATAAGGTAATTAGAAGAGATTATTTTAGAGATAGCATATACGATTCAAGTACTTTTTACAAATATAATGATAAAGGAAGTATTGTGGAAGAGTCTGAATTTCAATCATTGGAAAAAATTCATTCAAAAAGCATACAAACTGATGCAGATTTTTTAAATATTAAAGGTTACAGTATCACTTATTTAGAAAATAAATACGATGAAAATAATAAAATAATTCAGATAAATAAATACAAATCATTAGACAGAAAAGCTTTTTTAAATAGTTCAACTTTTTATAATTATGAAGGCAATAAACTCATTATAACAACAAAAAAATTTAATAATGCCAATATATCCATAAATGAACTAGAATATAAAAACAACTTATTAATTAACGAAAGATATTTTAACCGAGGAAAAGCAATACAACTAAAAAGTTTTTTTTACAATAAAGACAATTACCTCGTAAAAGCTATAATAAAAGATCGTGAAGAATTATATAATATCGAATTTAAATATAAATTTGACCGAAAAGGAAATTGGATTAAGCAAACAAAATATGTTAACGGAGTTCCAACTTACGAATTAATTAGAGAAATAGAATATTACTAATAATGACAACACTAATCAACAACATTAAAGAGCTACTTCAAATTAGAGACGCATCCATTAGAAAAGTTTCTGGCAGCGAAATGGCTATTCTACCTTCTATAAAAAACGCTTATCTCTTAATAGAAAACGACCTAATTGCCGACTTTGGTTTGATGGAAAATTGTCCCAAAATTAATGCCGATGAAACTATTGACGCAACCGGAAAAGTAGTACTTCCTGCTTGGTGCGACAGTCATACACATATAGTTTATGCTGGCAATCGCATTCAAGAATTTGTAGATAGAATCAACGGATTGAGTTACGAAGAAATAGCCAATCGTGGTGGTGGTATCTTAAACTCGGCCAAAAAACTAAACGAAACTTCAGAAGAAGAACTTTACAACCAATCGAAAGCTCGTCTTGAAGAAGTCATGAAACAAGGAACTGGAGCAGTCGAAATCAAATCGGGTTACGGATTGACTGTTGATGGCGAAATCAAAATGCTTCGTGTGATTAAGAAACTTGCTCAAAATTATCCTATTGCCATAAAAGCTACTTTTCTTGGCGCACATGCGTTTCCAGTTGAATACAAAGAAAACCATTCTGGCTATATCGATTTGATTGTTAACGAAATGCTACCAAAAATTGCTCAAGAAAATCTAGCAGATTATATCGATGCATTCTGCGAAACTGGTTATTTCTCTGTAGAAGAAACCGAAAAAATCATGGAAGCTGGAAAACAATACGGATTACGTTCCAAAATTCACGTCAACCAATTCAACGCCATTAACGGAATTGCAGCTTGCGTAAAACACAACGCACTTTCGGTAGATCATCTCGAAGTTGTAACCGACGAAGATATTGAAGTTCTAAAAAATACCGAAACCATGCCAGTGGCTTTGCCTTCTTGCTCCTATTTTATCAGTATTCCTTACACGCCAGCGCGCCAAATGTTGAACGCAGGTTTGCCTTTAGCTTTAGCCACCGATTTTAATCCTGGCACTACACCATCTGGTAATATGAATTTTGTAGTTGCTACAGCTTGCATCAAAATGAAAATGACACCTGAAGAATCTATAAATGCAGCCACAATAAACGGCGCCTACGCAATGGGATTAGAAAAAACACACGGAAGTATCACTTTAGGTAAAAAAGCCAACATCATTATAAGTAAAGAAGTTACATCATTCTACCAACTACCCTATTGCTTCGGAACTGATTTAATTGATAGCGTGATTATTGAAGGTAAAAAGATTATGTAGTTTTTAAAAAATATCTAAAGACAATTATATTTTTTTATAAATACAAACCATAGTCAGTAAATAAAAACAGAAAACAGAATGAATCCTCTAACATAATATGAAAACCTATCTCTTTTTTATTACATTATGTGTATTATTTTATAGTTGTTCTGAGAATAAAAAACGTTGTTACTCAAGTTTTACTTATTTCAAAGGGAATATTAAGTATAGTTATTATTTAAAGTTTACATCATCTGACACAGTGTATTTCTATGACAGATATCCTTTAGGTAAAAAAGGAACTTACTACTTTTTACTTGATGAAGTTACCAGAAATGAATTAGATAAAATTGTTTGTAAATTTAGATTCCCAAAAGATTCTGTTCAATTAAATAGTGATGTAGAAGATGGGACAACAATAGCATTTGATATAGATAAAAAAAGAGTAATGTTACATAGTAATAAAGGACCAAAAGAGTTTTGGAATTTTGAAGAAACTATGAGTAGTATTCAATTTTTAGATTTACTGAAGCCCTTGAATAAAAAAGTGAAGTTTGAAAACTTTGATAAAATGTTACCGGCTCCACCAATTCTTGCCCGAAGTTCTAGTTTAATTATAAAAACTGATTAAATGAACTTATATAATTTATTATTTGGTCTATTTTTATCGATTGTTTCTTTTTGGCTTTTTGTGAGAGAAATGACAAAAAGTAAGAAACCAATAGATGGTTATAAAATTCGAATAATTGGAAGTCTATTTGGACTTTTTCTATTGGGAATTTATCTTATTTTTTCTGAACTTATGAAATTATAATGTTATATATTTTTGATTAAAAACTCTGCTACACATGAAAAAACTTTTTAGTCTATTAATTTTCACAACCATTTTTTCTTGTGGTGACACAAAAGAAAAATTCACAATTAAATCAAAGCGATCAAAAGATTTTTCTGTGTTCCAAGTTTTAGACGAAAAAGGAAACTTGATAAAGGAACTCGATACATCAAAATACATCATTTGTTTTGACGAAGATAAAGTCGGTTATTTCTCTATTTTTGGAATTGCAAATGAGAGTGGCTGGATAGCTATAGATAGTCAAGAAAAACAACTTTTCAAAGTTTACAACACAAGTTATGGTGAACAATCACCTGATTATTTAATTGATGGAAAAATAAGAATTGTTGATGAAGATGGAAAAATTGGCTTTGCTAACAACAAAGGTGAAGTCATCATAAAACCACAATTTGAAGATGTTACTTATTTTCACAAGGGAAAAGCTATAATTGGGAAAACTTGCAAAAAAGTACAATGGAAACTACAGGAAGAATTTAACCATAGTGATTGCCAACATTATTCCATCGAATGTAAAGAATATGGCTATATTGATGACAAAGGAAAAATAATGCTTTTAGGGAATTATACATTTGAAGAAATTGCAAAAAAAATAAATTGGAAAAGCCAATACGAATAAAGACCAACTACTCTATTTCTCCGGAACTGATTTAATTGATAACGTAATTATTGAAGCTTGAAAGATTGTGTTGTTTTTTTTTATATGTTTAAAAATCTACGGACAATCATAATTTTTTTTTACAAAAACAAGTAGTTTTACGTGGTTTTAGAAATAAAAAAAGAAATACTTTAGCAACCTAATCAACCAGAAAAAATCAGTCTATGAATAAAATAATTTACCTTAAAGAAGTACCACTTTTAAAAAAGATTTTGGGTTACAGTATTGTTGTGCTTGGATTATTATCTTTTACAGCTAGCATTGTTTTTGGTGCTATTTTTATTGTAATAGGCATTAATTTTTTATTAACCGAAGGCTCTGAAATTGATTTAGATACTTCCACTTACAGAAGCATTCATTCTCTATTTGGATTTCATTTTGGCAAATGGAAACCTTGTCCAAAGTTTGACTACGTATCGGTTTTTAAAACTATCGAAAACCAAACTGTTCGTGTGATTACCGCCGAAACCACCTTGCAAAACGACATCATTTTGCTCAATTTATTTTACAACGGCAACAAGCACATCACCTTTTACAAAACACAAGATAAAAACGAAGCTTTTAAAGTAGCCCAAAAGTTTCAATCGCTATTTAATATTGACATTTTGGATGCTACAGAAAGTGAAAAGAAATGGTTGTAAATTATTTTTTTACCACTTTACGGTTTTCCGTAAAATAGTATTAAATTGCTATTTTACCTTTGAAATATGGGTATGCTACAAGTTATAACCAGTAAAGTTTCACAATGTTAGACTGCAATACCTTTTGCATAATTGCCTTACCACACAAAAACATAAATAATAACCTCTAAATAATAACTTTAATTAAAAAAATCTATGAAAGTATTAAAATTAACTTTGGGAATGGCGCTTGTATTACTAATGAGCAGTTGTGTAAGTCTTATTCCTTTGAAACAAGAATTTTATAACAACAAAAAAGTAGGCATCATCCTCCAAGTAGATAGTATCGGTATGGCGAAAGCTGGCGGACAAGGTTTACTAGACATGGCACTAACACCTGGCAACCGTTTTACGGAACCCTTGAAAAAAGTGGAACCAAAATTTAATGTGCAAGAAACCTTAAAATCCGAAATCACGAGCATTTTAAAAGAAAAAAATAAGGATTTTGTCTTTATTGAACAAAGATTAGATTACAAAAAAATGGCACAATTTAACAAACCCAACTCTGATAAAAAGTACAGTAAAAAGGACTTTAGAGACTTAAAAGCAGCTCACAATGTAGATGAAATCATGTACATAAATGTGAAGTATGGTTTGCTAGTAAGTTATTATGGTATGATTGAGTTGGAGAAAGACGGCTATGTAAATGTAGTTTCAGAAACGGTAGATTTGAGTGACAATTCGTTGTTGCAACAAGACAACTTTCAAACGGTGGCTAAGATGGATGGTAACTGGAAAAAAGGCGAAGACTATGAAAACTTAAGAAATGCTATTCAAGGTGCCATCAACAATGCCGCAACCGCTATACGAACAAGATTTTAATAGTAAATTAACATAAAACTAAAACATATTCTACAGCAAATCTCAAGTAACAGTGCTGTACCCAACTACTAAAACTATTCAATAACTTTTTGAAAAACAAAGGGTTTTACGTAGTTTTAGTAGTAAAATTTTTATTAAATTAGCAAACTTTTAATTAATTATATAATCCTAATTCATTGTATATGGGTATATTAGTATCAATAAATTAAGGCTTTTTATTAGTTGAAAATAATTTTAAAATCGCGAGAAATAAATTTTTTAAAAAAAATGAAAACAAAAAGAATATTTAGGAACAGTCTAATCACAATTATTATCTTCTCTTTAATATCATCTCCAATTTATGCTTGCACTGGCATTACTTTAAAATCAAAAGATGGAGGTGTTATAGTTGCTAGAACTGTTGAATGGGCATTAAATGATGCTCAACATAACCAACTTCTAATTGTTCCAAGAAATAAAGAATTCAAAGCACAAACCCCAGTGGGATTAAATGGAAAAAACTGGAAAGGTAAATATGGTTTTGTAACACTTACTGCCTACGGACAACCATACGGCCCGGATGGTCTTAATGAAGAAGGGTTATATGTAGGCGTTTATTATTTACCTGGATTTGCTGAATATTCAGTTTATGATAAAGACAATGCGTCTAAGTCAATGAGTGTTGGTGATTTAATGCAATGGATGCTTTCTTCTTTTAAAACTGTAGATGAAGTATTAGCACACTTAAATGAAGTTATTGTTGTTAGTGTTGAAAACAAAGATTTTGGTGGAGCAGAACTACCTTTTCATTTTAAAATAGTTGACCCTAGCGGAAACAGCAGAATAATTGAAATTGTAAATAAAGGTGAAGTTAAAATTTATGAGCCCTATTTAGGTGTAATAACGAATTCACCAACTTATGATTGGCATATATTAAATCAAAGAAATTATCTGAATCTTTCAACTTCACCAAACCAACAAAAAACTTTCGGAAACTATGAACTAAACCCAACAGGTGGAGGTTCAGGCTTTTTGGGTATACCTGGCGATTTTACTCCGCCTTCAAGATTTGTTCGTGCTGCGGCTTTTACAGCATCATGCAGACCTTTAGTAACATCTACTGAAGCTGTATTCGAATCCTTTAGAATTTTAGATAATTTTAATATCCCATTAGGAGCTCAAGTTCCTTCAGAAAAGATACCAAACGATATTGTTAGTGCAACACAGGTTACTTCATCTTGTGATTTAAAAGAAAAAGTTTACTATTACCACACTATGTGGAATAGAGCTGTTAGAAAAATAGATTTAAAATCTATTGATTTTACAGAAATTAAAGAACAAGTCATTGACGACGATGTTACTAAGGAAAACTCCATTAAAGATGTAACTCCATATAATAAGAAAACAAAAAAGAAGTAACCATTTTACATCTACGATTAAATTAACAAAAAATGAATAATATAGATAAAACGATTCACTTCGCAGAAAAATCAATTTATTATACGCTTTCAATTCTAATTCTTTTATTTGTGTTTTATGAGGTGTTTGATCTCATTCATTTATTTTACATTGAGGTTAATGAAGCCTCAATTTTAGAGAATAAATCCATAGCACTTAGTGGTGTTCCGTTATTTTTTAACATAATAATTGCATTAGAAATTCTAGAAACATTTAAAGGAAATAATGATAATATTTTGCGTAAAGTAAAAATAATTCTGCTTATTGCACTAACTGCAATTTCAAGAAAAGTAATTGTTATGGATGTTAAACACATAGGATTTGAAACAGAAATAGGTATTTCAATTTTGATATTATCGATTTGTGCAGGATATTTTATTCTTCATAATTCAATAAAAAAAAATAGTAGTAAAAAAGAATAATCTAACTATTAACAAACCTACTTCTATTCTAAACTACAATTAGAAAATAAATTAATCTCAAAAATATGTCTTATTTAAATGAAATAGATGCATGGAAAATATCATTGATTCTGATGTTTGTGACCTTTGCATTGACAGTTTTTGGTTACAAACTTGGAAAACTAAAGTTAAGAAAACTAAAAGCAACTACTTCAACAGAATCAAGTTCTAGTTTTGGTTCTCTTTCTGGATTACTTTTTCTATTGCTTGCTTTTACTTTTAGCATGAGTGTAACCAGATATGATACTAGAAGGCAAATTATTATAGAAGAGGCTAATACTATTAGTACTGCTATACTTCGTGCTGATTTATATCCAGAAAAAGAACGTGAATCATTTAGAAATGACTTCAAACAATATGTTGAAGCAAGAATAAATTATTATAATGCAGGTAGAGATATAGAAAAAATAAAGCATTCAAATAGGCAAAGTCAAGCTATATCCACAAATTTATGGAAAAGAGCTTCAGGGCTTTCACGTGATTATTCTAATACAGATGCAACTCGTCAAATGATTCCAGCTTTAAATGAAATGTTTGATATTACAACAACTAGGGCAGCTGCCGAAAAAGCAAAAGTTCCTGATAGTATTATTTGGTTACTCTTTCTTTTAGCAGGTATAGCTTCTTTTTATTCTGGGTACTTGGCAGCTTTAAAAGGAAATATTGATTGGTTAATCGAGTTTGTTTTTTGCATAATGATATCAATTACAATCTTATTTATATTTGATTTAGATAGGCCTTTTAGAGGATTTGTAACATTAGATGAATCTAATAAAAGTATGATTGAGTTACGAAATTATTTCAATTAAAGTACATAACTACTTCTAAAAAAGCAAAAGCTTCCCAGAAAGTTTCTACTAAAAGCAAGCTACGCCAAGAGGTCCAATAAAACAACGCAAATGTCTCCTGACTTTGCTTTGTTTTATTTCAAAAAACCACAAATAAATTTCTTGTCCAATCACCACCATTTCTACAAAAAACACTATTTTAGCACCTCAAACATACAAACTAAATAAGTAATGAAAAATACAGCTTTAACGCACATTCACGAAGGATTAGGAGCAAAAATGGTTCCATTTGCAGGTTACAATATGCCTGTTTCATACGAAGGAGTCAACGCAGAACACGAAACCGTTAGAAATGCAGTTGGTGTTTTTGATGTGTCTCACATGGGTGAATTTCTAATTTCGGGTGAAAATGCTTTGGCTTTAATACAAAAAGTTACGTCTAACGATGCTTCAACTCTTGAAAACGGTAAAGCACAATATTCTTGTTTACCAAACAATGATGGCGGAATTGTAGATGATTTAATTGTTTACAAAATCAAAGACGAACAATATTTATTAGTAGTAAACGCATCTAACATCGATAAAGATTGGGATTGGATTTCGTCACACAATACTTTTGGTGCTGAAATGAAAAACCTTTCTGACAATTATTCATTGCTTGCCATTCAAGGTCCAAAAGCGGTTGAAGCGATGCAAAGTTTGACTTCTGTAGATTTATCAGCCATAAAATACTATCATTTTGAAGTAGCTGATTTTGCTGGAATTGAAAATGTAATCATTTCTGCAACAGGTTACACTGGTTCAGGTGGTTTTGAAATTTATTGTAAAAACTCAGAAGTAGAACAAGTTTGGAACAAAGTTTTTGAAGCTGGAGCAGCATTCGGAATCAAGCCAATTGGTTTAGCAGCAAGAGATACCTTGCGTTTAGAAATGGGATTCTGTTTGTATGGAAACGACATCAACGATACCACTTCGCCATTAGAAGCAGGTTTGGGTTGGATTACAAAATTCACCAAAGAATTCACCAATTCTGAAAACTTGAAAGCACAAAAAGAAGCTGGAGTTGCTAGAAAATTAGTAGGTTTTGAATTAATCGACAGAGGAATTCCAAGACACGATTACGAAATCGTAGACGCAGAAGGAAACAACATCGGAATTGTAACTTCAGGAACACAAGCACCAAGTTTAGGAAAAGCTATCGGAATGGGTTACGTTAAAACCGAATTCGCAGCTGTAGATTCTGAAATTTATATTTTGATTAGAGATAAGAAAATTGCTGCTAAAGTTTCTAAAATGCCGTTTTATAAAAAATAGTTTCAAAAATCAAGTTCAAAAGTCAAGTTCAAAAGTCAATTGCAAAAATCAATTTCAAAAGTCAATTTGATTTTTGAAGTTGAAATTGATTTTTGAAGTTGAAATTGATTTTTGAAGTTGAAATTGAATTTGAATTTGAAAAAAATACTCCTTTTACTACTTCCCTTTATAGGTTTTGCACAAAGCGAAAAGAATCCTTGTGAAACATTGACAAAGATTAATGCAGTTGTGCAAAGCCAGCATTACAAACCTAAAGCAATTGACGATAGTTTGTCGGTTTATGTATTTGATGCTTTTATAAAAGAATTGGACGAAGACAATCGTTTGTTTACTGAAATTGAAGTAAAAAATCTTAAAAAACAACAATTAGCAATTGATGATTACCTCAAAGCAAACAATTGTGCTTTTCTAAAAGAATTTTACAAAGCCTACAATATTGCCATTGAGCGTTATAAAAACTCTATCGAAGCCATTTATAAAGAACCATTTGCTTATAACAGTCCTGAAAGTATTGAGTTTTCGGTTAAAACATTGCCTTACGCAAAAGACGCTAACGACTTGAAACGCTTGTTTAAAAAACGTCTTTTGTTTCATACTTTAAGAGATGTTTCCGAAATAAGTACGAATAAAGATTCTTTGGTTGCTAATTTTGAAAAACTTTCAAAACTATCTAAAGAAAAAATATTTGAAACCTACCGCTGTAAATATTCGAATTTGCAACTTACAGAAAATGATTTTAATGCCAAATTTTACAATGTCTTCTGCTCCTATTTTGACCCACATACCATGTATTTATCCAAAAGTGATAAATCGAGTTTTCTTTCCAATGTTAGTGCAGACAACCTCTCTTTCGGACTGAATATTTCTCTCAATGAGAAAGAAGAAATTATTGTTGATGAGGTAGTTCCCGGAAGTTCTGCCTATTTTTCTGATAAGATTGAAGCTGGTGACCAAATCATTAAAGTGAAATACCTTGACCAAGAATATATTATTGCCTGCTCATCAATGCAAAAAGTTGAAGCCATTTTTAGCTCGAGTGAATTTAGAAATGCTGATTTCACTTTGCGTAAAAAAACTGGTGAAGTTTACACCGTGACGCTCACAAAAAAATTACTTAAAGATTATGGTAACAATGTATACAGCTATATTTTAGAAAAAGACAACAAGAAAACAGGATATCTCAGAATTCCGAGTTTCTATGCTACTTTCGAAAATGGCAAAACGAATGTCAGTGATGATGTAACCAAAGAAATCTATAAATTAAAAAAAGACGCCATTGATGGACTAATTATTGACTTACAAAATAATGGTGGCGGTTCTATGGAAGAAGCCGTTCAATTGACAGGTTCTTTTATAGATATTGGACCAATTGCCATTATGAACAATAAACAGGGAAACAAAGAAACCATAAAAGATCCGAATCGTGGCAGCATTTATACAGGACCTTTAGTAGTCTTAATTAATGGTTTTTCTGCTTCGGCAAGTGAGTTTTTTACCAATACAATGCAAGATTATAAAAGAGCTGTTGTTATTGGAACCAATTCACATGGAAAAGCTACCATGCAAAGAATTCTACCGCTTACAGAAGATAAAAATCAAGAAGAGTTTTTAAAACTGACTATTGAAGAATTTTATAGAGTAACTGGAAAAACCAATCAAACTATTGGAATAACTCCCGATATAGCACTTCCATTACTTTTTGACAAGCAAATGCCAAGGGAAAGCAAAAACAAAACAGCCTTGAAAAACAATACTATTGAAGGTGTTTTGCGTTTTACAGAGTTTATAAATCCAAATAGAAAAGTTGCTATTGAAAAAAGTGCTGCACGGATTGCTGCCGATGCTAATTTGAAAATAATTACTGATTTAAACAATAAATTGAACGAGGTTTACGAAAAAGACATGGCTCCTATTCCTCTGAATTTTAATTCGGTTTTTGAATCTGTAAACAAAGTAAATTTGTTGTGGAAAGAAGTGAAATTAGTTTCTAAAAAAGAAACTGATATAAAAGTAGAACGCAACTCTGTTGATATCGAATACCAGCAATTTGATGAATATTTAAAAAGCGCCAACAAAGAAAAAATAAAAGCAATTAAAAGTAACTTACACATTATTGAAGCGCTCAACATTATTAATGATTTAAAAAACTAAATCCATGAAAAAACTACTACTTGCCTTATTATTAAGCCTAAGCTTACTATCAACAGCACAAGAATTTAAAACACCAGTAGACTATTTAACCTACATAAACAAAGAACAAGGTATAATTTCTAGAAGTACATGGAAATATACTTCTGCCGTAGCGCATTCTAAAAGTGCAAGACGAATTGATAATACTCGTAAGCAATTGATTAAAACGATACAAACCGCAAAAAAGAAAATTGGTGATATTAAAAACGGTTACAATGGCGATGTTGAATACCAAAACCAAGTCATACAATATTTTGATTTCTGTGAGAAGAATTTGAATGAAGAGTATGATAAAATCATCAACATGCAAGAAGTAGCAGAACAATCTTATGATGCTATGGAAGCCTATCTTTTAGCAAGAGACTTGGTTAATGAAAAACTAGATTCAGAAAATGAAAAGGCAAGTGCAGCTTTTAATGCTTTCGCACTAAAATACAATATAAAAATAAGTGAAGGTGATTCTGAATTAGGTAAAAAAATTAAAATATCTAATGAAGTATTTGATTACCACACAGTGTTATATTTGGTTTTCTTTAAAGTAAACTTTACGGATGCCTCCTTAGCTAAAGCCGTTCAAAAGAAAGACATGGCTGCTATTGAGCAAAATGCTAATGCATTGTTACAATATGCGAACGAAGGACTAGAAAAAATTAAAACAATTGCACCCTACAATAAGGATGTTTCGTTGATAACAGCGACTAAAAAAGTATTGGAATACTACAAAAAAGAAGCCGAAACTCATGTTCCAAAAATAGTTTCATTTTACATGTTCAACGACAAGTTTGAAAATACTAAAAAAACAATTGAATCTAAGTCACAAAAAGACAGAACTAAAGAAGAAATTGACAATTATAATGACATGGTAAAACAAGTTAACAAAGAGATTGATACATACAACAAAGCAAATAATTTAGATTTTCAAGACAAACAAAACGCTATCAACAATTGGAATACTGTGGCAGAAAACTTTATTTCAAAACACGTTCCAGTAGATTAATTTGAAAACTGAAATATAGATTTGTAAAAATAGATTTTTAGGTTAATTTTGCATCAGAATTGAATTATAACAAATAAATCAAAACCTGAATCAAGTTTGGGTTAAATTATAGAAATGGGAAGAGCGTTCGAATTTAGAAAAGGTAGAAAAATGAAACGTTGGTCAGCAATGGCTAAAGCGTTTACTCGTATCGGAAAAGATATTGTAATGGCTGTAAAAGAAGGTGGTCCAAATCCGGAAGCCAACTCTCGTTTACGTGCTGTTATTCAAAACGCAAAGGCAGCAAACATGCCAAAAGAAAACGTAGAGCGTGCCATCAAAAAAGCAACTGACAAAGATACAGCAAACTATAAAGAGCAACTTTTTGAAGGTTATGCACCACACGGAATTGCACTTTTAATTGAAACTGCAACTGACAATAATAATAGAACGGTAGCCAATATAAGAAGTTACTTCAACAAATGTAATGGAACTATGGGAACGCAAGGTTCGGTAGAATTTATGTTTGACCATACATGTAACTTTAGAATTCCAAACAACAATATTGATATTGAAGAAATGGAATTAGAATTCATTGATTTTGGAGCAGAAGAAATCTTTGCTGACGAAGATGGAATATTAATCTACGCACCTTTTGGAAGCTTTGGAGCAATCCAAAAAGAACTAGAAAACAGAGGAATTGAAATTTTATCTTCTGGATTTGAAAGAATTCCACAAGTAACAAAAAAACTAACCGCAGCTGAAATTGCTGACGTTGAAAAACTAATAGAAAAAATAGAAGAAGATGATGACGTAATGAACGTTTATCATACTATGGATGAAACGGAATAGATTTAATATCAGATATTAGATATAAACTTCAAGGAAACTTGGAGTTTTTTTTTATATTTGAATATCTTTAAAATTAAAACCATGAAGCCATTCAAAACAATTATCGCTTTTCTTTTATTTTTTGTATGCACGAATTCCACAGCACAAAACAACAATTCACAAAAAATTATTGGCTGTTGGAAGGTAACAAAGTTTGAATTGAAAACTGAAATTGAGAACTCGTCAGAAATAATAAATGAAGCAATAAATAATGAAGTATGTTTTGATGCCAAAGGCAATTTTGTCACTACTAATGCTGAAGACAAAACTATTGGCAATGGAACATTTAATTTATCTGAAGATGGTAAAACCATATTTCAAAAATCCAATAATGAAATCAATGATATTGGAGGAAATGCAGAAATCGAATTATTAAATGAAAAAACTTTAATTCTTAAAAGTGATTATTTTACTATGAGTTTTGAGAAAAAGTAAATTTTATAACTGAGATAAATTTGTAACTATTATATTTCAAATTTAACACGTAAACTTCAAGACAACTTGGAGTTTTTTTTTGTTTATAAAATATTGATAACTAATTTATTATACTTTTTATAAAAATAATTGTATCAAAAATTTGTAACTTTTTAACAAGTACATCGTATAATTAGAGATTTAAAAATAGAACTAGAATGACACAATAAAGTGTTGTAATTCAAAAACTAAATTCAAAACCAACTAGTACTTTGAATTTGTGGTAAGTGAACTACCTGATTTACTATTTATTTCCTAATAGAATTCTATCAAAATCAAAAACCTTTTTTTATTTAATAAAATTTTATAACATGACAACATTTTTTACTTTGTGGTGGTTGATACCTATTGTATTATCTATTATTTTTTACAAATTTGTTTTAAGAGTTTTCTTTGGAATGGTCATCGTTCCTGAAGACAAAATTGGTTTAGTTACAAAGAAATTCGTGCTTTTTGGAACCGACAAATCGTTACCTGATGGAAGAATTATTGCTACCAAAGGTGAAGCAGGTTTTCAAGCACAAACACTTGCTCCTGGTTTATATTGGGCAATGTGGATTTGGCAATATTCTGTTGATATGACAGCGTTTACCATCATTCCGGAAGGGAAAATTGGTTTGGTATTAAGTAAAGACGGAAAAGAAATTCCAACAGGACGCATCTTAGCCCGAAAAGTAGATAGCGATAACTTTCAAGACGCGACAGCTTTCTTAAACAATGGTGGACAAAAAGGTCGTCAATCTGCTTTTATTACAACTGGTTCCTATCGTATTAATACGTTTTTATTTGAAATTGTAATGGCTGACCAAATCAAAATTTTTGAAAATATGGTCGGAATTGTTACTGCTCTTGATGGTGACCCGATTCCACAAGGTCAAATTGCAGGTAAATATGTAGACGGACACAATAACTTCCAGGACTTTGATTTTTTCTTGGAGCAAGGCGGAAACCGTGGTTTGCAACCTCAAGTGATGTTGGCTGGATCTTATTACATCAATTCATGGGCCATTCAAATTGAACAAAACCCAATGACCGATGTGCCAATTGGTTACGTTGGTGTTGTAATTTCTTATATTGGTGAAGACGGAAAAGACGTAACAGGAGAAACTTTCAAACACGGAAATATCGTCTCTAAAGGACAACGTGGTGTTTGGATGGAACCTTTTGGTCCAGGAAAATATGCCTTGAATAAATACACAACAAAACTTGAACCAGTTCCAACAACAAACTTAGTTTTGAATTGGGCAAATGCTAGAAGTGAATCACATGATTTAGATAAAAATCTATCTACTATTACGGTACGTTCGAAAGATGGTTTCCCATTCAATTTAGATGTGGCACAAATCATTCACGTTCCTGCTAATGAAGCGCCAAAAGTTATTGCACGTTTTGGAAGCATGACCAATTTAGTTTCACAAGTATTAGAACCAACTATTGGTAACTATTTTAGAAACTCAGCACAAGATAGCGATGTGATTTCGTTCTTAAGTACACGTAAAGAAAGACAAGAATCGGCTAAGAATCATATCAAAGCGGTTTTGGATGAATACAATGTAAATGCTGTGGATACGTTAATTGGAGACATTGTTCCACCAGATTCATTGATGAAAACATTGACCGATAGAAAAATTGCTGAAGAAGAGCAAAAAACCTATCAAACACAAAGAATGGCGCAAGAACAACGTCAAGGTGTTGAAAAAGAAACTGCGATTGCAGATATGCAAAAAGAAATTGTAAAAGCTTCTCAAAGTGTTGAAATTGCGCAAAGAACTGCCGATGCAACCGTTAAAAAAGCCGAAGGTGATGCAACAAGTTTGAAATTAAATGTAAATGCTGAAGCAGAAGCTACAAAAATGCGAGCAAATGCAGAAGCTGAAGCTACAAAAGCAAGAGCTGGAGCACAAGCAGAAGCTACAAAATTAAACGCAAGCGCAGAAGCTGAGAAAATCTCTAAAACTGGTTTGGCAGAAGCTGAGAAAATTATGGCTATTGGTAAATCAACTGCAGAAGCTTATCAGTTACAAGTTTCAGCAATGGGTGGTGATAACTTTACTAAATATAAAATTACCGAAGAAATTGGTAAAGGAAATATCAAAGTAATTCCAGATGTATTAATTTCAGGTGCAAATGGTTCCGAAGGTGGAATCAGTGGTTTACTTGGAATGAAATTAATGGAAATGATGGATACCAAAAATGATAAAGACGAATCTAAAAAGAAATAAGTAGTTTTTGAGTTAATTCAAATCCGTTTTGTGAAAACAAAGCGGATTTTTTTTTATTCCTATCCCAACCTTTTCAAAAAAATATACCTCTATATAAGAAACCAAACACTACAAAGATGAAAAAAATCAACATTCAAATCGACCAACCATGTTCTGAGGATTACAAAACCTTTAATAAAACAGATGAAGGTGGCTTCTGTAAATCTTGTAAAAAAAACGTAATAGATTTTACTAAAATGAACGATAAAGAAATTTTTAATTTCTTTACTAATGAAAATAATAAAACTTGTGGCATATTTCTGGAATCACAATTAAAAAGCTATGCTAATCCAAGTCTTGCTTCCAATAGAACTATGTCGAATTCCTTTTCTTCATGTCTATTTGGTTTGTCTCTTGTATCACTCCTATCGTTAACTAATGTTTACTCGCAAGAGCAGAAAACCAATACGAATACCATCGTAAAAGAGGAAAATAGTGCGACTAAAAAAGATACAAATTCGGAAGACCAAAATGAAAAATTTACAGTTAGTGGCATTGTTTCCGATGGAATTATTCCTTTACCAGGAGCCAATATTTATTTAAAAAATTATAACATCAGCACACAAACAGATATCGATGGAAAATTTACTTTTCCAAAACAACTAGAAGCTGGAGATATATTACTGGTAACTTATATTGGTTATAAAGAAAAAGAAATTAAAGTTACTCGTGAAAATCAGTCTATAAAAATGAACTATTCTATCAAGCTTGATAACTGCCAAATTGTGATGATGGGAGAAGTTGCAACAAATAAAGTTTATCAATCTAAACGAACACTATTTCAGAAAATAAAATCATTATTTACCAATGAATAAATGGATATTTTTGGTCATAACGCTTCTAAGTCAATTAAAAATTGAGGCACAAATTTCAGATTTTAAAAATGTGAATTTTAAAAATGCTGATGAAATTGCCTATGCTTATAAAGGTACTGATTTATCCAATTTACCACAACTTGCTTATAATCTGACTGATAATCTGCCATCTGATGTTGAAAAATTTAGAGCTATTTACACTTGGGTTAGCACCAATATCGAAGGTGATTACTACAGTTTTATGAAAAATAGTGCCAAAAGAAACAAACACCAAAATGATAGTTTGGAACTTGACAAATGGAATAAAGCTTATAGTAGTCAAGTTTTTAAAAAACTCGCAAAAGAAAAAAAAACAATTTGCACAGGTTATGCCTATCTCGTTAAAAGCTTAGCCAATTTGGTAAATATTAATTGCGAAATTATTGATGGTTTTGGTCGAAATGAAAGTTCCATTGCATCTGATTTAAAATTCCCTAATCATTCTTGGAACGCCGTTCAACTCAATAATAAATGGTATTTGTGTGATACAACTTGGTCAAGTGGCGCTTATGATACAAATACCTTTGCCTTTGAATTTGATTATAATGATGGGTATTTTTTAGCCGACCCTGATCTGTTTGCAAAAGATCATTTTCCTAATGAAGACAAATGGTTATTAAAAGATGAAAAAACAAATTTATCGGAGTTTTTGAAAGCTCCAGTAGTATATGATTATGCGTTTAAGTATGCTGTTTTTCCAATCGAACCTTCCATAATGCATTTAGAAGTCGAAAAAAATAAAGAAGCTGTATTTATCTTAAAAGATTTAAAAGGCATTGATATAAGCGACATTTTTCTACAAATCAATTATGGAACACGTGTTGACTATATCAAACCTATAATAGAACGTTTAGAACATAACAGTCTAAAAATAAAATATACTTTTTTAAAACATGGCTCCTATGATGTCCATATCAATCTAGGAACGCATCCTATCTGTACCTATGTAGTGAAAGTAAAAAAGGTACAATTGAAATCCGTTTTGTGAAAGCAAAGCGGATTTTTTTCTTTAGCTAATTTATTACTGGTAAAATGATGTATTGATTGATTAAAGTTTTTATATCGTTTTCTTTCACAATCCATGCACTATCCATGCTTTATCCATGCTTTATCTATGTAGTATCTATGCTTTATCTATGGAGTTGACCCGTCCTAAAATAACTATACAGATTAATAAATAAATCCTATTATAGTTATACAAATATAATTTTTAATCCTAAACTTACTATACAAATGTTTTTTCATGATAATAACTTTTATTATAGCTACTTTTAAGAGTGTTTCATAAAAACTTATAAAGCTCGGTAAAATACCTACTTTTTTGGTACAAAATGATGTTACTTACAAAGCATTGCTGCACTACGATGATTTTTAGTGTTTTTTTGATGTGAACTGATGAAAATGAGGCTTTTGTGAACAAAAGCTGCTTTATGTAATGAATAGGATTTTTCTCCTTAAAATATTTTTTTGTGTGATTATAATTGTTAAATTTGGTGAAATTATTGTAGAAATTTTTCTACTAATGTTTTTAGAAAGTTGAAGTAAGTTGATTATATATTTAGTTATAGTTAACCTTAACATATCTCACTTTATCGATAATCCGAAAAAGTGCATATACTCAAAATGATTACTTTGAAATAGAAATACATTTACATTAATAGTAACCTTAAAACCCACAATATGAGAATTCAAAAAGTAGAACGTTTTATTCATTTCTATGGCATTAGCTTTGAATTTGAAGCATCTAAAACAATTTCTGACTTGTTCCACACATTTACAACAATGAGTAAGACAGGTGCAAAAATAAGATATCAATATTTTGGAGATAAATATGTTTCTGTTTACGGAGTTGACAATGAAAAAGGTATCATGAAAGGTAAATTAAGAAGTATTCGCACAGATGCTTTTCCTGAAGGAATAAATATGACAACAGATGTAGTAGAAGATTTAGACACCGCAAAATTCGACGGAATTGTTGAGACTTCTCATTTCATTATAGATTATAGAAAAACAGAAACAGTGCTTGCATTAGAATATAATCATCATGGTGCTAAAGTTGAAGATTTTATCCGATATATCGAAAGAGTAGCTATAAACTATAAAATTTGTAAAAAAGTAGGTTACCATTTTTTGGTACGAAATTCATTAGCCAGTCTAAAAAAAAGGCTTGGAAGAGTTTCGCAAATGACTGTAAAAATTCATAAAAGTTACATTCCTGAGCTTGAAAATGCTGATCATGAATTACTTCAAGCTGCAAAAGCATCAGTAAATCAATTTGAGAATAAATATGCTATCTTAAATTTCAATATTGATTATAAAGAGTTTGATGACACTCCAAAAATTAAGAAAACAATATTTGGAATCTTGAAGTACTTTGAAGATAACCCAAATAAAAAGCATATCTTTAACTATCTAAAAGTTAAAGCAGAAGATGAAGAATTAGGTAATAAACTTCAAGTTTTTGATTTAATACTAGATAAAGAGCAAAGTAAAATTAGAGTTGAAAAAAAACCATTGACAAGAGTAATCGTGTCTGAAGATATATTTCCTAAAATGCAACGTGAAATTGATAAAAAGAACTTCAAATGAATCAAATTAATCGAGAAAAAATCCTTGATTTTTATCTAAGCAATTCTTATGTAATCGATATTTTTATTGTCGTTTGTTTATGGCTTATTAACTCATATTGTGCGATTTTCAATCTCAATCCTTCGCCTAAATTAGATTTAACAGGTTTAATATCGAGTATAATTTCAACATCAATTTCATTGGCTGGATTTATTCTAGCTGCCTTAACTATTATTGCTGCTCTAAAGGCAAACATTGCAAACAAATCACCTGAAACTGCCAAGAATCCGTTAGAACTTTTCTTTTCTAAAGCAAACTATTCACAATTAACAACTGTCTTCAAAGAATCAATAATTGAATTAGTCATAGTTACGTTTGGATTATATATAATCTGGTTACTTTCCACCGACTTTTCATGCAGTTTTCTTTTTAAAGTATTAATTTGTGGTATTGCAGTAGTTTTTTTAAGTGTTTTCAGAACTCTTTTGGTTTTATTTACAATAATGAGTCTAGAAAAATAATAGATAACAACAAAAAGCAACTTATAATACCTATTTAATTTAAAGTTAAGCCAATTATATCAGCCGCAACCATTAAATCCCAGGTGGCGCGGATATGTCCCACAACGGATAGCGCGGATTTGTAATTCATGCCCACAAAGAGCGTAAAACACACAAACTACAACAATAGAAAGTTGTAGTTTTTTTTATTAAATATGTTCTGCCAGAAATTATGCCGGTTTAGATAATGATTTAGAGGTTGTTTTGTTAGATTTGTTTTGATGTTGATTGTGGGCATGAATTGCAAATCCGCCCTATCGATAGTTGTGATTACTAATTGCAAATCCGAGCTATCGTCATTTTTTATTTAATATTTAGTTTGTACTTTAGTAAAAAATATCCGCAATGGAAAACCAATTATCAGTATTCAAAAAATATTCCTCAATTGAACAAGCACAAGATGTGGTTACTGTATTAAACTCTAATGAAATTGAAACCGAAATTGGAAACAATATTCCTCCAGTTGATAGCTTATTAACAGGAAATAATACAACTCCAGAATTTGAAATAAAAATTAAAATTTCCGATTTTGAAAAGGCGAATAAAGTATTGCAAAGTATTGCTGAAGATCAAATAAATCAAGTTGACAAAGACTATTATCTTTTCAGTTTTTCAGATGAAGAATTGTATGACATTATTTTGAAACAAGATGAATGGAACGAATTTGATTATTCGTTAGCAAAAAAACTTTTATCAGAACGCGGAAAATCTATTGATGAAGAACTAATCATATCATTAAAAAAACAACGCTTACAGGATTTGGCAAAACCTGAAGAAAATCAAAAACCATGGATAATTGCAGGATATATTTTTGCTTTATTAGGTGGCTTTTTGGGAATAATTATTGGTTATGTACTAATGACATCAAAGAAAAATTTACCAAATGGTCAGAGAGTTTATTCCTATACTACTGATGACAGACAACAAGGGAAAATGATTTTTTATATTGGACTTGTGATGTTGCCTTTTTATATAATTTTACGAATTCTATTAGCTGATTAATTTCACGAAACTTTATCATTTGTGTACACCAGATGCGCGGATATATCCCACAACGGATAGCGCGGAATTGCATTCCGTGCCCACAAAGAGCTTAAAAACACACAAACTACAACAATAAAAAGTTGTAGTTTTTTTTATTAAATTTGTTAAAAGCCAGAGTATGTCTACGAAATATAAAGCCACAAAAACCGAAGAAGCCTATTTCATAACTATAACAACAGTAGGTTGGATAGATGTTTTTACAAGACTCAATCAAAAATACAACATCATCAACGCATTACATTATTGCCAACAAAACAAAGGATTAGAAATTTATGCTTATGTTATTATGAGTAGTCATGTTCATTTATTATGCAAAGCAACTAATGGTTTTATTCTATCAGATGTTATTAGAGACTTTAAGAAATTTACCTCAAAGAAAATTTTGCAAACTTGTATTGAAGAACCTGAAAGCAGAAGAGAATGGATGTTAACTTATTTTCAAAAAGCATGCGAACATTTAAAAAGAGAACAACACCACAAAGTATGGCAAGATGGTTATCATGCTGAGCTTGTTGAAACTAATTGGTTTATAAAACAAAAAGTGAATTATATTCATAACAATCCAGTAATGGATAAAATCGTTTCTTTTCCTGAAGATTATTATTTTAGTTCTGCCAGAAATTATGCTGGTTTAGATAATGATTTAGAGGTTGTTTTGTTAGATTTGTTTTAATGTTGATTGTGGCACGGATTGCAAATTCGCGCTATCAGTTTTGATATTCATTGTGGGCACGGATTGCAAATCCGCGCTATCGTCATTTGTTTTGATTTTGATTGTGGGCACGGATTGCAAATCCGCGCTATCGTCATCCGCGCTATCATCATGCGCCGGTATTTTTTCACGAAACTTTACCATTTGTCCACTTCCATACCACTACATTATTCTTTACTTTTGCATAAAAAGAAAAAAAATGGCGCGATTTCAAGAAAATGACTTACCTAAAGCTAAACTCAACGCAAGTACCTTAAGCAAAGCGCTTCTTATTTTTAAATATGCCGACAATCACAAATGGAAATTCTATTTGGGGTTGTTTTTTCTTTTATTGACTGGTGGTACTGCCCTAGCCTTTCCTAAATTGTTAGGAATGTTGGTGGATTGTGTGAATCAAAAAGATTTGGTACAAGCCAAAAACATTGCGATTGGTTTGATGGGCATCTTGTTGTTGCAATCGTTCTTTTCGTTTTTTAGATTGTCGTTGTTTATCAATTTTACTGAAAATACCTTAGCCAACCTTCGATTGTCTTTGTACAGCAACTTAATCAAGTTGCCTATGAATTTCTTTTCTCAAAAAAGAGTCGGCGAATTGAACAGCCGCATCAGCTCGGATATTACTCAAATTCAAGATACTTTAACGTCTACTATTGCGGAATTTTTACGTCAGTTTATTTTAATCATTGGTGGTATCATTTTCTTAGCTACCATCAGTTTGCGCTTGACCTTAATGATGCTTTGCATTGTTCCAGTAGTAGCTGTGGCTGCGGTAATCTTTGGAAGGTTTATTCGTAAGTTCTCTAAAAGTGTTCAAGATCAAGTGGCCGAAAGTCAAGTTATTGTGGAAGAAACCTTGCAAGGGATAACGAATGTAAAAGCGTTTGCTAACGAATGGTATGAAATTGCACGTTATAAAGGTAAAATCAATGATGTAGTTAAATTGGCCATCAAAGGCGGACAATACCGTGGGTATTTTGCTTCGTTTATAATCTTCTGTTTGTTTGGAGCTATTGTTGCCGTAGTTTGGTATGGTGTAAGTTTGTGCATTAGTGGCGAAATTAAAGGTGTTGGTGAGTTGATTTCGTTTGTGTTGTATTCTACTTTTATTGGAGCTTCGTTTGGTGGTATTGCCGAATTGTATGCTCAAATTCAAAAAGCGGTTGGAGCTACGGAACGAGTTTTTGAACTATTAGACGAAACTCCTGAAAAAATAAATTCCAATCAAAATCAATCCACTGAAAAAATAAAAGGAAATGTATCCTTCAAAAATGTACAATTTAGTTATCCATCACGACCAGAAATTCAAGTATTGAAAGATGTGAACTTTACAGCAAGCTTTGGTCAGAAAATTGCGATTGTTGGTCCGAGTGGCGCTGGAAAATCAACTATATCTTCACTCCTATTGCGTTTTTATGATATTGATGGCGGACAAATTTTAATTGATGATAAAAATATCTACGATTATGATTTGGAAAATCTTCGTGGAAATATGAGTATCGTTCCACAAGATGTGATTTTATTTGGTGGAACCATTCGAGAAAACATAGCTTACGGAAAACCAAATGCTACAGATGAAGAAATCTTTTTAGCAGCCAAACAAGCCAACGCCTTAGATTTTGTAAATGGATTTCCTGAAAAATTTGAGACTTTGGTTGGTGAACGCGGTATAAAACTTTCTGGTGGACAACGTCAACGTATTGCTATTGCGCGTGCTTTACTGAAAAATCCTAGTATTTTAATTTTGGATGAAGCTACATCATCATTAGATAGTGAAAGCGAAAAATTAGTACAACAAGCTCTAGAAACTTTAATGGAAGGAAGAACTAGTATCATCATTGCACACCGACTTTCAACCATTAGAAGTGCTGATGCCATTTTAGTTCTAAACGAAGGAAAAATTGCCGAAAAAGGAACTCACAAAGAACTGCTTGAAATTGAAAATGGGATTTATAAGAATTTGAGCAATTTGCAGTTTAGTGAATATTAGGTTTATGACCGCAAATTTGCAGTAAATAAAAATCCCAAGCTATTAACTCGGGATTTATTATTTTTTATTTTGATTTTCTTCTTTCTCTTTCTGATTTCAATAAATTTAACTCTCTACTTGTTTGTCCGGCAACTGAAGTGTTTTCTTCGGCACGACGAATTAAGTACGGCATCACATCTCGAACTGGTCCAAATGGTAAATATTTAGCCACATTATATCCGTGTGCAGCCAAATTATAACTAATATTATCACTCATTCCGTATAATTGCCCAAACCAAATGCGTTGGTCTTTAATTTCAATAGAGTTATCTTTCAACATTTCCATTAATTTATAAGAACTTTCTTCATTGTGCGTTCCAGCGAAGATGGCCATTTTATCAATGTGCTTCATCATATAATCAACTGCTGCATTATAGTTATCATCTGTAGCTTGTTTCGAAGCACAAATTGGAGTTGAATAGCCATTTTCTTCTGCTCGTTTGTGCTCTTTTTCCATGTAAGCACCTCGAACTAGCTTCATTCCGATATAAAAACCATCTGCTTTTGCTCTTTCGTGCAATGCTTTTAGATAATCCATTCTATCCCAACGATACATTTGTAAAGTATTGAAAACAATCACTTTTTCTTTGTTGTACTTGCGCATCATGTCTTCTACCAAATCATCGGCGGCATCTTGCATCCAACTTTCTTCTGCATCAATTAATAACGCAACATCTTTTGAATGAGCCGTTTTACAAATGATTTCAAAACGTTCTAAAACTCTATTCCATTCGGATTGTTCGTCTTCAGTAAGTGCTTGCTTCTCTCCTACTTTTGTATATAAATCTAATCTTCCTAAACCTGTTGGCTTAAAAACTGCAAACGGAATTGCTTGACGTTCTTTAGCAAATTCAACTGTTTTTAAAGTCATTTCTAAAGCCGCATCAAATTGAGCTTCTTCTTCTTTACCTTCCACAGAATAATCCAAAACCGATGAAACACCTTTGGTATACATATTATCAACAACTTTTAGGCAATCCATTTCGTTTACGCCACCACAAAAATGGTCGAAAACCGTAGCACGAATCAATCCTTCAACTGGTAAATGTGCTTTCAAGGCAAAGTTGGTGACAGCAGTTCCGATTCTAACCAGTGGTTCGTTGGAAATCATTTTGAAAAGAAAATAGGCTCTGTCTAATTCAGTATCACTTTTTAATGAGAAAGCAACTTCAGTATTGTTGAAAATTTTGTCCATCGAAATTTTATTAATTATGCAAATATAAATAGAGTTTTAGAATTAATTTTATGATTTTAACCACAAATTCCTATACTTTTTATCTTTATCATAATCAGATGCTTGTTTTTCTATATTAAAATATCTATTTCCTCTTGGATCATTTCCAACACCGGCTAGATAAGCCCAATTTCCCCAATTGCTACAAACATCATAATCAATTAGTTGCTGTTCAAAATAAGCAGCACCATAACGCCAATCAAGTTTTAAATCATTACATATATAACTCGCCACATTTTGACGTCCACGATTGCTCATGAATCCTGTGAGTTTTAGTTCAATCATGTTAGCATCTACAAAATCAACTCCAGTTTCACCATTAATCCATTCTTGAAGTTGGTGCGTGTTGTGTTTGTTAACTGGAATTCCTTTGTTTTGAATTCCAGCTTGTTGAAAGAATTTGGCGTTGTATTTTTTCATCATAAAACGGAAATAATCTCGCCATAATAATTCAAAAACCAACCAATAAGTCGATTCATTTGCACCAAATTGAGTTTCATATTTTTTGAGTTCATCATATATAAATCTCGGTGAGATGCAACCTAATGCCAACCAAGCTGAAAATTTAGACGAATAATCGGCTCCAACTAAACCGTTTCGAGTTTCTTTATATTCAGAAATACATTTGGTTTCAAAAAAATAATGATTTAATCTATCAATTGCCTTAGTTTCTCCGCCATTAAATTGCAAAACAGCTCGTGTATCTAACGCTTCAAAATTCAATCCTAATTCTTCTAAAGTTGGCAGTTTTAAAGTTTCGATTTCAGGAGATTTTAATTCTTTTGGTTCGTCAAATGATACTCTAATTGAAGCATCTTTTTCTGTTTTCTTTCTGAAATTTGTAAAAACATCTGGAATATCTTTTATTGAAAATGGTAAGTCTTCGGCATGATACAATGTACTTGTGCTAAATGTTTTAAGTTCACATTTCAATTTGAATAATTCTTCTCTAACTTTTAGTTCTGTTTGATTTTCTTCATAAGAAACTTCTTTTTTAGAAAACACTTTGGTTGCTTTATATTGTTGTACAATTTTCGGAATTTCAACTTCAGGTTTACCTTTCAAAATCAATAATCCCGAACCAATTGCTCTTAAATTGTTATCCAAATCAATTAGTGATTCTAATAAAAATTGAGCTCTAAAACTTCCTGTTTTTTGGAATCCAAATTCAGTGGTAACAAATTCAGCCTCATCAAAACAATATATTGGAATAATCTCATCGCTTTGTGAAATTGCTTTGATAAGCGTTTCGTTATCATGTAATCTTAAATCAGTTTTAAACCAAACTATCGATGTTCTCATAATTCATTTATATTTTTCAAATAATAATCAGCTTGTTCCAGCATAGCTGTTTTGTCTTCTGGTTTCATTTTTCGCCAAACATTGTACATCATTCCGATTCGAGGATTTTTTCCTAATTTATCTTCATTTCTGTCATAAAAATTCCAATACAAACTATTAAAAGGACATGCTTTATCTCCAGTTTTTATTGCTTTTTTGTAAAAACAACTGCCGCAATAATGACTCATTTTATCAATGTAGGATGCCGAACTTACATAAGGTTTTGTGCCTACAATTCCGCCATCTGCAAATTGACTCATGCCGCGAGTATTAGTAATTTCAACCCATTCAAAAGCATCAATGTAAATTCCGAGATACCAAGCGTCAATTTCATCTGGATGAATTCCTGCTAAAAGCGCAAAATTTCCTGTAATCATTAAGCGCTGAATGTGATGCGCATACGCATAATTTAACGATTGATTTATGGCATCTTTCATGCAATTCATTTTGGTTTTTCCTGTCCAAAACCAATTTGGCAATTTTTCTTGATTATTGAAGAAATTCATACTTGCAAATTCTGGCATTTTGTTCCAATAAATGCCGCGCATGTATTCACGCCAGCCGATAATTTGACGCACAAAACCTTCCAATTGATTGAATTCTATTTCGTTTGGGCGTTTTTTCCATTCTTCAATGCATCTGTCTATAACTTCTTGAGGAGAAATCATTTTTACATTCATCGAAAACGAAATCCGAGAATGATACAACGACCATTCGTTTGGAGTCATCGCATCTTGATAACTTCCAAATAATTGTAAACATTCTTCTGCAAAAAAATCTAATAATTCTAAAGATTGCTTTCTATTTATGGGCCAAATAAAGTTTTTAGCATCTATAGTTCCAATGGTTTTTACATCGCTTTTAGTGATTTCTTCATAGATTTTAGAAACATCATTATTGAAAACTAAAGGAGCAATTGGCTTGTGATTTTTTGGTAATTTCTTTCGGTTTTCACCATCGTAATTCCATTGACCTGTTAGTGGCTTATCGCCTTCCATCATGATGTTGTGCTTTTTTCGCATGGCTCGATAAAAACTTTCCATTAGGTATGTTTTCTTGCCTTCAAAAAAATCTCCGAGTTCATTTCGAGTAGTAAAAAAATGTTCCGAGTCAACTGCAGTACTAGAAATTGAAACAACGTTACAAAGACTTTTCAAATCCAAATCCACTCGATATTCATCAGGAAATTGATATTCAAAATGTTTAAAATCATGTTCTGAAATTAAGTTTTGAATATTTTTTTCAAAAGATTGTAAGTTATTTTTATCATTTAGACAGATATAGATAACTTTATGATTTTGAGACAGTAAATTATTTTTCAGATCTTGCATTGCGGCAAATATTCCAACTACTTTTTGAATGTGATGCTTAGCATAATCAGTTTCGGAACGAATTTCCATCATCACATAAGTCACCGAATCATCTACCGTTTTAAACCAAGAATGATTGCTATTTAATTGATCTCCGAGAATTAATCTTAAGGTTTTTGGCATTATATTTCGGAATTATAAAGAATTTGGGATATAGCGCGTCCGCCCAAAAAAAATCATATCTTCGTGTTAAACTTAAAACACAAAGATATGATAAAACAAATAATTACAACATTGTTAAAAACTATAGAATTAATAGCTACATTAAGTACTATTTTTTTCTTTATTCTTAATGATATAAACAAACTCAAAAAATATACAATGATAGAATATATATTAGAACATTGGAATTGGTGGTTAATAGCTTTATTAATAGGGTTATTTATAAGACTATTTAGATTAACTATCAAAGAAGATATAAAATCAGTTAATTCTGAAATGGTAAAATTAACTCTTGATTTACAAAAAACATATATGCCAAATTTGGCATTGAACAACATTTTTATTAGAGAAGTTTTACTTCCTTTATCATCAAAAGGAGATTTATACAAACTATTAGAATATAATGTATTTGAAACAAAAAAACTAAATATTGATGATTTAGAAAAGTTTGGAATAGATGAAAAATTAATTAATAAATTAAGAAAGAAATATCACAAAATTGAATCAAAAAAGTTATAATGAAAAAGCCGTAATTAATTACGGCTTTAAAAAAATGCTCTTTGAAATTATTGATGTTACCAAACGTAAGAAACTGTTAATTCAAATTTTAATGGTATAGATGAATTACTTATAGTTATAGTTGTAGGGAATCCATTATTAGAATTATAAGGATTAAAAATTAAACCACCCATTAAATCATTAGATGAAGCTGAATCATAATCACCTAATATTAAAACGTGTTGTTGTGTTGGAAATAATAATTCAATAGGTGTAGTTGGAATAAAATCAAAATAATTTGAGCCATTACTTAAAGCATCATTTATATAATTACTTGTGTAAAGAGTAATGGTCGAATTACTTCCATCTCCTATGCCTAATCTAACAAAAATATCAGGTGCAACATTTATAACAGAATCCCAAGTGTTTGTTCCGTTTAGATTAGGAAACACATTAACTCTAATTTTACTAATGATAATTTTACTAGGAGTAATTTGTGTAGAACAATTTGCTCCTGTGTAACCTTGAGGACAAGGTGCTGGTGCTGATGTTTCATCTGAATCTGATGAACAACTAAAAAGAGTTAACGAAATTATCAGTAATAATACTGATTTTAAAAAATTTGTTTTCATAAAAAAAATTGGTTGCCCTCGTTCCAAAAAGCTTTAAAGTTTGTTAGAAAACAACAGCGTGGAACAAACTCTAAATCCAACGCCGAAGGTACCGCCAAGCACCCGAAACATAGATAAGAGAAAGCCCACGCATAACGAGAGCAGTACACTTATAATCTATGTTTCTATTGAATAAATTGGCGGTTTTTCGGAGAAAGATTATATAGCTACGCTATTGATATTTAGATAATTATTCTGTATTTTTACATTGTAATTTTTTAAAAATTATGAAAGTCAAATATAGTTATTTTATTAAATAAACATAAATATATTTCATATCTGTATATGAAATTAATAGTGATAAAAAATAGTTTACAAAAAAACCTCACTTGCAGAAGTGAGGTTAAAACAAAAAGTTGCGCAGACTTCTATTTGTTTTTTTTGGAATTGTAACAAAAAACGCAACAAATTGCGATTAATTGTAAAATTCCGCCAACGTTCTGTAAAGGTACTCTTATATAAGTTTCCTTTATTTTTAATTTGTTTTTCATTGTAAATGAGTTTAAATTTTAAGTTTAAAAACAACAATGAGTGCGCACAAATTATCGTAAAAACAAATATATGTAAACTATTTTTATTGCTATTATAATTATTATAAAAAACAAACGTATGAATATTGTAGAAATATCAGAAAAGTTTCCAACCGAATTAGATGCGGTTAAATACTTTGAGCAAAAACGTTGGGGTGATACTCCAATATGTGCTTATTGTGAATCGCCAAATCTTTCTAAAAGAGGTAAGGATTTACGTTTCAAATGTTATAGTTGTGGTAAATCTACATTTGTAACAGTTGATACTGCTTTGCATAGTACAAATATGGGTTTAAAAAAGTGGATGTTTGCGTTTTCAATTGTATGCGATGCAAAGAAAGGTTTGTCTGCATTACAACTACAACGTAATCTAAATGTAAGTTATCCTACTGCATTAAATATGTATCACAAAATGCGTAATCTAATGATAATTGAAAACGATACAATAGAATTAGAAGGTATTGTTGAAATGGACGAAATGTATGTTGGAGGTAAACCAAGAAAGTTTAATAATGGAGAAACTAATAAACCATTAGTTAAAACATCAATACCAGAATTAGACGAAAGAATAGACGAATTAAAAGAAGTGGGAATAAAGTTCAAACGTGGTAAAGGTAATCCAGCAAAATCTGCTGAAAATCCAAAACGTGGTCGTGGTACTTCAAAAATTCCTGTTATTGGAATAGTTGAAAGAAATGGCGATGTAGTAGCACAAGTATCAAAACAAGTAACATCAAAGCAATTAAAAGAAATGGTTCAAAAATACGTTGATGTAGATGATAGCGTTTTAATTTCTGACGAGTATAAAGGTTATTCGAGAATGGATGAAATTATTGAACACGTAAAAATAGACCATCAAAGGTTATACTCATACAAAGGAGTAAATACGAACTCGATTGAAAGTTTTTGGGCAATAATCCGCAGACAGATAATCGGACAACATCATCAAGTAAGTTTAAAACATTTACCCAAATATGTTGCAGAAGCAGTTTTCAAGTACAATAACAGAAAGGTAGATGATATGTTTGAAACTCTAGTTATAAATGCTATGAAAAGTCATAAAATGGACAATATCCCAAATTCTTTATAATTCCGTTATATTTTTTTATTTGCCACTAATTCACAGATTTTTTATTTAGTTACTAATCTGTGAATCTGTGGCTATTTTGCTTTATTCATTCTGCATTTATCACTACAATATTTTACTTCGTCCCAAACTTTTTCCCATTTTTTGCGCCAAGTGAATGGTTTTTGGCAAACGATGCATGTTTTACTTGGAAGGTTTTGCTTTTTTACTCCTCGCATTTTTAGGTTTATTTGGGTTACTAACGTGTTTCTTTAAGATTCGTTTACCTTCTTCTTTGACATTATCTTTTTTTCTAAAACTCCATACAATATCACTTGCTTTTTTTCGGGTTTCATCAATATCTACAATTGGAAATGGATACTCTTTACCAATTTCACAGTTGTAAAATTGTTGTTCGATTGCGTTTAATTTCCAAGGCTCGTGAATTAAATTTACTGGAATTTCTGCTAATTCTGGCAACCATTTTTTGATGAAAATCCCTTCTGAATCATGTTCTTCGGAATTTTTAATTGGATTGTAAATTCTAATCGTATTAATTCCAGTTGTTCCCGATTGCATTTGTATTTGTGGATAGTGAATTCCAGGTTCATAATCCAAAAATTGTCGTGCTAGAAAATGTAATTCGCGCCAATCTTGCCATAAGTTGAAAGTGAAAAACGAAACAACCATCGCTCTCATTCTGAAATTTATGTAACCGGTTTGAACTAAACATCGCATGCACGCATCCACAATTGGAACTCCAGTTTTGCCTTCTTGCCAAGCTTTTATATAGGTTTCATTTTTTGGTTTTATTAAAGAATCATAAGCTCGATTTGCGTTTTCAAATTCCATTTGGCATTCGTCTTCAAATTTTTGCATAAAATGGCAATGCCAATGTAGTCTTGAAACAAAATTCAACATCGCTCTTTTATTTTTGGACGCTTCATAATGCTGATTGGTGTACTGATAAACCATTCGCATACTAATATTTCCATAAGTCAAATAAGGTGACAAACGACTGCAACCATTTCGGCTTAAATTAGGTTTGGAAATGTGTTTGCTATAATTCACATGACGCTCTTTTACAAAACTATCTAAATAGCGCCAAGCCCAATATTCACCGCCTTGTTGGAAGTTTTTATTTCGTGTTGTGATTTCTGTTGAAAGTTCGTTTCCTTTTAACTTTTCGTAGCAATAGGGTTCCAAACTTTCTACTTTTAAGGCATTAAAATCAACCATTTTAGGAACATCACGCATTACTTGTTCCCATCGTTTGTCCCAATTGCTTCTTGATTTTAACTTGCGAATTACGCCATGCATTTGTGATTGTTTCCAATGGATTTCATTGGAATCAAAAAATCTTTGCATTTCAATATCCCTATCAAAAGTGATTTTATTTCCAATTTCTTGATGTGAGAAAACAGTTTTTATATTATAGATTTTATGCAATTCATTAAAAACGGATTGCACTTCGTTATGAAAAATATAAATATTTGTAGCAATTGAATTTAATTTGACTTGCATTTCCTGCAATGATTCGTAGATAAACCTCCAATGACGTACATCAGAATCATCATAATTCATTACCGAAGGTTCAAAGAAATAAACTAATAAAACCGGAATCTCTTCCTGTTGCGCAAAATAAAGTGGTTCGTGATCTGTAAAACGCAAATCACGTTTGAACCAAACAATATTTATAGTTTTTTTTTTCAATTTTTAGAGTAATGAGGTGATTTCTTTATCAGGTTTTGCGTAGCTCAATCTGTCTAATTGAATTGTTTTATGATAACTATCTAAACCGGAACAGGTGATTGTGTTGGCTTTTTCTATATCGATAAAACCATCATCAAGCAAACAATTTTCTGGAATATAA
The DNA here is from genome assembly GCF_039539165.1 of Flavobacterium chungnamense. Taxonomy (NCBI): domain Bacteria; kingdom Pseudomonadati; phylum Bacteroidota; class Flavobacteriia; order Flavobacteriales; family Flavobacteriaceae; genus Flavobacterium; species Flavobacterium chungnamense. Next base: position 273,958 of record NZ_BAABCS010000020.1, read on the forward strand.
ATTTGAATAATTTCACCTATAATCATAGTTGTGCTATTTATAGAAATATCCATTTTTTCTTTAAATTCTACTCCTAATTGAATGTTACTTTCTACCACAAATGGCGCAAAAAAGTCATTTTTATATTCTGATTTTAAATTAGTTGCATCAAATTCAGAAACTCCTTCATCGTATCTTGCCGAAGTTTGATGAGCTTGTTTACAAATAGCTTCATTGATATGATTGATTGTATAAAAACCTGTTTCAAAAATATTGTGAAGTGTATCACGTTCTGGTGGACTTGGACGAAATATCATTCCTATAAGTGGAGGATTAGCACCAATGTGAAAAAAAGAACTAAAAATTGCTAGATTTTCATTGCCTTTTTTATCAGAAGTTCCAACCAAAGCAACACTTTTGAAGCCACCTAAACTATTGATTAAGTGAACTCTTTTTTGTTTTTCAAGTTGTTCTATCTGGTCTTTATTGATATGAATTTTACTCATTTGAAATTAAATTTATAAAAGATGAACCCATTTTCTTTCGCTATTCAATTTGAAAGTTCCAATATGCTCTTTGTTCCATTCGTTTGGAGCTATTAATGAAAGTGAATTTGTTCCGTCATTGTTGGTATATAAATGATAAATTTCACCGATTACAGGTTCAAATGAAAACTTGGAGTTATAAACCAATTCGTTCCATTCAAATTCTTGCATCAATTTTTCATATTGAATTTTAAGTTCATTAAACTTATTTTCAAACTCTTTATTTACGTTGCTTATTCCTCTACTTTTCCATGACACAACATCATCCATTTTGATAACTGGCGCGCCAACACTTGTAGAATAAGATAATAAACTCGCATTATAACCTTCTTCTTCTGAAAAAACTATATTATCTGGTTTCTTACTTTCCATTTTATCTTTTAGAAATTTTATTGTTTGAAATGGCACGTTGTAAATTGCATTTGAATCGATCAATACCTTCTACTCGTTTTGCTAAGTGCTTGGTTTTACAATTTTCAACTCTTTCACGCCACAATTTATAGCTACTAAATTTTAATTCTTTTTTCATTAAAGCTTTAACTTCGGCTTCAGACAAGCCAAACTGAAACTTTATAGCATCAAATGGAGTTCGATCTTCCCACGCCATTTCAATGACTCTATCAATCTGAATATCAGATAAATTTTCTTTTTCTTGGGTTGCAATTATAGGTTTCAAAATATATTTTGTTTAACATTTATTTATATTAATTAAACAAAAGTAATCATTTCGTATTAAGCTAAAAGAATTTTAACGAAAAAATAAGTTATTGTTAAAGTTTAAATGGATAAAATAATATCTCTATTTTTGTTCCAAATTAAAACTCTGTATGCAATCCATCGAAGCCAACGGTTATCAAATATTTTTCAACGAAAATGGATATGAAAAAATCAATGATTTTATATCTGAAAAAAAATATTCTTCCATTTTTATTATAGTTGACGAACATACTAACGAATATTGCTTGTCAAAATTTTTACCAAATTTAGCTACAGAAATTCCAATTGAAATTATAGAAATTGAAGCTGGAGAAGAAATAAAAACTATTACAACTTGTGTAGAAATTTGGTCAATACTATCCGACCTTGGTGCTGACAGAAAAAGTGTACTCATCAATCTTGGAGGTGGCGTGATAACTGATATTGGAGGGTTCATTGCTTCTACTTTCAAAAGAGGAATAGATTTCATAAACGTTCCAACCACTTTATTAGGAATGGTTGATGCTTCAATTGGTGGAAAAAATGGTGTTGATTTAGGCAACTTAAAAAACCAAATTGGTGTAATAAATGTACCTCAAATGTTACTGATTGATTCTGATTTTCTTGAAACTTTATCTCAAAGGGAACTGCGTTCAGGATTAGCTGAAATGCTCAAACATGGCTTAATTTATGACAAAAAATATTGGGAACAATTCTTAGATTTATCTCAAATTGATTTTGCCGATTTTGATACATTAATTTACCGTTCGATAGAAATTAAAAACGAAATTGTAAAACAAGATCCAACAGAAAACGGGATTCGAAAAGCACTGAACTTTGGTCATACCTTAGGACACGCCATTGAAAGTCATTTTTTACAATCGGCAACGCCATTACTTCATGGTGAAGCCATTGCTATTGGAATGATTTTAGAAAGTTATATTTCAAAAGAAAAAGGATTACTTTCTAATGAAGAATTTTATCAAATTAAATACATCATCTCTACTATTTATGAACCGCATGATTTTAGTGATGAAGACATTGTTTCTATTCAAAATTTACTTATTCACGATAAGAAAAACGAGTACGGAAAAGTTCAATTTGCTTTAATAAATGGTATTGGAAAAATCATCATAAACCAATCCGTTGAAAATGAATTGATTATTAATAGCTTTAAAGATTATAAATCGTAATATTTTTTATAAAATTTATTGCATTTCGGTAATTTTATTTTTTACATTTGTCCTGATGAAAAATAATACTAACACTACTATCAATAGCACTTTCACGCTAAAAACCAATTCTGGTTTTCAAGTACTATGTGTTACGTTTTTAACATCAATTCGGACTATTTTAGGCTTGTTTTTAGAATTATTCAAATCTGAAACTGAAAAACTTCCTATAATTTATGCAAACATTAGGGTTTGAGAAAATTAGATTAGCTGTTTTTTTAATAATCTAATAAATTTTCAAAATCAAATGAATACAAAATATTTCGACCTAATTAATCAAACTTACTACTTTCCACAAGAAGAATTTACTTTAAACAAAGATAGTACGCTTCAATTTCACAACATCGATTTGATGAAATTGGTAGAACAATATGGTACGCCTTTAAAATTCACCTATTTACCTCAAATTTCCAACAACATTAAAAGAGCCAAAAATTGGTTCAGAAATGCTATGGAAAAAAACAATTATGAAGGTAAATACTATTATTGTTATTGCACAAAAAGTTCTCATTTTGAATACATTATGAATGAGGCTTTCAAAAATAATATTCACGTAGAAACATCGTCAGCATTTGATATCAATATTGTTGAAAATTTACTTGAAAATGGTAAAATAAACAAAAGTACTTATGTAATTTGTAATGGTTTTAAAAGAGATCAATACGTTACCAACATTGCTCGATTGATTAATAATGGTCATAAAAATACGATTCCGATAATTGATAATTATGAAGAATTGGATTTATTACAAGCAGAAATCAAAGGAAAATTCAAAATCGGAATTAGAATTGCTGCTGAGGAAGAACCAAAATTTGAGTTTTACACCTCTCGTTTAGGAATTGGATATAAAAATATCGTTCAGTTTTACAAAAAACAAATTCAAGAAAATGATAATTTAGAGTTGAAAATGCTTCACTTCTTTATCAATACAGGAATTAATGACAATGCCTATTACTGGAATGAATTGGTAAAATGTATTAAAGTTTACATTGCATTGAAAAAAGAATGTCCTTCGCTAGATGGCTTGAACATTGGTGGCGGATTTCCTATAAAAAACTCATTAGCCTTTGAATACGATTACCAATATATGGTTGATGAAGTTATCAATCAAATCAAGATTGCTTGTGAAGAAGCTGAAGTAGATGTGCCAAATATTTTTACTGAATTTGGTTCGTTTACTGTTGGTGAATCAGGAGGTGCTATTTATCAAGTTTTATACCAAAAACAACAAAATGATAGAGAAGCTTGGAACATGATTGACTCGTCATTTATTACAACCTTACCTGATACTTGGGCAATTAACAAGCGTTTTATTTTATTAGCCATAAATCGCTGGAATGATAATTATGAAAGGGTTTTATTGGGCGGAATGACTTGTGATAGCGACGATTATTACAATTCGGAGCAAAATATGAATGCTATCTATTTGCCAAAATACAATAAAGAAAAACCTTTATACATTGGTTTTTTCAATACTGGTGCTTATCAAGAAACCATCGGTGGATATGGCGGATTACACCACTGTTTGATTCCTCAACCAAAACACATTTTGATTGACAAAGATGCAAACGGAATTATAGCAACTGAAATTTTCTCGGAACAACAAACTGCTGAAGATGTTTTGAAAATTTTAGGTTACACAAAAAAATAATAAAAAAACAGTTTGAAGTTTTAGAAAAAAAGTTTTTCTTTGATAACCAAACTACAATCATAAACATTAAATAAACAAAATGAGCAAAGGACCAATAAGTCAGTTTATTGAGAAGAATTATCTTCATTTCAATGCAGCTGCTTTAGTAGATGCTGCCAAAGGTTATGAGCAACATTTACTAGAAAATGGAAAAATGATGATAACTCTAGCAGGTGCAATGAGTACTGCTGAGTTAGGAAAATCGCTAGCAGAAATGATTCGTCAAGATAAAGTACATATTATATCCTGTACTGGAGCTAATCTTGAAGAAGATATTATGAATTTAGTTGCTCACAATTCTTACAAAAGAGTTCCAAATTACAGAGATTTATCTCCACAAGAAGAATGGGATTTATTAGAAAATCACTACAATAGAGTTACAGATACTTGTATTCCTGAAGAAGAAGCTTTCAGAAGATTACAATCACACTTATATGATATTTGGAATAATGCCGATTCAAAAGGAGAAAGATATTTTCCACATGAATTTATGTATCAAATGATTAATTCTGGTGTTTTAGAACAATACTACGAAATTGATCCAAAAGATTCTTGGATGGTTGCTGCTGCAGAAAAAAATCTTCCAATTGTAGTTCCAGGTTGGGAAGACAGTACGATGGGTAATATTTTTGCTTCTTATTGTATTAAAGGTGAATTCAAACCTACTACTATGAAAAGCGGAATTGAATACATGATGTGGTTAGCCGATTGGTATCCAAAAAATTCAAGTGGTAAAGGTGTTGGTTTCTTCCAAATAGGTGGTGGAATTGCAGGAGATTTTCCTATTTGTGTAGTTCCAATGTTGTACCAAGATATGGAAATGCATGACATTCCTTTCTGGAGTTATTTCTGTCAGATTTCAGATTCTACAACTAGTTATGGTTCGTACTCAGGTGCGGTTCCAAATGAAAAAATCACTTGGGGTAAATTGGATATTCATACTCCAAAGTTCATCATCGAGTCGGATGCAACCATTGTTGCTCCCTTAATTTTTGCATATTTATTAGACCAATAAAATACATTTATGAGAAGAGTTATTGTTGATTATGCTAAGCTAACTGGCGATATTTTAAACTTATTAGTAGAGAAATTTCCTGAAGGATATGACGATAGTGATATCATCCGTTTCAGAAATGCTCAAAACGAACTTGTTGAAGCTGTTGAAGTAAGAACTGAAGACACTATTTATTTAGTGAAAGTAAGTACTAAATTGGCAAGCAGAATGGAAAAATTTGATGAGGATGATGATTTAGATGCAGTAATCGAACCTATTATTCCTGTTGCAGGTCTAGATGACGATGAAGATGCTTCTGGTGATGATGACGATGTTGAAGAAGATTTACTAAAAGACAAAGGCGGTTCTGATGATGGTGAAGATGACGATGATGATGATGACGAACCATCAGATAATTTTAATGATGACGATGAAGACGAAGAATAAGAAATAAGTACGAAGTACAAAGTACAAAGTACGAAGTAAAAATCCCAAATTTAGAAAGTTAAATTTGGGATTTTTTATGCACTTTTATACACTTCGTACTTTGTACTTCGTACTTTACAAATATCTTTCTTCAAAAACTTTTTGATGATGATTCTGATGACCTATAATTACAAAACCAAGTGCTCTAACCGACATCGGATTGTTATTTGCATAACCAACTCGTAGAAGTTGTTCTTCATTAAAAGATTTGAATAACAACAACGTTGCATGGCGAACAGCCGAAAACTCTGTTAGCAATTCCATGATGCTTCTTTTGTTTCCGTTGGCTTCGTTGGCATAATCGTCTTCTTCATATCCTGGCAATTCGGTTTTGTCATTTCTAGCAAAACGTAAAGCTCTGTAGGCAAAAACTCTTTCGGCGTCAATAGTATGTTGAATAATATCCTTAATAGTCCATTTTTCTTCAGCATAACTGTAATCAAATTTATCCATCGGAATATCTTGCACAAATTTGATGTAACGATGCAAAGAAATTTCTAATTCTTCTACTAGAGTATATTCATCAGAAACTTGTGCGACGTAGTTTGCGTAAAATGGTGCGTATTCGTTGGATTTTAGTTGGGTTGGTTTCATAATCTAATTTAATTTGTATTTTAACTATTCAATATTTTAAGCCGAATTCCTGCTAGCATTAGTATTTCCAAAAAGAGAGCGCAATACTAATTTTTCATAAACTTCTAAAAGTTTGGCATCACCACTACCCTTTTTGATTTCGTTGATTTGCATTAAAGCATATTGCTGAATCGTTAACAATGGTAACACAATATCTTCGCGCATTTTGATAGAAGCTTTTCCATCAGGATAGTTTTCCATTAGTTCTTTGTGTCCTGCAATTTTTAGTAATAATCGCTTGGTTTCTTGAAATTCATCGAAGATTATTTGCCAAAAATCACCAAACTCAGTATCGTTTTTCATGTATTGTGTTAAAGGAAAAAAAGATTTTGCCAACGACATCATACTGTTTTCTAATAATGTTCTGAAAAACAACGACGTATCAAATAGCGATTGTACTTTTTCCCATTGGTTGGTGGTTTCAAAATGTTTTAAAGCCGAACCAACTCCAAAAAAACCAGGAACATTTTGTTTCATTTGACTCCACGAACCTACAAACGGAATGGCACGCAAATCAGCAAAATCAAGACTTTCGCTTGCATTTCTTTTAGATGGACGACTTCCAATATTGGTTTTGGAATAATAATTCAACGTACTCATTTGCTCCAAATAAGGAATAAACTTAGGATGATTTTTGAAACTCAAATATTTTTGATAGCCAATTTCTGAAAGTTCGTCAATGATTTTCTTATCGGAATCGGACAAATTGATGCTTTCATTTTTGTAAATCTGATTTGCAACTCCAGCACTTAAAAGGTTTTCTAAATTATAACGACACGATTCTGTTGTTCCAAAATTAGAACTAATAGTCTGACCTTGAATTGTCAATTGAATTTCTTGATTTTCAATTTCTGAACCTAATGACGCATAAAATTTATGTGTTTTTCCACCACCACGCGCTGGCGGACCACCACGTCCATCGAAGAAAATTACTTTAATTCCGTATTTTCTTGAGATTGTTGTTATGGTTTGTTTGGCTTTATAAATTCCCCAATTTGCCATCAAATATCCGCCATCTTTGGTTCCGTCGGAGAAACCTAACATTACGGTTTGCTTGTTGTTTCTATTTTTTAAATGGGCAGCGTACTCTTTATTAGTGTACAATTGCTCCATAATTTTGTCAGCATCTTTCAAATCTTCAATCGATTCAAATAACGGAACAATATCTACCGATGGATTTTCCCAATTGCATAATTTGAACAACGCAAAGGTCTCCATCACATTCAACGCACTTTCATTGTTGGAAATAATGTAGCGGTTGGCTCCTAACTCACCATTATTTTCTTGAATTGTCTTGATGGCAAAAATAGAATCTAATGTTTGCTTTGTCATTTCATCGTTAAACAAATCAGAAGAAATGTTTCCAGAAATTGTTGCTAGTAATTCCATTCGTTTTTCACTTGAATACGTAAAGTAATCTTTGAAATTTTCATTGCCTGTTCCAAGGGAATCAAAAATGGTTTTAATTACTTTATTATGAATTTTACTATTCTGACGAATATCTAAAGATGCAAAGTGAAATCCGAATACATTTACTTTATTTATCAAATCATTGATGTCGTCTAAATACAACGATTGGTGTTTTTCTATGCAAAGTAACTTGATTTCATTTAATTTATCTTTTAGTTCCGATAAAGTAATATAAATAGTTCCTGTTGAATAAAATACAGAACGATATAGTTTATTTTCAATATCTGAAATTATGGTTTCAATTCCAGAAAATGTTAGTTTTCTTTTTAGTTTTCTAACATCCAAATAATATGATTTAAGAATTGAAGTTCTTAATCTATCAGCAACTTTTAAAGTGATTTCTGTGGTTACAAATGGATTTCCATCTCTATCGCCTCCAGGCCAAAATCCTAAATTTATTATAGAATTGGAAATGGATTTTTCTTTAAAAATATTCTTCTGAATGTACTGTAACATTTCGCCTGATGTTTGATAAAAAACATTTTCCAAATACCATATCAAACTCACAGCCTCGTCAAAAGGTGTTGGTTTATCCTTTTTTATAAATGGAGTTTTTCCTAATTGTGCCAATAATTCTTTGATTTTATTCAAATCATTTTCACGAATAGCATCCGTCAAATCGGTAATTATTCCCAAAACTGAACCTGGATAAAATTGAGTTGGATGTGCAGTTAGAACTGTCCTAATATTAAAATCTTCTAAAAAAGATTGTAATTCTTGCTTTAATTCTTTAGTATCAGCTCGTTCTTTTACATCACGAAGCGAACCTTTTCCTTCCATATTATTCACCACTGGAAAAGCTGCATCTTCAATAGCATCAAAAAGAACAATTTGACGTTCTACATATTGAATGAAACGAAACATCAAACCAATTTTTTCTTCTTCGGAAACGTTATCCAAGTATTTTTTTGCAAACGAATTAACAATCTCAACTGGCGAAAGATTATTCTTGAATCCGTTATCACAAACTTCTGTAAAAAGCGGTAATAAAACTCCTGTATTATCAATAGCATCAAAAGGTAAGGTTATAAATACACTATTATAAATGTGGTATTTGGACAATACATTTTGATTGAAACGTTCTATTTTTGGTAGTGTGTACATAGAAAAAAATTGAATTTAAATATACAAAAAAACCTCAAGCAAAAAACTTGAGGTTGGTATAATTGATTTTCATTAGAAAATTAAATGTCTTTGAAAATGGTGTGCATCAAACGTTTTTTGTCGTTGATACTTTCCTCAAGTGAAATCATTGTTTCAGTTCTGTAAACACCTTCGATATCGTCAATCATGAAGATTACGTCTTTAGCATGTTTAGTATCTTTTGCTCTAATTTTACAGAAAATGTTGAATTTACCTGTAGTTACATGAGCAACGGTTACGAATGGAATTTCGTTAATTCTTTCTAAAACAAATTTAGTTTGTGAAGTATTATTCAAGAAAACACCAACGTAAGCGATGAAAGAATATCCTAATTTTTCATAATCTAAAGTCAATGAAGAACCCATAATGATTCCTGCATCTTCCATTTTCTTAACTCTTACGTGAACTGTTCCTGCAGAAATTAATAATTTTTTTGCGATGTCAGTAAATGGAACTCTTGTGTTATCAATTAACATATCAAGGATTTGGTGATCTACTTCATCTAAACGAAACTTACTCATAATTACTAATTTATATTATTGTTTTGATTTATAAATACAAATTAATACATTTTATTTAATAAAAAACAAAAAATAATGTTATTTTTTTAAACCATTAACAAATTTTATGCTATTTCCTAAATAAAAATTGACTTTTTGATTTAATTTAGGAATATTTTCTTCATTGTCAGAATACAACATTTTGTGTGCGTTGTACATGATATGACCAAATTTTCCTTTCAACTCACCAATTTCAGCTATGTAAGCGTTCAACTGGATTTTACCATCAATTAGCTCTTCTTTGTATTGAGCAGCAAAATTCGTAATTATTTCTTTACCATCATAATTTATTTTGATGTTTTTATAAAGAAAATCATAAAAAACGATATTATTTTGAGAAATTGACAAATATTTTGCGATTTCATTATCAACTACATCGTTTTCGTAAATATGCTTCAATCCAGAAATTAAAGCAATGAAAATCATTTTTCGAGTATATTCTCTATAATAATCCTCTTGATAATGTCCTGCTTCAAATAAAATAGTAGGAACATTTAAAGATGTAAATCTATCTCCAATGCAATTGATATTAAATCCGTCATCAAATCTTCCGACTTGATTTGGAATGTGATTTTGAAGTTCATTATTCATAGCCACAATAACATTCATCGCTTTGGCTCGAACTTCGTTTATTTCTCGACTTTCGTTAAAAGCTGGAGCTAAAAAAGAAACTGTTGCAACATTACCTTCATTTCCTGCTCCAAAAATGGTTCGTTGATCGTGAAGATTGTAACAAAAATCGGGTTTGAAATCATCAAATGTTTTACGAAGTAATTGACTTTCGGGTTGAGACAAATCAACTGAATCTCTGTTTAAATCAACTTTATTTGCATTTTCACGAGTATACAATTCGGCTCCATCAGGATTTACCATCGGAAGAAAACAAAAAGTAAATTCTTGAAGTAACTTTACACCTAATGCTTCTTGCGAATGAATTATATTGAAAAAATCAAACAAAGCTTTGGTTGTTGTACTTTCGTTTCCATGCATTTGAGACCACATCAGAATTCTGATTTTACCTGTTCCAATTTCATATTTATAGATAGGTTTTCCTAAAACTGATCTTCCAATGACTTCTGTTTGAAATTTGGATAAAAGCGGCTCAATATCTTTTAAAGTAATATATCTTCCGAAAAGTGAATTGGCTTTGTATTCCTTATGTAAATCGATGTAATCCATAAACTAAATTTGACACAAAGGTAATCAACTAGAATTATTTGAATACAAAAAAACCTCCAATACTAACTATTGGAGGTTTCTAACAAAAACTATAACAAATCTAACTGATTATTTTCTAATAAGATAAACACTACTAATTCCTGCTTCTTGTCTTGACATTGTTGGAGTTGCATCGCCATTTGCAGTTGGTAAATTGAATGTTAATAATTTTCCGCCAGCATTTAATCGCTCTGCTACATAAACTTGTTCAGTTAGATCGTCATAACTCACATCTACAGGATTTCCTAGGGTTGAATTTGGACCATAAAGTCTTATTTGACTTGATGTTGCAATTGTTCCCATATTTGGCGTAGCAGCTAAAACACTTGAAAAATTGTTGATGACTATCAAACCACCATCAGAATCTGAAGCAGCTGAACCAACATCTGTTAGTATCATTCTATTGTCGACAGCAGAAAATGCAATTCCGTGAGTTCTAACTAAACCTTGAATTGTAACTCTTTTTGTTGGCGTAATTGTTCCACTAGGGTTTGAAAAGAAATTTTCAAAAACAACAATATCACCAGTCAAATCTGCAGTTGCATACAAAGTAGTTCCGTTTACGAAGATTCCCCCAATTTTTGAAGTTTACAATATATACGTTTAATAAATTTAATCCAGTAGCCGTTTTTTGATAAACTAACAACTTATTAGTATTGCCATTTGAAGCAGCTTGATCTTGAGTTACAACAACTTTATCACCATAAACTGCTGTTTCTCTTGGGTTGGTGAATTCAGATGCACTTGAAAATTTCGTTGAAAGTGAAGTTAAATTATTAGTTATTGCTGATTGCAATCCTCCATAAACTTCTAATTTATTGTTAGTCCTTGATGCTAAAATTACTTCATCTGTTGTTGAATCATAATAAATACCATCTGTATCTAACGAGCTAATAGTAAAACTTTTTACTGTTGGTGATGCAACAGATAAATCGCTAAAAGTTACTTTACCAGAATTATTACTAGAAGTAACAATCTTAAATTCTGAAGTTGTCATTGGTGTAGCTGGCGAATCATCATCACTACAAGAAGTAAAAGCAATTGCTAAAGTAGCAAGGAATAGAAAATTTGTTTTCATAAGTACTATTTTTTTTGTTTATAATAGTATTTACGAAAAATAAGTTGTGTTGGTTTTTTTATACTTTAAATCCGTTTTCCGGAATCTTACCTTTTACACCTTTAAAAAAAGGAAGTAGCCCTTTTAAATCTTCATCATAGTTAGCAGTTGGGAAGAAAGATTTACCTATGGTAACCTCTTTTTTACCAAAATCAAAAGCAACTGGAAGTATTGGTACATTGGCTTTTACAGCAATGTAATAAAACCCAGTTTTGAGTTCTGATACATATTTTCGTGTGCCTTCTGGTGCTATTGCTAATCGTAATTCGTCATAATCATCAAAAGTTTTTGCAATGGCATCTACCTTATTAAGACCTCCTGTTCGGTCTAGTGGTTTTCCGCCCATCCATTTAAAATACCAACCAAAAGGGAATTTGAATAATTCTTTTTTACCAACAAAATGCATTGGTACTTCTGTAATACCTCTTGTAAATAATCCTAAATAGAAATCGTGCCAACTTGTGTGAGGCAAAACCATAAAAACGCATTTATTTACATTTAGATTGCTAGCGCCAATTATTTTCCAACCCATTAATCGAAAGAAAATAAATTCATAAAGTCGTTTCTTCATCTCAAATATTTTGCGTAAATTTAGCATTAATCTATTATTTTTCAGAAAATATTTTTATTTATGCTATCAAAATTCTTAAGCTACTTCATTCCTATAAACGTTATTAAGAAAAACTCCTCTATAAGTAAAACTTTGGAGGTTACTTGGAACAATGGCGAGTTGGTTTTAGATTCAAAAAACACCAATTATTCTTATGGAAGTTTGCAACGAATTTTAAAAAAAGGATTAAAATATATTGGTTTTGAAAGAATAAGAAAATTTGAAAACATATTAATTCTTGGTGTTGCCGGTGGAAGCGTCATTAAAACTTTAGTTGACGAAGTAAAATTTAAAGGAAAAATAACCGGAGTTGAAATCGATAAAGATGTAGTTGAAATTGCCAACAAGTATTTCAAATTAAACGAAATTAAAAACTTAGAATTGATTGTTGATGATGCTTTTGAATTTGTATTAAAGACCAAAGACAAATATGATTTAATCATTATTGATATTTTTCAAGATACAACAATGCCAAATTTTTTGTTTGAAGATTTTTTTATAAATAGAATTAACTTTTTGCTAAATGTTGAAGGTTTCATACTTTTTAACACGATGGTTATCAACGAAAAAAATCGAATTAGAAATTTGGATTATAAAAAGAAATTCGATGCCAATTACTCCATACGAATGTATCCAAAAGTAGAAACTCATAATGAATTATTTACTATTAAAAAGCTAATAGAATGAGATCTTTCTTATATAAATTATTTGTTGGAAAAGTATCTATTGACTATAAACCAAAATACGATCCAATACAAAAACGTATTTTAAATATTAAATCTATTTGGAATAATGACCATCAAGATGATAATGGAATTGAGAAGATAGTTAGATTATTACTTTCAATATCACAATTACTTTTTCCTGGTGTTTATATAAAATATATAGCTTGTAAAATTGGTCATGAATTTCAAGACTTAGCTATGGATGTTTACATTTTATTGAAAGTTGCTTTTCCAATTCTAATATTAATAAATGGATGGCAATCTAATTTATTCTTAATTTATTTGATGATTTATGTTCTGGCAGAAACGTTATTGTATATTCCGACTTTGATATTTGCTTCCGATTTATTTACTCGTCCGCGTTCTTACAAACGTTCAATGTTGTTACTTTTCTTTAATTACATAGAAATTGTAGTCGCGTTTGGAGTTCTTTATACTTTAGGAGAAAATATGAACAAACCTTTTTCACATTGGTTTGATTCCATCTATTTTAGTTTGGTAAGTTCTAATTCTATTGGATTTGGAGATTATTATCCAATCACAACTTATGGTAAAGTTTTAGTTAGCATGCAAGCCATTTTCTTCTTATCATTTGTGATTTTGTTTTTGAATTTCTTCTCTACAAAAGTGAAAGGAAAAGGGTATTTTGATAATGATGAAATAGCGTAGAAAGTACGAAGTTTGATATACGAAGTACGAAGTTTATAACATCTTTCTAGCCTTATCCAAATCTTCTGGTGTATCAATTCCGATTCCGACGTGAGTTGTTTCTAACATTTTGATTCGTTTTCCGAACTCTAAATAGCGAAGTTGTTCTAGTTTTTCAGAAGCTTCCAATGATTTCATAGGTAAGGAATAGAAATCTAAAAGTGCTTGTTTGCGGAAAGCATAAATTCCGATGTGTTGAAAATAACGAACACCAACATTCTTATCTCTTGGATACGGAATTACAGAACGTGAAAAGTACAAAGCAAAACCATTTTGATCAACAACAACTTTCACATTATTTGGGTTATTGATATCTTCTTCATTAGTTATTTCTCTCATTAAAGAAGCTAAATCTACTTTTTTATAAGCATCATTTTTAAAGACTTCTATTACTTTTTCTAAAGGTTCTTTGTTAATAAAAGGTTCGTCACCTTGAACATTTACTACAATATCAACATCTAAATTAGCAACTGCTTCAGCAATTCTATCGCTTCCGCTTTCGTGTTCTTTTATTGACATAATGGCTTTTCCACCATTAGAAACTATTTCGTCGAAAATCAAATTGGAATCAGTAACCACAAAAACATCGTCAAATAAATTGGTGTTTTTTGCAGCTTCATACGTTCGAAGGATTACAGTTTTACCACCTAAATCTTGCATCAATTTAGCAGGAAAACGTGTAGAAGCATAACGAGCTGGAATTACGGCGATTACTTTCATACTTTTTAGTTGTCGGTTGTCGGTTTTCTGTTGTCAGTTTATAAACTGATAATTGACAACTTTATTTTTTTAATTTTTTAAATATCCAATAAATCACACCAAAGATAATAACAACGAGGATAACTGCAACTATTGGAAGGAAAATTGCTAAGGAACTTAAAGTAATTGCGGTTCCGGTTTCGGCGGTGGAAACTACTGGATTTCCTAAACCTGCTGTTTTTACTGATGATGCTAATCGTGTTGTGGTAGTCAATCCTTGAAATGCTGTGGCGGAACCACTTCCAGCGATTATTGCCAGAATTGTAGTCATTGTTGGAGAAATATCAACCATTGTGGAAGCCATTACTACAAATCCGGCTATGGCTGCTAATGGCGTTGCAATTGTATCCAATAAATTATCAATAAACGGAATGTAGTAACCAAATATTTCGAAAATCATGGCTACACCAAAGCTTATCAATGCTGGCAAACCGCCAATCCATGCCCAACTTTCATTTAGAGGAATAACATTAAAATAAGACGCCAAACTCAATGCGAACACAGGTAAGAAAACTCTAAATCCTGATGCTGAAGCTAAACCGATTCCGAGGCAAATTGATAAAATGGTTTCTAGATTCATTAATTTTAATTTTACAAATATACTAAAAAACAAATCCTCGTTTTACAATTAAAAACGAGGATTTGTTTGATTATAATTAATTATAAATTGAATTATTTTTGTGGCGCTTCATCAAAATTCATCATCCAATGGATTCCAAATTTATCAACAAACATTCCAAAATAGGCGCCCCAAAATGTATTTTCTAAAGGCATTTTTATTACTCCATCTGCTGACAATCCGTTGAATAATCTGTCTGCTTCTTCTCTACTCGATGCATTTACTGATATAGAAATATTATCTCCAACAACTGTTGTATGACCAAAAGCTTCTGACGTATCACTTCCAAACAAAATGGTTTCTGCGCTAATTGGCAATGAAACGTGCATTATTAAATTTCCTGCTTCTTCAGAAATTGGTTCGCAATTTTCTGCTGGTGGCATTTCATTGAATCTTCCTATATAGGTAAATTCTCCACCAAAAACTGATTTGTAAAAATTGAAAGCAGCTTCGCAAGTTCCGTTGAAAGTTAAATATGCATTTACTGTTGCCATAATTTAAATGTTTTAAGAATTGTTTGATGATTCAAAGATATAATTTTTTGTTCAATAATTTTGCAAAACTATACTCTCAATGAACCTCGAAAACCTCGTACTGCATAATACGATTGCGCGCCATTATGGTAAATAAAAACGGTTTCATATCGAAAATCAGCAAAAAGTGCGCCACCTAATTGTCTGATTTTTGAAGGTGTTTTTATCCAACTTGACGTTTTTAAATCAAATTTTCCTAACTGTTGCAAGTAGCGATACTCGTCTTCTGATAAAAGTTCAATTCCCATAGAAGTTGCCGTATCAATTACGTTATTCTCTGGTTTGAATTCTTTTCTTGCCTCTAAAGCTTCTTTGTCGTAACACAAACTTCTTCGTCCTTTTGGTGTTTCTGTTGCACAATCATAGAAAACATATTCATCCATTTCTTTGTCGTAATCAACAACGTCTGGTTCGCCTTCGGTTCGTTCCATTTCGTTTAAGGACCAAAGTTTATTTGGATTGGCTTCTAACTTTTCTTGAATTTTCGACCATTCCAAGCCATGATGACGGTTTGGATGTTTCTCAAAACGCTTTTTTAGAATAGCTAAAAGTTCGGATTGTTGGGTTGGTGAAAGTTGATTTTTTGACATATTATAACATTAAAAGTTAATTATGATAGTATCATTTGATAGTATCATCAAATAATTAATCTACTTTTCGTTATGAATTAGCATCAAAATCTATCATCCATTCGATACCATATTTGTCTCTGAACATTCCAAAATAAGAACCCCAAGGACTATCTTGAATCGGCATTTCAACAGTTCCGCCTGCAGAAAGTCCGTTGAATAATTTATCGGCTTCTTCTCTACTTTGTGCTGAAACTGCAATCTTAGATCGATTTTCATTTTCATTGACCGTTCCCATAAAACTTGGAACATCATTTGCCATTAAGGTGTTGTTGCCAATTGGTAGAGCGATGTGCATTATTTTATCAGCGTCTTTTTCATCGACTGGAAAATCTGGACCTTCTAAATCTTTGAGACGCGTAATTTTAGAAAATTCTCCACCAAAAACTGATTTATAAAATGTAAATGCTTCTTCTGCATTTCCGTTGTAGTTTAGATGTACGTTTATTTGTGCCATGGTTTATTGGTTGTTTGTTATTTGCTTAAGCTAATGTATAAAAAAAATCCGCAAAGTTTGGAAGATGCTTGCGGAGCATTTCTATATTAATTAAATCCAATTTTGTTGTTTTCAGATAGAAATATTTTATTCAATTCCTCAATTGATTTTTCAAATTCAACACCCGAAATTGCTTCATTTTTTCGTAACCATTGAAGATTGCTTTTTTGAGAATCATATGTTAAGTTCTTAGTTACAGGCAAAAAATAAGTTTGTCTTAAGTAATTATTTCGTGTTGTAAAAAGAAGTTCAAAAAACTCATCAACTTCATTAATATTTGGAATCTTTTTGAAAGCAAATATATTTACATTAAACCCAATTCTCACTCGCCAAAGATTTTCTACACTATAAAAATAAACAGGAATAGCTAAAAGAAAAATGATTAAAAAGAACATCCAAATATTAGGATCAAATTCTTTATCATCTTTATAAATTAAACATACTAGTATCAAAAAAGCTAATAAGCCAAGAATTACTAGCATACTTCTTCTGTGTAAGACAAATGATTCTTTTTGATTAGGAATATTTTCAAATGGCACAACAATATCAGATACAACTCCAAACAAAGTAGTTTTGCAATGTACTTTGGTTTCAAAAATTTTGAGTTCTCTTTTGATGTAACCTTTTTTTTGAATTAGTTCTTTTATCATTAATTTTTATGTTTTTAAACTTTTTTTTAAATCATTCAACTAAATTAATATTATTTCTGTTGAAACTTTTATCGAAGAATCAAATACAATATTACAAATAAGAACCAAAAATAAAACAACACATAGTTACTTAATAAATTAATTTTTTCTGATAAATCATTTTTTAATACTTTATATTTTCTAATCAATTTGTCAGGACGATAATAAGTAAAAAACAGTACCATGAAAATAATTGTAATAAATATAGCAAAACTTAATCCTCCATTTTCTCCTTTTAACATTAAAGAATTACGAACAAGTTTAGTTATTATTGAATATAAACTGAACTTTCCTAAAAATGACATTATACTCATAAGAATAAAAAGAAAACCTGCTAAATATCCTTTCAAAGTTGAACTATAAAATACATCAGGCTTTGTGTATGAAATAAAAATAAATCTTACTCCAAGTAATAAAATTAAAGCTGAAAGTAAATAATTGAATAAGTCTGCCATTAAAATAATACTTAATTGGTATTGTTTACTTTATAAAAATTAAGGGTTTAACTTACCAAATATAACAATTTCCCACAATCTACTCCAAAAAACTCTCGTCTTTAAACCCAATCAAATACAATCTATCTTTAGCTCTTGTAATTGCAGTGTAAAGCCAACGAATGTAATCTCTGTCGATGCCTTCGGGTAAATACGGTTGTTCTATGAAAACGGTGTTCCATTGTCCGCCTTGGCTTTTGTGGCAGGTTATCGCGTAAGAGAATTTTACTTGCAATCCGTTGAAGTATTCGTTTTCTTTTACTTTTTGGAATTTGGCGTATTTGGTTGTTAGGTGTTCGTAATCTTTCATCACTTCTTCATACAATTGGTTGGATTGCTCGTAGGTTAAGGATGGTGATTCACTTTTAATAGTATCTAAAATCAAAACGGTTTCAAACGGAATTTGGTTTGGATAATCGACCATTCGTATTTTGACTTTGGCAAATTTGAATCCGTATAATTCTTTGAAACTATAAATTTCCAAAACTTCGATGATGTCGCCATTGGCAATGAAACCGGCTTCGTCTTTTTCTTTCAACCAAAAGTAGTTGTTCTTCACAACCATCAAGAAATCGCCTGTCGATAAATCGCTTTCTTTGTCGAGGATTTTGGTTCTAATTTGCTCGTTGTATTGGTTGGCTCTTTTGTTGGAACGCACAATAAACGCTGTATCTTCAATAGAATAATTACTATAAGCTTGGTTGATGGCGTCTTGAATATCATAAACATCAGTAAGACGAACAATATCTTTGAAACCTCGCAACTTGAATTTGAATTCGGTGATGAAACTGTCTTTCAACAATTCGCGCAATTCGGTGGCGTTGTAGAGAATTCCGGAGTTTAGTTCTTGACGCATTACTTCGTCGAGTTCAATCCAATCTACTTTTTTGTCGTAATTTAGTTCTAAAGTATCGGTGTTTAAAGCTGGTGAAATATCTAAATTCACTGGCGGAAGCTGAGCTGTGTCGCCAAGTAAAATCATTTTGCAATTTTCACCACTATAGATGTAAGAGATTAAATCGTCTAGCAAACTTCCGTTTTCGTACATTTTGCTTTCGGCGGCAACATCAGAAATCATGGACGCTTCATCGACTATGAAAATGGTATTTTTGTGTTTGTTTTGTTGCATCGTAAAAGCCACTCCGCCACCACTCGACTTCTTTGGAAAATATATTTTCTTATGAATCGTAAATGCTGGTTTGTTGGAATAATTGGCAATAACTTTGGCAGCTCGACCTGTTGGTGCCAATAAAACGTATTTTTTATTGACTTCGATTAGGTTGTTTACAATGGTAGAAATTACGGTGGTTTTTCCTGTTCCTGCGTATCCTTTTAGTACAAAAATGCTGTCGTTGTTGACATTGGTGATGAAAACGGCAATTTTTTGAAAGAAGGCATCTTGCTTAATCGTGGGATTAAACGGAAAGTTTTGGGATAGAATGGAATAGAAATTTTTGGTTGCCACAGGTTTTTATTTAACCGCAAAGTACAGAAATATGTTTAGAAGTTTGAATGTTTAGGAGTTTTGTTTATTAACATTTTTTGGAACACAGATTTAAGAAATTGGAATAATTTTCACTGATTTTATAAATTTCTCAAATTTCTCTAATCTGTGTTGCTAAACTTAATGTTGTTTTGGAAATCTGATTTTGTGAAAATGGATGGCTTTTTAGCCCTGATTGGATCAGTTACCTTGTAACGCGGAAAGCAGGAATAAGGTTTGTAGAAATGCCCGAACCATTCGCTCCTTAAAAATAAAAATCGTAAGTTTGCGATGTTAAAAAAGGAATTTCAAAATGAGTATTACGGACAAAACTTATAAAAAACTAGCTATTCAAGTTTCTTTGAATGGGTTGTCGTTTTGTGTATTTGATACTTTGAGTGGTAAACCTGTGGTGTTGCATAACATTCATTTTGATAGTTTTCAGCGTAGTGCGAAGATAGAAGATTTGTTTGCTTCGGTTTTTAGAGAACATCCTGAATTGAGCCATAAGTATGATGAAATTGAGATTCTTCACAGTAATAATTTATCGACTTTTGTGCCGACAGCTTTGTTTGACGAGGAGTTTTTAGGAAGTTATTTGCAATACAATACTAAGGTTTTTGAAACCGATTTTTTCACTTTTGACGCTTTAGATAAATATGAAATGAATAATGTTTACATTCCGTATGTGAATATGAATAACTTTTTTATTGACCAATATGGTTCGTTTGAATACAAGCATGCAAACAGTGTTTTGGTTTCAAAATTGTTGGATTTATCTAAGAATAATGAAGAACGCAAGATGTTTGTTCACGTAAGTGAAAGTCATTTTGAGATTATTGTAGTTCAGAATCAGAAGTTACATTTGTTTAATTCGTTTGAGTACAAAACGCCTGAGGATTTTATTTACTACATTCTATTTACTGCTGAACAATTGCAGTTGAATCCTGAGCATTTCAAATTGGAATTGCTTGGAGCGATTGTTGAAACGGATGCTTTTTATCAAATTGCCTACAAATATATTAGAAACATAAGTTTATTTGACGTTTCTGATTTTAAAAACAACTTCACGGAAAAAGAAAACCGCGAACACTTTATACTACTTCACTCGTGAGAATCATTTCTGGAAAATACAAAGGAAGACGCATTACAGCTCCAAAAAACTTACCGGTTCGACCAACGACTGATATGAGTAAGGAAGCGCTATTTAATGTACTGAACAATCATTTCAATTTTTCGGGATTGAAGGTTTTGGATTTATTTGCTGGAACTGGAAACATTAGCTACGAATTTGGTTCACGTGGTTGTGACAATATTACGTGCATCGATGGCGATATGGGTTGCGTGAATTTCATTAAGAAAACTGCCAAAGAATTTGACTTGGATATTACTGCTATTAAAAGTGATGTGTTCAAATTTTTAGAAAAGCACAAAGGAAGTTACGATATTATTTTTGCCGATCCACCTTATGGAATTGCGCAAAAAGAATTTGAAAAACTAATCGAAATGGTCTTCGAAAACGAATTATTAGACGAAGAAGGCATGATGATTATGGAACACTCTAAACATACTAAACTCGACCATATGATGCATTTTTCTTTTCAGAAGAATTATGGTGGTTCGGTGTTTTCTTTTTATGAGTTTGAGGTAGATGATGAGGAAGATGAAAGTGAGGAAGAGTAATTAATAAAATTCTATAGCTTCAATTTCATCTTTAACAAATTCTACAGAAATCATTATTTCAGAATCATTTGAGTAATATTCAAATTCATATTCCACTGAATTGGTTTCCTCTTCAAGGTAAATGTAAAGATCTTCTAAATTAAAATCTCTTTTTAAATCGATATTTTTTTCAGGGAATTGTAAATCAATTTTGGTTTGAATTTTTGATTGCAATTCAGCAATTGAATCCATTATTTGATAGGTTTTCTGTAATGTATTTGAAAATGGACCATTAGTATCACCGTCTATACTAATTGAAATTGGTTCACGATTATTGTTATTGAACTTGTATTCGGTATCCCAACTAAAGTAGATATCTTCCTTTTTATAGGTACATAGCAGTTTTCCTAATTTAGAATCTACTAAAGTTTTTTCTAAAGATTTTTTAGAAAACAAACTACCAAACAATAATTTTAATACCTGTATCATAATAAAAAAATAAAAAAAAGCAGACCTATAAGCCGGATTCTGTCATCAATAAAGATGCCTTATCATTTATCTAGACTTGCAATTACTCACAAGTTCCATCTTTCTACCCTTCGACAACGGACGAGTAATCCTTAAATGTCGATATACTTGAAATTTCACCGCATAGAGTTTACCTGGTTTCACTACAGCCGAACTGTACATACTTTCTGTTGCACTTGTCCTAATCCAATTTCTTGAATTGACGGATGTTATCCGCTATGCTACTCTTTGGTGTCCGGACTTTCCTCTTATTATTACTAACAAGCGATAAGGCGGTCTGCGGAGCAAAGGTAAACAATTAGCACCTAGAAATTGTGCCATGAATTTACAACTTTAAGCATTAATTATGTAATGCATTATTTTTTAAACAGTTGTAAGTTTGTAAATCAATTAAAAAACAAACAAAATGGATCCTAAAATGTATCACTACGCAACGGTTAGCAAAGCTCTTGAAGAATTGAACGAAAAAGGATTTACTGTAGATTTTAATATTCAGGAAAAAAGAATTATTGATAGTCCGGATGATTTTGAAATTGTACACATGTATAGGTATGAAGGAGAAAGTGATCCTGGAGATCAAGCAACGGTTTATGGAATAAAATCTAGCACTGGTGAAAAAGGTGTTTTTGTTGCAGGATTATCAGCTTATACTGAAAAAAGCGCGGCTATGGTTTTGAATGAATTGACAATAAAAGGTAACCGAAATCCTTAAAGTACGTAGAACTTGAACGTTAGCACTTGACTAGCCCAGAATGAAATGGAAAGCTAGAAATAGCTTCTAGAAAAAAAGAATTTATTTTTTTGAATTGTTATTGCATTTGATTTTTGAAATTGATTTTTTTAAATCTATATTTGTAATCCAATAATTTTCTATGGAACAATTTGTAGTATCTGCTCGTAAATATCGTCCGCAAACGTTTAAAGACGTTGTTGGTCAGCAAGCTATTACGAATACTTTGTTGAATGCTATAGAAACCAACCATTTGGCTTCTGCTCTATTATTTACTGGTCCAAGAGGTGTTGGAAAAACAACTTGTGCTAGAATTTTAGCTAGAAAAATCAACCAACCTGGCTATGATGATCCAAATGAAGATTTTGCATTTAATGTTTTCGAATTGGATGCTGCTTCTAACAATTCTGTTGATGATATTCGAAATTTAATTGACCAAGTTAGAATACCGCCACAAACTGGACAATATAAAGTTTATATTATTGACGAGGTTCATATGTTGTCATCGGCTGCTTTTAATGCGTTTTTGAAAACATTGGAAGAACCACCAAAACATGCTATTTTTATTTTAGCAACTACAGAAAAACACAAAATTATTCCGACGATATTATCTCGTTGTCAGATTTTTGACTTTAAACGAATTACAGTTAAAGACGCTAAAGAACATTTGGCAGAAGTAGCAACAAGTCAAGGTGTACAATTTGAAGATGACGCTTTGCATATTATAGCTCAGAAAGCTGATGGTGCAATGCGTGATGCTTTGTCAATTTTTGATAGAGTTGTTTCGTATTGTGGAAACAATTTAACACGTCAAGCTGTAACTGAAAATCTGAATGTTTTAGATTTTGAAACCTACATTAAAGTAACCGATTTGATTTTGGAGAATAATATTCCAAGCATCTTAATTGCTTATAATGATATTTTATCGAAAGGTTTTGACGGACATCATTTTGTTTCTGGATTGGCTTCTCATTTTAGAGATTTATTGGTTTGTAAAAATCCTGCAACTCTAGTTTTATTAGAAGCTGGTGAACAAGCGCAACAACTTTATGGTCAGCAAGCACATAAATGCCAATCGGATTTTCTTTTAAAAGCGATTGAAATTGCCAATGATTGTGATTTAAAATACAAGGTTTCTCAAAACCAACGTTTGTTAGTTGAACTAACATTAATGCAACTTTGCTCTATCAACTTTGATGGAGAAAAAAAAAAGTTGACTTTATAATTCCACCGACTTATTTCAGAAACAATAATTATTCGATTACAGAAGTTGGAAGTTTGAAAACAACGGATGCGATTTCTGTTGAAAACCCTATTTCAGAAACAACCGCTAAAATTGAAGTTGAAGAACCTAAATCTGAAACTTTAATTCAAACTTCTGTTGAATCATCAAAATCTGAAGATAATATAAAACAAGAATCCGTTATAGTAAGTTCTATTGAAGTGCCAAAAACTGAAACAGATTTTAAACCCGAAACTGGAAAAATTTCAGCATTATCTTTAGGTAGTATTCGTGCCAAAAAGGAAATGATGGAAGCTCAAAAAGGTGTTGTAAAAGTGGAAGAACACTTACCAAGTGAAGATTTTACAGAAACCGAAATGCTAGAACTTTGGTATAAATTTGCCGATAGATTGGGCGATAAAGGTGCGAAAATCATGGAATCACTCTTAAGAATAAGTGATCCTAAACTTGATGGCACTATCATTATTTATGAACTTCCGAATGAGGGTTCTAAAATTGATTTTGAAAAAGCTAAACCAGAATTATTAGGTTATTTGAGAGGACATTTACACAATCATGATATTACAATTGAAGTTGTTGTAAATGAAGCAGTGAAAGTGAAAAATGCGTTTACACCACAAGATAAGTACAACCGACTGAATGAAATCAATCCGAATTTAGAAGTTTTGAAGAAGACTTTTGATTTGGATTTATAAAAAAAATGTTTCAGTAATTTAGAAACGTTTTTTTTCTATTTCTTCAAAAACTCAATTAATCCTTTCATATACGTTTCTTGGTCGTCGTATAAACTCATATGACTTCCGTTGGCGCAATACAAATAAGTTCCTTTTGGAAATTGCGTTGCCATCCATTTCATATATTCTGGATCCATTGTATCATATTTTGCTCCTATTACTAATGTTGGAACTGTTATGTTTTTTAATTCTTTAGAAACATCCCAATTGGTTAATTTTCCTGAAATCCCTAATTCGCTTGGTCCTTGCATTGTAATGTAAAGTGACTGATTCAATCTACTTGAAGCTCTATTAACAGGTTCAGGCCATTCATTAACAGGTTTTCTTAAGATGTGTTGATTATAGAAATTAGTCATCAGCAATTCCATATACTTTGGATTGTTGTAGTCTTTTATAGCTTCTAAATCTTTAATCGTTTTTAAGATTTCTGGATTCATTTGTTTGGCT
Organism: Flavobacterium chungnamense; assembly: GCF_039539165.1. NCBI lineage: Bacteria > Pseudomonadati > Bacteroidota > Flavobacteriia > Flavobacteriales > Flavobacteriaceae > Flavobacterium > Flavobacterium chungnamense. The sequence continues at coordinate 298,810 of NZ_BAABCS010000020.1, forward strand.
AAAACTTTAGAATATTCTCCATATTTAGGACAACTCGCCATCATATTGGAAACTATTAATCCTTTTAAATTGTCTTGATATTTTAAAGCATATTGCATTCCTAGAATTCCGCCCCAAGAATGACCTAATAAATAGAAATTATCTTTGTTTAAATTCAGAGCTACGCGAACTTGTTCTACTTCTTCAACATATCTAGGCAAATCCCACATTGTGGTATCGTTTGGATTTTCTGAAAAACCAGTTCCTAACTGATCATAATAGATAAATTCAATTCCTTCTTTTGGAAGAAAACTTTCCATACACTCAAAATATTCATGCGACATTCCCGGACCGCCATTTAACAACAATAACTTGATTTTTGGATTGTTTCCGATGCGCTTTGTCCAAACATTAAACTTTCCTTTTGGCGTTTCTATGGTAATCATTTTGACGCCACCAATTTTAATTCCATTTTCATCAGAATTAAAATAAGAGTTCGATGAAGTTTCTTGCTTACAAGAAATTAAAAGTAAGACAGTTATTAATCCGAAAAGGTATTTTAAGTTTTTCATACATTTAAATTTTATATTGTACCATAATACATTGCTTTTACTATTCCGTCTGAAAGTCCAATTTTTGGGACATATATTTGTCTAGCACCACTCCATTTCATTGCGTTAAGATAAATTTGAGTAGCAGGAATAATTACGTCAGCTCTATCTGTATTCAAACCTAATTCGGCGATTCTTTGTTCGTAAGTTAGTGAATTTAAGTATTGATATTGAGATGCTAAATAGACATAAGACAAAGGTTTATCTTGATGTTTTTCAGATAATTTGTGAATTTTATTAATATTACCACCAGAACCAATTAAAGTTATATTTTCATATGGTTCGCAGTTGGTTTTAATCCATTTTTCGATTTCAATCCAAACGATTTCATTAACCATATTGTTCAGTAATCGTACCGTTCCGTTTTTAAATGATTTTGAATTAATCATTTTTCCATCAGAAAATAGTGAAAATTCTGTGCTTCCTCCTCCAACGTCTACATATAAGTATGTTTTATCAGTAGCAAGAAAGCTATGCAAATCTGATGATGCAATAATTGCTGCTTCAACTCTTCCGTCAATAATATCAATTTCAACATCTGATTTATTCTTAATAATTTCAACAACTTCTTTACCATTGTATGCCTCTCTCATGGCAGATGTCGCGCAAGCTTTGTACTTTTCTACTTTGTAAACTTTCATTAAAAGTCGAAAAGCTTCCATAGCATCAACCATTCTATCAATGTTTTCATTGGTAATTTCACCAACAGTGAAAGCATCTTGTCCTAAACGAATTGGCACACGAATTAAAGCCGATTTATTGAATTGTGTTTCCTTTCCGTCTTGTTCAACTATGTTGGTTATAAGCAATCGCATGGCATTAGAACCAATATCAATTGCTGCATATTTTTTTATTGAAATCATTTATTCTTTTGGGTTGTATTTTAAAAATTATTGTTGTCTTCTTGCTGATTTTTATAGTAACTATAGGTTTCGTGTTGTGCGCGGAAAACAGTTTCGCCTTCTTTTCTAACTCGATATTTATTGTCTAATTTTTCTGAATGCAAACGTGCTTTTACATTACCTTTCCAACCCACTTCGAAGGTTTCAATTAATTGCTTTTTAATATCTTCTTGATAAATTGGGCAAGTTACTTCGACTCGTCCGTCAAGATTTCTTGTCATAAAATCCGCCGAAGAGATAAATACTTCAGGATTATCATCATTACCAAAAATAAAAACTCTTGAATGCTCAAGAAAATTATCAACAATACTTATTGCTTCTATATTTTCACTCATTCCTTTTACGCCAGGAATTAACGAACATATACCTCTAATTTGAAGTTTCATTTTCACTCCAGCATTACTTGCTTCATACAATTTATCAATCATTTGAAAATCTGATAAACTGTTCATTTTTAAATTAATATAAGCTGGCTTTCCAACTTGAGCATTGAGAATCTCTCTGTCAATTAGTTTATTGAATTTTGAACGCGAATAATGAGGTGAAACAATTAAATGTTTGTATCGGTGTAATCTGTAATTGATGTCAAAAAACTCAAAGATTTTGGTTACATCTTTTAGAATTTGATTGTGGCTTGTAAACAAAGTTACATCGGTGTAAAATTTAGCTGTAGTCTCATTGAAATTTCCAGTTGAAATAAATCCGTAACGTTTTATTTTACCTTCTTCCAGCCTATCAATAACACATATTTTACTATGTACTTTTAATCCTTTGATACCAAATATCAATTCGATTCCTTCTTGTTGCATTTGCTCGGCGTAGGAAATATTGTTGGCTTCATCAAATCGTGCTTGAAGTTCAATTTGAACCACAACACGCTTTCCGTTTTTAGCCGCATTTATCAAAGAGCTAATGATTTGTGAGTTTTTTGCTAATCGATATAAAGTAATTTTAATGGAAGTAACTTTCGGATCAAGAGCTGCTTCTCTCAAAAATTTAATTAAGTAAGAATATGACTGATAGGGTGCAAAAATTAAGTAATCTTTTTTGGCAATTCTATTTAGTATGCTTCCTTCTAGAGACAATCCTTCTACTGGTAATGGAGGTTTTTGCTGATATAATAAATCAAAACGTCCTAGATTTGGAAAATCCATATAATCTCGGCGATTGTGGTATCTTCCTCCAGGAATTATACTATCTGTAGATTCAATTCCCATTCTATCTAAGAAAAATGAAAGGGTGTCTTTATCAATTTTTTTATCGTAAACAAAACGAACTGGTTCACCAATTCTTCTGTCTTTAACAGAAGTAGCTATTTTTTGTAACATACTCTTGCTCATGTCACTATCAATATCTAATTGAGCATCACGAGTAATTTTAATCATATGTGCAGAAATGCTTTCGTACTCGAAAATATTAAAAATGCTACTCAAATTATAACGAATTACATCATCTAATAGCATTATATATTGTTTTTCTCCAATTGCAGGAAGTACAACTATTCTGTTGAATGTTTTAGGAATTTCAATGATTGCGTAACGAACCTCTTTTTTGGGTTTTACAAGACCCAGTACTTTAGCTTTTTCAGAGGTTTTCATTACAAGTTTTATGGCTAAATATCCCACAGTATCCTTAAGCAAAGGGAATTCTGCCAAATCATTCAAGATAATTGTAACAAGTTCCGGGCTTACTTTCTGTATAAAAAAATCGTGAACAAAATTTTGATGTTCTTGACAAAGCTCACTTTCATTAACGATTATGATGTTTTGCTTTTCTAATTGTTTTTCAATTATTTCAAGGATTCGTAAACTCTCCGATTGTTGTTTTATTACAATATCTGTAATATCCTTTACTAATTGTTGAGCCGTAATTCCTCCTAAAATTTTTTCACCAGTTTGTCCAGAAAGACTTAATCTTCTAATAGCTGCAAAACGTACTCTAAAAAACTCGTCAAGATTATTTGAGAAAATACCCAAAAATCTAAGTCTATCCAATAAAGGAACGGTTTCATCTGCAGCTTCTTGTAAAACTCTAGCATTAAAAGTTAGCCAACTTTTCTCTCTATCAATATATCGGTAATTATTTTCTGAACCCATAACTAAATATCTCTTGGAAATATAATTTTTTCTGTTTTACCCTTATTTATTTTATTCCAATCATCACATTCGAAAATAATCGAAACATAACCTGAAGTTGGAACATTATCAATAAAAATGTTTCCAAATTTATTAACAAAATCTGTAATGGCACCATTATGACCAAAAAGAATTAAGCTTTTAAACTCATTTGAACAAGATTTAACAATTTTTTCTAATTGATTTAAATCGAAAGTATATAAATTCTCTTTAAACTGAATTTGCATTTCGTTATTTTCACCCCAAATTGATAAAAATAGTTTTGCTGTTTGTCTAGTTCGTTCTGCTGGGCTTATCCAAATTAAAGATTTATCGTTAAATAATTTCTTAGTTTCTGTGGCTACTTTAATTGTTTTTTGAATTCCCTCTTCAATAATTGGTCTTTTAAAATCATTAATTGGATTATTCCAAGAAGATTTAGCATGTCGAATCAAAGTCAATTTTTTCATTAAAATACTATTAGAGTTATTAACAATTTTTTCTTGTAATATATTTATAAGATTTTAAATTAAAAAATGAAGTCGTTTGAACTTTATGATGTATATATTAATTTAGCTTGGAGTTAAATTTAAGAAAAAAAACTTATTTTTAACTTATGATATGATAAAGAATAATTTATGATACAGCCGTTAAAATAAAAGCCGTAGAATTTCCAACATTATTTAAGCCAGAGAATTAGTTAAAGGCGTTAATAAACTTTACAAATGGCGAAAAAGAATATTACAAGTTTGGCACTGGCAGTTTTCTATGAAAAAGAGTAGTAATGCAAACAAAAGAGCAAAAAATCATTAGTGAATTTGAATAAAGATTAAAATTAGCCAAGTTAGAACCTAATATTTTAAAAATAATAGTCGGTATTTTTTCGAGAGCGGTAAAATTATATTAGATTTTAAAAAAACAATGAAAACATTTTGAAATACAAAACTATAGAAGGCAATTATGTAACTAAAAACGGCTATTTATACTTATTTAGATAATCCATAATCCATAACAGAGGATAAATAAATATCCTCTGTTATTTATAACACCCAAAAAATGAGAACAAGAATAATATTTTTCGCTATGTTGTTAATGGGCCTTGTGAGTTATTCACAGCAAGATGCCCAGTATACTCAATACATGTACAACACGATTAATGTGAATCCTGCTTATGCTGGCTCTAGAGGAGTTTTGAGTGTATTTGGATTGCACAGAACCCAATGGGTTGGATTAGATGGTGCGCCAACTACCAATGCCTTTTCGATAAACTCACCTATTAACAATAGTAATTTAGGAGTTGGATTATCATTTGTTAATGATAAAATTGGTCCTACGGTTGAGAATACGATTTCTGCAGATTTATCCTATACAATAAAAACTTCAGAAACCTATAAATTGTCTTTTGGAATAAAAGGAACGGCTAATTTGTTTAATTTAGATATTAACAAATTAAAAGTTCAAAACCAAGGTGATCCGTTGTTACAGAATTTAAACAACAACTTCTCTCCAAATGTTGGAGCTGGAGTTTACTTTCATTCTGATAAATCTTATTTAGGAGTATCGGTTCCAAATTTCTTTGAGACTAAGCGTTATGATGACAATGATATTGCGGTTTATAAAGAACGTATGAACTTGTATTTAATAGGAGGTTATGTTTTTGATTTGAGTTCGAATTTAAAATTCAAACCAGCCTTTTTAACCAAAGTAGTTGAAGGAGCACCATTACAATTGGATTTATCAGGAAACTTTTTAATTAATGAGAAGTTTGTTTTGGGAGCTGCCTGGAGATGGAGTGCTGCTGTGAGTGCTATGGCAGGATTTCAAGTTAGCGATGGGTTATATATTGGATACGGATACGATTTAGAGACTACCAAGTTAGCTAACTACAATTCAGGTTCACACGAAATATTTTTACGATTTGAATTATTCAAACGTCAAGACCGAATAGTATCACCAAGATTCTTCTAAAAAGCGATTATCATGAAATCAAAGATTCACGAACACCAAAAAAACAATAGTATCATGGTGAGTAAAAACAGAATTATATATTTAGTAGTTGCCTGCATCGCTTCAATGAGCATGTCAGGTCAGAAGTTAAAAGAAGCTAAAGCAGACCAACAATACGATAAGTTTGCCTATGTTGATGCTATAAAAACCTACGAGCGTATTTTTGCTAAAGGATACAAATCACAAGAGATGTTACAAAAGCTTGGCGATTCGTACTATTTTAAAGCCGATTTAGACAATGCTGCAAAATGGTATGGAGAGCTATTCGCTTTCACACAAGATGTAGAGCCAGAGTATTACTATCGTTATGCACAATCATTAAAAGCAATAAAAGATTACAAAAAAGCCGATGAAATGTTGGTGAAATTTAATCAAAAGAGCGGTAATGATTTACGTGCTAAATTAGCTACAGCTCAGAAAGATTATTTGGCACAAATCAAGAAAAACTCAGGACGTTATACTTTAGAAAATGCTGGAATCAATTCAGAGTATTCTGATTATGGAAGTGCTTTTTCAGGTACTAAAGTAGTTTTTGCTTCAGCAAGAGATACCGGAGGATTGTCAAACAAGAGACACTCTTGGACAGGTGAGAGTTTTACCAACTTGTACAGTGCCAATATAGGCGACCAAGGTGCGTTGTCTGAACCAGGAAGATTTGGAGCAAATTTAAATTCAAAGTTCCACGAATCAACACCAGTTTTTACCAAAGACGGAAAAACAGTTTACTTTACAAGAAACAATTTTCTTGACGGAAAAAAAGGAAAAGACGCTAGAAAATCGACTTTATTGAAATTATACAAAGCAACCTTAGATGGCGATAAATGGAGTGATGTAACGGAGTTACCATTCAATAGCAATGAATATAGTGTGGCACATCCTGCATTAAGTGCAGATGAGAAAACATTATATTTTGCATCCAATATGCCTGGTACTTTAGGACAATCAGATTTGTTTAAAGTTGAAATAAAATCAGATGGTAGTTATGGTACACCAGTAAATTTAGGAAACACCATCAACACTGAAGGAAGAGAAACTTTTCCTATGGTGACTAATGAGGACGAAATTTATTTTGCCTCAGATGGACATCCAGGACTTGGAGGATTAGATGTTTTTGTTGCTAAAGAACAAGCTGATGGAAGCTTCAAGAAAGTAGAAAACGTAGGCGAACCATTAAACAGTTCGAAAGACGATTTTGCTTACCTTATCAACACATCATCAAGAATAGGATATGTTACCTCAAATAGAGATGGCGGACAAGGTGGCGATGATATCTACAGATTTAAAGAGACTAAGAAACTAGAGTGTGAGCAATTCTTAACTGGAGTTGTAACCGATAAGGAAACAGGATTACCACTTTCTGGAGCACGCGTAACGCTATCGGATGCTAATTACAAAAAGCTACAAGAAGTAATCTCAGATAAAGACGGTAAGTTTGACTTTGGAAAAGTTGATTGTGGAACAAAATACTACATCAAAACAGAAAAACCAGAGTACAATACTTTAGAGACTTCAACCATAACAAAAGAAGAATCTGGCAAATCATTTGTTCCAGTAGAGTTAGAGAAAGCTGTAAAACCAGTACAACCTGGAGACGATTTAGCCAAAGCTTTCGGAATCAAAATCATCTACTTCGATTTAGATAAGTCATTCATACGTCCAGATGCAGCAGTAGAATTGGCTAAGATATTAGATGTAATGGAGCAAAACCCAACGATGGAGATTGATGTTCGTTCCCATACTGATTGTCGTCAAACAGCAAAATATAACATGGCATTATCAGGCAGAAGAGCTAAATCAACTATTGCTTGGTTAGTAGAAAAAGGCATCGCCAAATCAAGACTAACAGGAAAAGGATATGGTGAGTCACAACTAGTAAACGATTGTGGCTGTGAGCCAACAAACCAATCAAGTTGCACAGAGGAGCAACACCAAGCCAACAGAAGATCAGAATTTATTATTACGAAATTGTAGATTATTTAATATACAATTGTTTAAACCCTGGGAACCGTTCAAGTAATTGAGCGGTTCTTTTTTTACTTCTTGTTTGCTAAAATTGAATATACCATTGGAAAGTTGTTCCGTAAATACTTTATTTAATATATTAAAAATAAATACTGATAATAGCGTAAATCATATACCATTTAAAGAACTAAAAAAGAAAGTTACTAAGATATAAATATCCTTCAACAACTTCTTTATAATCATGTTTCCTTTCCATTGGTTACTTAAATAGTATTCATTTGAAAGACAATAACGTTGTTTAAATTTATGCATTGCCATTTCTTTTATTACATGATAAGTTAAAAAATAACGTAAAAAATTACATAAAAAAACCATCTGCAAAACAGATGGTTTTAATTCAAAATCAAACAAAACTATAAATCAATTATTTTTTCATAAACATATTAGTGTAATACTTTTTACCTGTAGCAGGGTTTACTGTAATAGATATTCCGAAGTGAGTATAATCACCATCTAAATTTGCTTTGTGTCCAGGACTTTGTAGCCATGCATACAAAGCTGCATTAGGAGTAGAAAAATTATACGCAATATTTTCTCCAACTTTTACAGCACCTAAAAGTTGAATAATATTGTTTGAACGCTCTTCAAAATAATCATGATTTACAACATTGTTATCAATCATGTATTGATTGTGTTCCAATGATTTGTATGAAATGTGATTGATTATTTCTAAAGAGTTAAGACCTTGACTCACTCTGTACTCATTAATAACTTGTGCTAATTTCATCTCATCTTGAGTGTAATCATAATCAGTAATTAACTGAGCTGGAGCTTGTTCATCTTCTTTAGAATCAGGTGAACATGAAATCATAGTGAATACCAATGCCATTGGTACAAACAATCTTAGTAGCTTTGTTTTCATAGTAGTAGGTTAAGTTTTTTAAAGATAGATGTGGGGCAAAAATCTTTATATTAATATTGTATGAACGTTTTCTCTGATTTGGTTAAACAATATTACTACTATGTCGTTAAAATGACAAATAAAATCGATAAAATACATCTTTTTTATTTTTTATAATGTATTTTTCTTACATTTACGAAGAAAGTCTTTCTATTTTCCAATTAAAATCATTCTGAAGTTTGTAGCGAATTCTATCATGAAGACGATTAGGACGACCTTGCCAAAATTCAACTTCTTGAGGTCTAATTAAATATCCTCCCCAATTTGAAGGTCTTGGAATGTCTTTTCCATCATAATATTGTTCTAATTCTCTTAACTTCTCTTCTAAAACAAATCTAGAAGCAACTACCCTACTTTGATCGGAAGCAATAGCTCCAAGCTTACTGCCTGTAGGACGAGAATCGAAATAATTGTCAGAAACATTGGTAGGAGTTTTTTCAGCAATACCTTTAATAATTATCTGACGTTCTATGCTTGGCCAAAAAAAAGAAAGACAAACATTTGGGTTGTTTGCTATAGCTTGACCTTTTTCTGAATCATAATTGGTGTAGAAAATAAAACCTTCCTCATTAAATTTTTTTAGAAGCACGACTCTAGATTTAGGAAATCCATCAACACCAATAGTAGAAATAGTCATGGCATTGGCTTCATCAACATCATCTAAATCTTCGGTTTCATGGAACCATCTGTTGAATAAATTGATTGGATCCTCTGGAATAGTAGTTTCCAAAAGTTCACTTTTTTCGTAGGATTTTCTGTAATTGCTCAAATCTTTCATTGTACTATAAATTGCTTTTATAGATACAAAGTTAAAGAGATTTTGTTCTTAAAACGGAAACAATGTTAAAATGAATTACTAATTAGCCCTGATGCTTGAATTGTTTGAGCTCTTTTTTATTACGTTGCCTTCGAGTACCTAAGGCAACGCAATAAAAAAAGCGAGTTCCTGCAGCAGGAAAAAGGTTTGCTGATAAAGACCAAGCCATTCGCTCCTACTCCATTTCAAATTCTCTTCCATCGTCTGCAAGAAGAACATTTGAAAAAATGGTTTGAGCTTCGGTTTTAAAGTATTCTATGTTGCCATAGCGTGTAGAATAATGTCCAAGTATAAGATGTTTGACTTTTGCTTTTAAAGCAATTGTAGCGGCTTGTTTTGCTGTTGAATGCATAGTTCGATCAGAAAGATGAGCCTCGCTTTCTAGAAAAGTACTTTCGTGATACAAATAATCTACATTTTCAATAAGCGGAATTATAGATTCGTCGTATATAGTATCACTACAAAAAGCGTAACTTTTAGCAACTTGAGGGTCAAAAGTTAGTTCTGAATTTGGAATAATGGTTCCGTTATCTAAAGTAATATCGCCACCATATTTAATTTTATTGAAATAAACTTTATCTATTTCATAATTTTCAACGGCTTCTATATTTAACTTTCGCTCTATATTTTTTTCTTGGAATAAAAATCCGTTGGTATAAACTCGATGCTTTAACGGAATGGTCTTCACCACTACTCTATCGTCTTCATAAATAATCTCTGATTGATTTGATTCTAACTCATGAAAATAGAGATTATATCCTGTAAATGATCCCGAAGCACGAAGTTGAAGTAGAATAATTTCTTTGATTCCTTTTGGACCATAAACAGTCAAATCACTTTCTCTATTGAGTAACATAAAAGTTGATATTAATCCAACTAATCCGTAAAAATGATCCCCATGAAGATGAGAAATAAAGATGTGGTTAATTTTAGAAAACTTGACTTTGCTTTTTCGCAATTGTACTTGAGTACCTTCTGCACAATCAATTAAAAACACACGGTTTTTTATCTCTAAAACTTGAGATGTTGGATTGGAAATAGTTCTTGGAGTAGCAGCGTAACAGCCTAGTATGGTAAGTTTCATTTGATAGTTTAGAAGTTTATGAGTTTAAATGTTTAAGAATTTCTAAACTTATAACTTGTCCGTTTTATCATTCTCAATTTTACCCAACTTCACTACTTTAATTATGATATAAATTAATAATCCAAGATTTACAGAAAGTCTTAAATAATCAAATTCTTGAGTTTTTAAACTTGTTATCAATCTACTTGCAAATAAGTAAGTTAGAATAAATAATACTACTATATATATGTAAACTAATGTTTTGTTGTCTAATTTCATTTTATGTTTCTTAAAATCCTAAATCACGTTCAATTTCTTCCATTTCTATGATGTCTTTAGCTTCTTGCAAAGAAGGAACAACAATTAACTTTGTTGGGACAGCATTAAAATCAATTCCATCGGCAACAATTACGAATGATTTCTTTCCTTTTTTGTGAGTTTTTGATAATTCTGAAAATAATTTAATATCTTTTAAAGTCACATTTTTATCATGAGTTATATCAAGAATTAAATTTTGAGATTTAAAACTATTGTGATCACGAGTTACTTTTTCAATAAACGAATTTACATCACCTTGAGTATCTTTTACAATTGTTGTATGTCCTTTTTGATCTACTTTCATTTATTGTTTTATTTTTGAAGCTAATAAATAAATCACTGCCATTCGAATTGCAACTCCATTTTCAACTTGGTCTAAAATTACCGATTGTTGAGAATCGGCAACATCTGAAGTAATTTCTACACCACGATTTATTGGTCCTGGATGCATGATTACTATTTCTTTATTTAAAGAATCTAATAACGCTTTATCGACACCATATTGTTGTGCATACTCTCTTGTAGATGGAAAGTAATTTACATCCATACGTTCGTTCTGAACTCGAAGCATATTGGCAACATCACACCATTCCAGAGCTTTTCTTAAATTAGGTTCAACAGAAACTCCTAGACTTTCAATATATTTTGGGATTAATGTTTTCGGTCCGCAAACTTTTACTTCGGCACCTTGCATTTGCAAAGCATAAATATTTGAAAGTGCTACACGCGAATGCAAAATATCACCTACAATAACCACTTTTTTTCCTGATACTTCACCTAATTTTTCTCTAATAGAAAAACTATCTAACAAAGCTTGTGTTGGATGTTCATGAGCGCCATCACCTGCATTTACAATACTTGCTTTAACATTTTGAGATAAAAAATAAGCAGCTCCAGGATTGGCATGACGCATCACCACCATATCCACCTTCATTGAAAGTATATTGTTTACTGTATCAATTAGTGTTTCTCCTTTTTTAACCGATGATTGTGCTGCTGAAAAACTAATTACATCTGCAGAAAGTCGTTTTTGAGCTAATTCAAATGATAATTTTGTTCTTGTACTGTTTTCAAAAAAGATGTTAGCAATAGTAATATCTCTCAAAGAAGGTACCTTTTTAATTGGTCGATTGATGACTTCTTTAAAATGGTCAGCAGTTTCAAAAATCAAATCGATGTCTTCTTTTACAAGGTATTTTATTCCTAATAAATGGTTTACACTTAATTCTTTCATTTATATAGTTAGTTGTGTTGTAGTTGTAATTACTTTATCTAAATCAAATAAACAGCATCTTCACCATCATTTTCAATCCAGCAAACTTTCACTTTTTCATTATTTATGGCATCTACTTGCCTTCCTCTATAATCGGGTTGTATTGGTAAATGGCGACTAAATCTTCTGTCAATTAAAGTCAGAAGTTCTACTTCAGATGGTCTTCCAAACGATTGAATTGCTGTTAAAGCTGCATTAATGCTTCTTCCTGTATACAAAACATCATCAATGAAAACCACTTTTTTATTTTCTACTAAAAAATCAATTTGGGTTTTATTAGCTTCTAATGGTTTTTCACCTCGACGAAAATCATCTCTAAAAAATGTTATGTCTAAAAAACCAAGCTCAATGCTTGCTACTTTGTATTCTTGCTCTAAAATTTGCTTGATTCGTTGCGCTAAAAACTTTCCTCTTGGTTGTAAACCTATTAAAACAGTCTCAGAAAAATCAAGATGCTTCTCAATTAACTGACAAGCCAAACGATGTAGAATGATATTAACTTCTTTTGCAGTGAGTAATATTTTTTGACTCATAATGAAGTGGTTGTTTGGTGTGTAAAAGTAAATAAAATTATTTGAAGCTACTAATTCGTTGCACATAAAAAATCCCTTTACTACTAGCAAAGGGATTAATTTTATTTCTTTCTCTATTTATTTTGAAATCCAATCTACAATTTCTGCATCTGTAGGAAGTACTTGTGGCGAAACTACTTTTTCTAATTCACCATTTTCATTAATTAAATATTTTTGAAAATTCCATTCTACTTGACTGTCTTGCAAACCATTTCTAGATTTTTGAGTTAAGAATTGATACAATTCACACATATCACTTCCTTTTACAGAAACCTTACTCATCATAGGAAAAGTTACACCATAATTTTTCTGACAAAAGGCACCAATTTCATCATTTGTTCCAGGTTCTTGTTGTCCAAAATTATTGGCAGGAAATCCAACAATTACAAAATTTTTGTCTTTATATTTTACATAAATCGCCTCTAAATCTTTGTATTGTGGTGTCAATCCACATTTAGACGCTGAATTCACAATTAGTATTTTCTTTCCTTTTAAAGAAGCAAAATCAAATTCATCTCCACTTAAATCTTTAACCTTAAATTGGTAAATGTTTTCTTTATTCATAGTTTCAGTTTTTGCGATCAACTCAGATTTAGCATTTGTCTGTGCTTCATTTTTACAACTAACAAGCATAAATACGGATAACAATGCTATAATTTTTGTTTTCATAATTATTTATTTTTTTATAAAATTACGTAATAAAATCAGGTGTGGTTGATTTATCAATGCATAAAAAAATGTTAAAATTTGTGTTTTATAAAACCATAAGTTGTCACTTTACGTAGATAAAATTACTCTAAATAATTTTATTAATCTTTGAACAAACCCAAAAGCTTATGACACAAGAACAACTGATTCCGCTAATTTTAAAGAAAGACGACCGAGCGTTTACTATCATGTATGATATGTACTCTAAAAGTCTGTTTGCAGTAATTTCTAACTTGGTAAAAGAAACTGATGAAGCCGAAGATGTACTGCAAGAAGTCTTTGTAAAGATTTGGAAAAATATTGAATCTTATAATGATTCCAAAGGACGCTTATATACGTGGATGTTGAATATTGCAAGAAATACTGCAATAGATAAACTTCGTTCTAAAGGATATAACAACAGTCAAAAAAACCTATCATCTGATAATTTCGTACATCTGTTAGACGACAGCAACAAGTTAATCAATCGCATCGATACGATTGGAATTCAAGAATTCGTAAAAAAATTAAAACCAAAGTGCATCCAATTAATTGAATTGCTATTCTTTCAAGGATACACCCAACAGGAAGCTTCTGACGAACTTGAAATTCCGCTTGGAACTGTTAAAACACAAAATAGAAATTGCATCAATCATTTAAGAACTTATTTACAAGTATAATGAACACACAAGAATATATAGAATCAGGAAACTTAGAACTATACGTCTATGGTTTACTAGACGAAAGTGAAACTAAAGAAATTAGCGAATTGGCAAAAATCAATCCGGCTGTAGGACAAGAAATCATTTCAATTGAAAAAGCTATTCTAAATTTATCAAGCAGTTTTTCTCCAAATATTTCTGCAGAAAATTTTGAAAAAATCAAAGCAAAACTAGAATTGAAACATGGGAAAGTAATTGAAATAAAACCAAAATCAAATTGGTCGCAATACCTTGGTTGGGCAGCTTCAATTGCATTATTAATTGGTGTAGGATATCAATATACTCAATTAAATTCAACATCACAACAATTGAATACTATTGAAACTGAAAAATCAAATCTTCAAAAATCGGTAGTAGAATTGGAATTAAAAAACAAAGAAACTGCTACAGCTTTAAACGTTGTTAGAGACGAAAAAAATACAGTTGTAAACTTGGCTGGTCAAACGGTTGCTCCTACGTCTTTTGCTAAAATCTATTGGAACAAAGAAACTTCAACAGTCTATGTAGATGCTAAAGGATTACCTGAGCCACCAGAAGGAAAAGTTTATCAAATATGGTCTTTAAAATTGAGTCCTACTCTAACGCCAACAAGTATTGGATTATTAGAAGATTTCAAAGGAAACAACGAAAAGTTATTTGCAGTTAGTGGAACTTCTGATGCAGAAGCGTTCGGAATTACTCTTGAGCCAACTGGAGGAAGTAAATCGCCAACAATGGAACAATTATATACTTTAGGAAAAGTATAGTTATTTTAAATCCTATTGAAAAAGAAAAGGTTCAACTTAATTGTTGAACCTTTTTTATATCTAATTCTTTAAAAATTTCTTGTACTTGAAATAAGCAAATGTTGCTAAGATTGTTAATCCTACTAGCGAATAATAAAACTCTACTGGAGTCACAACTTTGTCTCCACTCGCATAAGAATGTAAACCTGTTAAATAGAAATTCACTCCAAAATAAGTCATCATAATAGAATAGAAAGCAACAACACTCATTAAATTATAAATCCATAAACCACGTAAAGCTGGAACGAAACGAGCATGAATTACAAAAGCATAAATCATAATACTAATTAAAGCCCAAGTCTCTTTTGGATCCCAACCCCAATATCTTCCCCAAGATTCATTTGCCCATTGTCCGCCAAGGAAATTTCCAATGGTAAGCATTACCAAACCAATGGTTAAAGCCATTTCGTTGATATAAGTAATTTCTTTGATGTTCAAACTCATTTTGGCTTTGTTCTTTTCGTTGGTGAACAACATCAAAATCAATGCAACTAAACCTAAAATCATTCCAAGTGTAAATGGTCCATAACTTGCTACAATTACTGCAACGTGAATCATTAACCAATACGAATTTAAAACAGGTTGTAAATTAGCAATTGCTGGATCCATCCAATTCCAATGAGCAATCATTAAAATCATAGAAGCTACGAAGGTTCCTGATGCAACTACCAAAGGTGATTTACTATTAAATTTCCATGGTAATAAAGATAATAAATAAAAAGTGGGATTGATTTTGGATAAAATTGCAATTGTGCTTGCAAATAATAATGTAAACAACATTGTTGCCCAAGCTACATAAATCATACTTTCGTATGCATCACTCCAAGGTGCATGTCCTGATATATACCATCTTGCAATTAATCCTAAGGTATGTAAAACAAATAAAACACCAATAAATACATGAAAACCATTGATAATAATTCGAATTGATTTCTTCTCAAAAAAGATGTTTACAATAGTAAAAACCAACATTAGTACACCACAAAGCATATACAAATAATAGAGATTTTTGAAAATATCATATTTGTTATACATAATTTCAGAATCAATTTTATCATCGCTTGGTCTTACTGCTTTACCCTCTTTCTTTTGATAATTTTCCATACCAACTAAAAAAGTATTAGCCATAGTATAGTTATCATCTTGTGAAGATTTCATCAAAGCGTCGAGATAAATTGGAAGTGCATTTTTTATAGTATCCAAAGATGTTCCGGTAGCATGATTTATTTCTAAATAGGAAGCCCATTTGTTATTTTTATCGTTTGGCACAGGAAATATTTTTAAAATTTGACCACTCAAAGCTGTATTTAATAGATTTACTTTTTTATCAGTTTCTATAAAATCCTTCTCAAATTTACTTGGAACTTGTGCCTTGTAAGCCGATTCTAAATAAGGTGACAATTTATAATTTCCTTTGGCATCAAAAAATGACTTTAATGAAGCATAGGTTTCCTTTTTATCAATTCCGATAATTTTTCTAATACTGTCGTTTCCACTTTTTATATAAACCAATGGAACTTCATACCAAGCAATAGGAAACTGCGTCATAGAAACAAATACTTGATCCGAATTCATATCTTCGTAAGTATCTTTCTTACTAACTTTTCTAAGTAATTCTGATGAAAACGTATTGATTGGCTTCATTCTTCCACCTTCATCTTGAATTACCAATCGTCCAAATTGAGCTGCGTGTTTCTCTGAAACTTTATATTTTAAAATAGAATCAACATAATTAAATTTTGCACTCTTAACAGGAACTTTTTCTTTTCCATGATTGTGACCATCGTGATTATCGTGGTTTTGAGAAAATCCAGTAAATGATAACATTAATACCAAAATGGTAATTAATTTCGACTTTTTATCTTTAATAACTTCTAACTTTCGTTTCAAATCAGTAAAACGAGAATGTTTTGTAAACAATATGGCCATCATTGCAAAGAATAAAATAAAATAACCAATGTAGGTAATTAAGGTACCCCAAAAATCATGATTTACAGAAAGGACAGTACCTTTTTCATCTGGATCAAAGTTGGCCTGAAAAAATCTAAATCCTTTGTAGTCCAAAATATTATTCATAAAAATTCTTGCGTCAAATTTGTCATTTCCGTCAATTACAGTGACTTTACTTTCAAATGATGAATATCTTTTTTCAGTTCCTGGATAACGTTGTGCTATAAAGTCATTTAACTTAAGACTAAATGGCAAAGTGTAAACTTTACTTCCAAAGAAAAAAGTAAATTCTAATTTTCCAATTTTAACTGTTTGAGGTACACCTTGCTTTCCTTTAGAACCTACCAAAGTAATTTCCTTCTCTTGACCTTCTGTTTTTACTTTAATTACTAAAGCATCTTCACCATTTTTTGCTTTATAATCACCACTAAATTTATAATCTTTTTCTCCTTTTATAGGTTGATCTGGAAATACAAATTGTGCGCCTCCCATATTATAAAGTGAACGAAACATTAACGGTTCAACAACATCTTTAGCTACAGTTCCTTGCAATTTGTCTGCCATTCGCATAAAATTTCCTTCAAATGGAGCTTCAATTGTGGTTGTTCCGTCTTTAATTGTGATGTTGATTGCGCCTTTAGTGTAAGAATTTAGAGCAAATAAAACATTGTGAATATTTTGAACTTCACCTTCTTTCAAATAATGTTCATGACGTTCACCGCCACCAGATTCAACCATTTTTAAATGAAACTTTCCGTTTGGCGTTTCTTTGATTGATTCTTTAGCATCAAGAATAAATTTTTCATATTCTACCTCAAAAGAAGTTTCATCGAATTTATCTTGAAAATTGAAATGATTATCTGCAATTGGTGAAAGAGACACTGAAGAAAACAATAATGGATGTTCAAATACTCTTCTTCTCATTTCTCCTTGATATTGTCCATCTACAAAATAAGTAAGATAATTTTTATCAGAGTAAATTTGATTAGAAGCTTCGCCTTCGCGAATTGGCATCATACCTTCATAACTTATATATCTGGTAATTGCTGCGCCTATAATAATAAAAATAAAAGAAAGATGTAATAATAAAGTAGCCCACTTCTCTTTTTTCCACAATTGATATCTAGAAATATTTCCGAAGAAATTGATTAAGAAAAAAATGTGTATGGCTTCAAACCACCATGCATTGTAGATAATAACTCGAGCTGTATCGGTATTGTAAGCGCTTTCAATAAAAGTTCCAGCTGCCATTGCAACAGCATAACCAATAAATAGAACAGCCATTAAACGTGTTGAGAAAAGTATAGATTTAATTTTTTCCATGAGGATTTTTGGAATGATTTTAAAAAAGTGTCACAAAAGTAAATTAAAATTGTGGATTTTTTTAAAATTATAACATGGTTTTAAGGGATTTTTAAGAGACGTTGAGAATATTAATTTTTACTAGTGCAGTAAAATATATTTTCAATATTTTTACCGAATGATTTCAATTACTATAATTGGTTCGGGCAATGTCGCACAACATTTAATAAAAGCCATTTCTAAAACTACAATTTTAGAAGTGACTCAAGTGTATGCACGAAATATTGATTCTCTTTCGCATCTTATTGATTCTGATAAAATTACAAATGACATTTCGAAGTTAAAAAATGCTGATTTATATATTATTTCAGTTTCTGATGATGCTATTCAATCGGTTTCTAATTCCTTGTTTTTTTCTAACAAATTAGTTGCTCATACTTCCGGAAGTGTTGCTATGGAAGAACTTTCTGACAAAAACAGAAAAGCCGTTTTGTATCCATTACAAACCTTATCCAAGAAAAAAGAAGTCGATTTTACAACGGTTCCACTTTGCATCCAAGCTCAAAATGAAGCTGATTTATATCTTTTAACTGAAGTTGCTCAACATCTTTCAGATCATGTGTACAATGTTGATTCCGAACAACGAAAATCTTTACATGTAGCTGCGGTTTTTGTTTCCAATTTTGTAAATCACTTATATAAAATAGGAAGTGATATTTGTATTGAACATAAAGTACCATTTGAAATTCTAAAACCATTAATTTTGGAAACCGCCAAAAAAGTGCAAGTAAT
Source organism: Flavobacterium chungnamense (assembly GCF_039539165.1). Classification (NCBI taxonomy): domain Bacteria; kingdom Pseudomonadati; phylum Bacteroidota; class Flavobacteriia; order Flavobacteriales; family Flavobacteriaceae; genus Flavobacterium; species Flavobacterium chungnamense. The sequence continues at coordinate 317,627 of NZ_BAABCS010000020.1, forward strand.
AGAGCCTAACGAAGCGCAAACAGGTCCAGCAAAAAGAAATGACACTTCAACTATAAACAAACATTTAACAATCTTAACTGATGAAAATCAAAAAGATATCTATAAAATTTTAACAAAATCTATTATCGATAATGGCAAAAAGTTATAAAGAAATTATGAATACCATCGACACTTTTGTTTTTGATGTTGATGGTGTTTTAACCGATAGTTCGGTTCACGTTTCTCAAAATGGAGAAATGTTACGCATTATGAATATTCGTGACGGCTTTGCCATGAAAGCCGCAATTGAAAGTGGTTATAATGTTTGCATCATTTCTGGCGGAAATAATGAAGGTGTGCGAATTCGCTTAAGAAATTTAGGAATTACCGACATTCATTTAGCTTCTCCAAACAAGGTAGAAACCTTTAAAGAATATACCGAATTATACAATATCAAGCCAGAAAATGTATTGTATATGGGCGACGATATTCCTGATTATCATGTGATGCAATTAGTAGGATTACCAACTTGTCCACAAGATGCTGTAGCTGAAATCAAAGCCATTTCTAAATATATTTCTCATAAAAATGGTGGAAAAGGTGCTGTAAGAGAAGTTATAGAACAAGTCATGAAGGTACAAGGAAAATGGCATTTGTATTACAACGGAAAACACGATTAAAAAGTATTCAGTGTTCAGTAATCAGTTTTCAGTTACTTAGATTGTATTAAATTAGTATTCAGTTAATTAGTTATTTATGACATTTCAAGATTTATTGGCTTATCAAAAATCATTTGCCTTAGCAATGAAAATATTTAGAGTTTCAAAATCCTTCCCAAAAGAAGAAACTTATTCTTTAACAGATCAAATAAGAAGATCATCAAGAAGTGTTTCTGCAAATATTGCTGAAGCATACAGAAAACGTGATTATCCAAAACATTTTCATAGTAAGTTAACCGATTCTGATGCTGAAAATTCTGAAACTCAAGTCTGGTTAGAATATTCCATTGCTTGTGAATACATAACAAATGAAACATATACAGAATTATTAAATGATTCAAAAGAAGTAGGAAAATTGATAAATTACATGATTCTAAACCCAAAAAAGTTTGGAGTAAAAGAAGATAAATCGTAAATTCATATACATTATTTAACACTGAACACTGAACACTGAACACTGAACACTGAACACTGAACACTGAACACTGAACACTTTAACATGAAATACCTAAAATTAATACGATACCAAAACCTACTTTTAATTGCCTTAATGCAACTTGTTATTCGGTTTGGTTATTTAGAACTTATTAATATTCCACTTTCACTTTGGTATTGGCAATATACTTTACTGATATTGGCAACTGTTTTAATTGCTGCTGGTGGTTATGTAATCAACGATATTTTTGATCAAGAAACCGATACAGAAAACAAACCTAATAAAGTAATTATTGGTAAATCAATTTCTGAATCAAAGGCTTATATTATTTATGCTTCCTTAACTATTACTGGAGTTGCTTGTGGATTCATTTTAGCGAATTCTGTAGAACATCCCAATTTTGCTGTTGTTTTTGTTTTGATTGCTACCCTACTCTATTTCTATGCAAGTACTTTGAAACAAATGGTTTTAGTTGGAAATATTGTAGTAGCATTGTTATTGGCTTTTAGTGTCATAATCATTGGAATGTTTGATATATTTCCAAATACTTTCGATATCAACCGAAAACAAATGACTTTGGCTTTTAGTATTCTTTTAGATTATGCAATATTTGCTTTCATTATTAATTTAGTGCGTGAAATAATTAAAGACATTCAAGATGTAAAAGGTGATGCTCTTCAAGAAATGAAAACCTTACCTATTACTATTGGAATACAAAAAACAAGAATTATTGCATTTATCGTATTACTTCTTCCAACATTATATTTACTTTATTATTCTAAAACCTATCTTTTTGAAAATAATTTATTTTATGGATTAGCCTACCTATTAGCATTTGTTATTGCTCCAATGATAATGTGTTTAGTTCAAATTTGGAATGCAAAAGAAAACAACGATTACAAAAAAATTAGTATGCTTTTAAAATGGATTATTTTCTTCGGAATTTTATCCATTGCAGTTGTTACTTTAAATATTAAACACAATGCTTAAAGAATATAAAATAATTTTAGCATCTGGTTCACCGCGACGTCAACAATTTTTTAAAGATTTCGATTTGCAATTTGAAATTAGACTAAAAGAAATTGAAGAAATCTATCCTGAAAATCTAAAAGCTGAGGAGATTACAAACTATTTAGCCGAACTAAAAGCAAAAGCATTTGATGGTGAATTAGCCGTCAACGAAATCTTAATAACGAGCGATACTTTAGTATGGTTAAACGGGAAAGCATTGGGCAAACCGAAAGATTATGATGACGCTTTTCAAATTTTAAAATCGTTATCCAATCAAACGCACGAAGTAATTACATCGGTTTGCTTTAAAACAACTGACAAAACAGAAACTATTTTTGAAATAACAAAAGTATCTTTTCGAGAATTGTCAGATGATTCAATACGCTACTATTTAGATAATTACAAACCATTTGACAAAGCTGGTGCCTACGGAATTCAAGAATGGATTGGTCTGATTGGTATACATAAAATTGAAGGTTCTTACACTAATGTGGTTGGTTTACCTACAGAAAAAGTATATACTTATTTAACATCTTATTTAGATTAAAGTGCTTAAATTTACATTACACAAAAAGTGATGGAAGTTTATGAAAACCGAAGAAGAAATCAATGCGAAAATCTTGAAAATCACAATGATTATTCAGGAAAATTATCCAGAATTATCGAAATATTTAAACGAGATGCCAGTTACTATTCCAATAGACAGCAACCCAAAAGTGAATGTTAAAAATCTTGAAAAATATTATGATTCTTTGGTAGAACTTTTTAGAAATTATGTTGCAGAACATCAATTAAATTATATTAATCAACATAAAAATTCGAGACACTTATAAAAAAATGTGATTTATATAACATTTACAAAAAATTATATAACACATTTAAAGAATCATTTAATCAATTTTACACTTACTAATTAAGTTAAACTAAAATTGAAACAAAATGAAAAAATTCACTTTCTACACCATGATGTTGTTACTAACTGTAACTTTCTTTCCATCCAATTCTTTTGCAATTAATGAAAAGGTTCCAACATCATCAACCAATCCGAAAGAAGTTCCTGCTGAAGTAAAAGTACTTTTAAATAGATTAGAAGAAATTAAAAAAATGGATAAATCCAATTTAAATTCTTCAGAAAAAAAAGAACTTAGAAAAGAAGTTAAAGCAATTAAAAAAACTTTAAAATCTACTGGTAATGGAGTTTACTTATCTATTGGTGCCATAATTATCATTATTCTGTTGCTAATTTTGTTACTATAAGTAAGATGAAATTAAAGCTATTTATTTTTAGTTTACTATTTATCGCAACTAGTACTATTCAAGGGCAAACCGAAGTAAAAATTACTTTTGGAACTCCTCCTGAGTGGGCACCAGCAAATAGAGTTGAAACTCAATATTATTATTTGCCTGATATTGATGCCTATTACGATATCCCATCTGCTCGTTTTATTTACATAAAAAATGGGAAATGGATACGTGCTACTTCATTACCATACAGATATAGAAATTATAATTTGAGAGGTGGGAATATTATTTATCTTACTGATTATAGAGGAAATACACCTTATCAATATTATAAAAATCATAAAATAAAATATCCTAAAAAAGCACATTCAACCAAAGTTTATGTTGTGAAAAAAGAAAAAAAGGAAAAAGGAAAAAAGAACCCTAAAAAGGAAAAAAACAAAAAAGATTAGAGATCAAATCAAAAGCAATGTTTCATTATGTTGCTTTTTTTTGTTAAAGAAATTCCAAAGTTTAAAAAAAATAAAACTTCACTTTATATTTATTACTACATTTGAAACTATTGCAAAATAATAGTCACCAATGCAGAAATATTACTCTTTTCTATTCCTTCTTTCCTCCTTCATTGTTTTTGGTCAACGACCTCAAAAACCTAATGCTGTAGAGATTTATCATCAGATTGAAAAACTAAACTTTTTAGGTTCTGTACTCTATGTTGCTGCACATCCTGATGATGAAAACACTCGTTTAATTTCCTATTTATCTAACGAAAAAAATGCTCGCACAGGATATCTTTCTTTAACTCGTGGCGATGGTGGTCAAAACTTAATTGGTCCTGAACTACGCGAATTACTTGGTGTCATTAGAACACAAGAACTTATAGAAGCAAGAAAAATTGATGGTGGTGAACAACTTTTTTCTCGTGCCAACGATTTTGGTTATTCAAAAACTCCAGATGAAACATTACAAATTTGGGATAAAGAACAAGTGCTAAGTGACGTGATTTGGGCAATACGTAAATTCCAACCAGATGTAATCATCAATCGATTTGATCATCGTTCACCAGGAACAACTCATGGACACCACACAGCTTCTGCTTTGTTGAGCATGGAAGCATTTAATAAAACTAACGATGCCTCTATTTTTCCAAATCAATTGCAATACGTTGCTACTTGGCAACCCAAACGTATATTTTTCAATACATCATGGTGGTTTTATGGAAGTAAAGAAAAATTTGAAAAAGCAGATAAAACCAATTTAAGCAAACTTCAAATAGGCGTTTATTATGAACAATTTGGCAAATCCAATCAAGAAATTGCAGCTTTAAGTAGAAGTTGTCATCAATCGCAAGGTTTCGGAAATACAGGAACTCGTGGTGAAGAAGAAGAATATTTAGAGTTTTTAAAAGGTGATAATTTAAATGATAAGACCAATTTATTTGAAGGAATTGATACCACTTGGAATCGAGTAAAAGGAGGAGATGCCATTGGAACAATTTTAGAAAACGTACAAAAAAATTTCGATTTCAAAAACCCTGAAGCCAGTATAGCAGAATTGGTAAAAGCCTATGATTTAATCCAAAAAATAGAAGATAATCATTGGAAAACAATCAAATCGGAAGAAATTAAAAAGATAATTGCAAGTTGTGCAGGTTTATATTTGGAAGCAGTTGCCGATGTTCAAGAAGTTGCTTTAGGAAGTAAAACTAAAGTAAAATATGAAGTTATCAATAGAAGTTCTGCAAAAATGAATTGGATTTCTAGAATTGATAATTCTATAAAAATAGAGCTTCCTTTTAATAAAGTGATTAATGATAATATTGAAGTTGAAATGGAAAACAACGATCCATACACAAATCCATATTATTTAAACGAAAAAGGAACTGAAGGAATGTACGTTGTAAATGATCAAAGAAATATTGGTAAACCTGATGTTATTTCAAGGATTTCTGAAACTTTTTTAATTGAAATCAATGGTGTAACAATTCCATTTGAAAAAAATATAGTCTACAAATACAACGACGATGTAAAAGGAGAAGTCTACCAACCACTTGATATTGTTCCTGTTGCAACATCTTCTATTCAAGAAAAAGTATACATTTTTCCGAACAATAAAGAAAAAGCAATTGTTGTAAAAATAAAAGCAGGTAAAGAAAACATATCGGGTTCAATTAAATTAGATATTCCACAAAATTGGATAGTTTCACCATCTTCAATTCCATTTACAATGACCAAAAAGGGTGAAGAGCAATTGGCAATTTTCAATGTAACGCCTTCAAAAGAAGCATCTGATATAACTTTGAAAAGTATTATTACTATTGACGGACAAACTTTTGATAAAGAAAAAATAGACATCAATTATCCACACATTTATAAACAAATGGTTTTAAAGCCTGCAGAAGCAAAAGCCATAAAGTTGAACATTAAAACTAAATCAGAAAAAATTGCTTACATCATGGGCGCAGGTGATGAAGTTCCTAAAAGCTTAACGCAAATGGGATATGAAGTTTCTATCCTAAAACCTGAAGAAATTTCAATAGAAAAACTTCAAGACTTTGATGTGGTTATGACTGGAATTCGTGCATATAATGTTGTTACAGCACTAGGTTTCAAACAAAATATTCTTTTTGATTTTGTTAAAAATGGTAAAACTATGATTGTACAATACAATACTCTTGACGATTTGGTTACCAAAGAAATAGCGCCATTTCCTTTAAAAATTTCAAGAGATAGAGTTACTGAAGAAAATGCAGAAGTACGATTTTTGAACCCAAATCATCCTATTTTGAATACACCAAATAAGATTACAACAGAAGATTTTAAAGGCTGGAAACAAGAACAAGGTTTGTATTATCCAAGTGAATGGGATGCCAATTTTACACCAATAATTTCATCTAATGATAAAGGCGAGAAAGCTAAGGATGGTGCAATATTGGTAGCAAAATATGGTAAAGGAAATTACATTTACACTGGAATAAGTTTCTTTAGAGAATTGCCAGAAGGCGTTCCTGGTGCATTTAGATTATTAGCTAACATTATTGCAATTGGAAAATAACTATGGAATCAAAAAAACATAATAAATGGAGTAATAATTATACTTGGCTTTTAGTAATGAATGCTATTTATATCATTATTTTTTTCATGCTAATGCAAATTTTCTCGTAATATGCAAAAGATAGACTGGATAATTCTTTCGGCTACACTCCTATTTATTGTAATTTATGGAGTATACAAAACCAAAGGAAGTAAAAACGTAGAAGATTATATTTTAGGAAATAAAGAAACCAATTGGTGGACGGTTGGTCTTTCTGTTATGGCAACTCAAGCCAGTGCCATTACATTTTTATCAACACCAGGTCAAGCCTATCACGACGGAATGGGATTTGTACAATTCTATTTCGGTTTGCCTATTGCTATGGTAGTAATTTGTTACACTTTTATACCCATTTATCATCGGTTAAAAGTATTTACTGCATATGAATACCTAGAACAACGATTCGATTTAAAAACGCGATCTCTGGCTTCCATTCTATTCCTTATACAACGTGGTTTAGGAACCGGTTTAACTATTTATGCGCCAGCAATTATTCTATCTACATTATTGGGTTGGAACCTAACTTTACTAAATATCATCATCGGAATTTTAGTAATCATCTATACTTTTTCTGGAGGAACTAAGGCGGTTAACGTTACTCAAAAACAACAAATGTTTGTCATCATGAGCGGTATGTTTATTACGTTCTATCTAATCTTACATATGTTACCAAACGAAATGACATTCAGTAATGCAATGCACATAGCTGGAGCTAATGACAAAATGAATATTGTAGATTTTTCTTTTAATCCAGAAACTCGTTATACTTTTTGGAGTGGAATTACAGGTGGTTTTTTTCTAATGTTATCCTATTTTGGAACAGACCAATCTCAAGTTGGACGCTATTTATCTGGAAAATCAGATAGAGAAAGTCAGAAAGGTTTGATTATGAATGGATTTCTAAAAGTACCAATGCAGTTCTTTATTTTACTTACTGGAGTTATGGTTTTTGTATTTTTCCAATTCAATGATGTACCACTTAACTTTAATCCTGTAAACAAAATAGCCATTGAAAAATCGGAATATGCTAATCAATATCATGGTTTAGAAACCCAATTAAAAGCACTTACTGAAGAAAAAAAAGAATACAATTTACTCTACATGGATCATTTAAATCAAAATTATGACAATCCAATTCTTAGAAGTAAATTATTGGCAATTTCTGGAAAAGAAAAAGATTTGCGTGACCAAGCTAAAGATTTAATTGCCAAAGCCGATCCAAAAGCAGAAACTAACGATAAAGATTATGTATTTCTTTATTTCATTCTAAACTATTTACCAAAAGGACTTATTGGATTATTACTTGCTGTAATATTATCAGCAGCTATGTCTTCTTCTGCTTCTGGACTAACTGCATTGGCTTCTACCACTGCTATTGATTTGTACAAACGTAATGTTAAAGGCGAAAAATCTGAAAAGCACTATGTGAATGCTACCAAATATTTTACACTACTTTGGGGTGTAATCGCGATACTTTTTGCTTGTATTGGAACACTATTTGAAAACTTAATCCAATTAGTAAACATAGTGGGTTCCATTTTTTATGGTACGGTATTGGGAATATTTTTAGTTGGATTTTACATCAAATTTGTTAAAGCAAGAGCTATCTTTTGGAGTGCTGTTGTCAGCCAATTAACAATTTTTTACATATACTATTTGGATGTGGTTAGCTTCTTATGGCTCAACTTTATTGGGGCTTTGCTTACAATTCTATTGTCCATGCTTTCACAAGTTATTCTCAAAGAAAAGAATACTACTACAGAATTAACTACATAAAAAAACGTCCCAATTTCTTGGGACGTTTTTTATATATTAAAAGTAAATTATTTTTTACTCCATTCTTTAATACTATCGTTATTCATTTTAACGTAATCACCATTGCCATCTTTTTCAGCTCCTGCTAATGATAATTTTGCTGTTTCAATAGCTCCTTTTTTATCACCAAGTTTACCTTGAATTAATGATTTTAAACGTAAATGCCAATAAGGAGCTTCTTCACCTGGTTTTACCATAGCTACTGCTTTGTTCACATATTCTAAAGCTTTATTCAAATCACCATTAGATTGGTAGTAGTATTGAGCCGATGAAAAATAATCTCCAGCAGTTGGTCCAGCCAAAACTTTGGCAATACTTGCCATGGCAGCTTTTTGAGTTGGTACTTCAAATTTCAAAGAAACCATAGTTTTTTCCCAAGATATGTCTAAAGATGCACTATCGTTTGTTAAATTGTTAATTCCAATATTAAAAGACTCTACATGATTGTTTAACATTACTGGATCAACATTTAAACTTACCGCTACTTTATTTACATCATAATTTTCTGGTAAACCCCAATTATCAGTATTTGTATAAAGAATTACTTCCCACATATCTGCCTTTGGTAAAGTAAAAATAGCATACTTCCCTTTTTTTACGGTTGTTCCATTTATAACAACATCTTCACTAAAAGATACCGTAGAATTAGCATTAGCACCTGTTCTCCATAATTTTCCAAAAGGAACTAAATCACCAAAAACTACTCTTCCTTTTGCACTAGGACGAGAATATTCAACAGTTACATCTGTAAGACCAACAACTTGATTTAAAACAGATTTCGGACTTGGTTGTGGTGTTTTCACCTGAGCTTCTACAGCAAAATTAGCAATCGCAATTGCCAATAAAATAAATATTTTTTTCATATCATTTGTTTTAGAGTTCCAAAATTACAAATTGTATCGGCTTCAAATGTTAATTTAAACTTAAATGATGCTCTTTTTTGTTTAACAAATATTTTAAATAGTTAAACATTTATTACATTTGCAACGAATTAAAAGTATAATTTAAATGAAGATTTATAGACTACATACCAAACAAAATCTGCCAATATCAATAGATGAAGCTTGGGCTCTTTTGTCTGATCCAAAAAATTTGCAGAAAATAACTCCAGAATATATGGGTTTTAAAATCCTTTCTGGTGCTGACAGACCAATGTTTCCTGGACAAATTATTCAATATATAGTAACACCTGTTTTAGGAATTCCTGCAAAATGGGTAACCGAAATCACTCATGTTGTAGACAAACAGTATTTTGTAGATGAACAACGTTTTGGTCCTTATGCGTTATGGCATCACAAACATTTTATCAAAGAAATTCCTGGTGGTGTTGAAATGGAAGATATTGTTGATTATAAAGTTCCAATGGGAATTTTGGGTCAACTTGTCCATCCATTTTTGGTTAAACCAAAGCTTGATGAAATATTTGAATACAGAAGAAAAAAATTAATTGAAATGTTCGGAGAATATAAAGGATAAATAAATTATGAAAAACATACTACTAATTGGCGGTTCCTATGGAATTGGCTTAGCCATCGCAAAAGAATTACAATATGAAAATAAGGTTTTTGTAGCTTCAAGAACTAATGCAGAAATAGCAGAAATGCACGTGACGCACATTCCATTTGATGCTACAACAGACACTTTAGATACTTCAAAACTACCTGAAATTATTGATGGTTTAGTATATTGTCCTGGAAGTATCAATTTACGTCCGTTTCGTGGTTTAAAACCTGAAGCATTTGAACAAGATTTACAAATAAATTTTATAAGTTTGGTGAAAGTAATCCAATCGGTTTTACCAAATTTGACTGCTTCCAATCAATCAAGTATTGTGCTTTTTAGTTCAGTTGCTGCAAGTATGGGAATGCCTTTTCACACTAGTGTTGCAGCTGCAAAAGGTGCTGTAGAAGGATTTGCAAAAGCATTAGCAGCAGAATATGCTCCAAAAATTAGAGTAAACGTAATTGCTCCTTCATTAACAGATACACCATTGGCTGAAAAGTTTTTGAGTAACGATGATAAAAAAGAAAAATCAGCACAACGTCATCCTTTAAAAAGAGTTGGAACCTCTGAAGATATGGCTCAAATGGCAAGTTTTTTATTAAGTGAAAAAAGCAGTTGGATTTCCGGACAAATATTCCATGTAGATGGTGGAATGTCAACTTTATTAGTTAACGGATAACAATAAACTAGCAACAATAAACATTCGAATGAACATATTCTGGTTTAGAAGAGATTTACGATTAGACGATAACGTTGGACTTTTTCACGCATTAAATAGTGGTGAAGAAGTGCTGCCAATTTTCATCTTTGATGAAGCCATACTTTCTCAACTTCAAAAAGACGATGCTCGTGTAACTTTTATTCATCAGCAGTTAGAAAACATCCAAATCCAATTGAAAGAAATCGGCAAATCGTTAGCTGTTTTTCATGGAACTCCATTGGAAGTATATCAAAAGTTAATTTCTGAAAACAATATTAAATCGGTTTACACCAATCATGATTACGAACCTTATGCACGCAAACGTGACTTAGATTTGTACCATCTTTTTAAAGAAAATAGTATCGATTTCAAAACCAGCAAAGACCAAGTCATTTTTGAAAAAAGCGAAGTTGTAAAAGATGACGGAACTCCTTATGTTGTTTATACTCCCTATTCAAATAAATGGAAAGATAACTTCAAAAAAATCCAATTAATCAACTATAATTCAGAAGATTTTTTAGACAAAATTACACTTCACTCCTATCCTTTTTTGAGTTTATCTGACATTGGTTTTGAAACTTCATCTATAAAAGTTTCTTCTTTTGATATTTCAAATAATTTAATAGATAATTACGAAGCAACTCGAAATTTTCCTGCTTTAAACAAAACTTCTTACTTAGGAATTTATCTCCGATTTGGAGCAGTTTCTATAAGAAAAATGATTGCTAAAGCTTTGCAAAGTAAAAATGAAACCTTTCTAAAAGAATTAATTTGGAGAGAATTTTTTATGCAGATTCTATGGCATTTTCCGCACACGAACAAATCAAGTTTTCGACAAAAATATGATACCATCAAATGGGATGATAATGAAGATTTATTCCAAAAATGGTGCGATGGAAAAACCGGTTATCCTTTTGTAGATGCAGGTATGCGCGAGCTAAACGCAACAGGTCACATGCACAATCGTGTGAGAATGATTGTGGCTAGTTTTCTATGCAAACATTTATTAATCGATTGGCGTTGGGGTGAAACTTATTTTGCAACAAAACTTTTAGATTACGAACAAGCAAGTAATGTAGGTAATTGGCAATGGGCAGCAGGAAGCGGTGTTGATGCTGCACCCTATTTTAGAATTTTCAATCCAACAGAGCAAATCAAAAAGTTTGATAAAGAGCTAAAATACATCAAAAAATGGATTCCAGAGTTGGAAACACAATACTATCCAAATCCAATTGTAGATCACAAAGAAGCTAGAGAAAGATGCTTGAGAGTTTATAAAGAAGCTGTAGGGTAAAATAAAAATGTCTTATTACGATTCTCCTCCTTTGGAGGAGTGTCCGAAGGACGAGGTGGCTTTTAGTTTTGATAAGAAAAATGTTCTAAAACAAATAATTCCAACTCTTTCATAACATTATCCAAATCATGTAAAACTCTTATACTTGTGGCTTTAAATATCTTCAAACCCAAAGATTCAAGATATTCTTCACGTTTTTTGTCATATTCCTCTTTAACATTATGACTTTCTCCATCAATTTCTACAATAAGACCTAATGTTTTTACGTAAAAATCAACAATATAATTTCCAATAACTCTTTGTCTGTCAAAATCTATATTATGAAAACCATTTTTTTTAACTTGTAACCAAAATGCAACTTCTGGATAATTTCCTGCTTTTCGTAATGCTCTAGCACGGGATTTTAATTTTATATTATATGGCAAATTTTCAACAAAATTTCTTTTGATTGGGATTTCGTTTATATATGTAATTATTTTATTCATAATTATATTTTGTCCACCTCGCCTTTCAGGCACTCCTCCAAAGGAGGAGAATCCTAATAAACAATATTATTCATTAACCACACCTTTCAATTTCTCAATCCAAATAGCATAACCTTTTGCATTCATGTGTAAATTATCTTGAATAAAAATATCTTTTTTAGGTTCGCCATTTTCTAACATTGCGTCCCAAATATTTACGAAAATAGTTTGCTTTTTATGACTTAAAAATCGGCTTATCCTTTCATTGGCATCAATCATTCTGTCTTTCATGCTCCAGCGTAAAATACATGGTTTGATAGAAACAAAAACTAATGGAACTGTTGGATATTGTTTTCTTATTATCTTATAAAGCTTTTTGAAACGTTTAAAAACCTCATTCCCATCTACTTTTTCCGAACTTGCTACATCATTTTCTCCACAATAGATTACAATTTTACTTGGGTTATAGTTTAAAAGATTTTTGTCTTTGTAGTAAATCATATCCAATAAAGTTGCACCACCAAAAGCTCTGTTTAGAATATTATCGTTATTCAAATCGGTTTTTATATCTTTCCAAAGTCTGAAGGACGAACTACCAACAAAAAGTATAACTTTATCTTTGGGTTTATTGATACTATCTTGTTTTACAAAAGCATTTATTTCATTCCAAAAAGGTCTTTGCTGAGCATTTCCAAGAGTGGAAACTATCAACAATAAAACTAAGAATAACTTCTTCATAATCTATTTTTTATAGTTCTAATTTTATCAAAACTCAACTCACTAAAATGCTCAATAACTAAATCAGCTGAAGAATAATCTTGCAACTTTGAATGAAAACTTTTATATCCTACACAAAAAATTGTTGCTGCATTTGCAGCTTTAATTCCGTTAGTACTATCTTCAATTACGATACAATTTTCAACAGAAGTTTGAGCTAATTCTGCAGCCTTCAAGAAAATTGCTGGATGTGGTTTTGACTGCGGAAAATCTTCACCCGAAACTTTAAATGTGAAATATTGATGCAAATCAAAGCGGTTAAAAATGCGTTCAATAGTTTCATTTGCTGATGAAGAAGCCAAAACCAATTGCATTCCATTGCTATGCAATTCTTTAATTAAATCTTCAACTCCATCTAATAAAAACAGATCTTCTTTTTTGTCAAAAGCATTGTTAAAAAAATCACGTTTGCCTCTAACTAATATTTCAATTTCTTGTTCTAAATTAAAATATTCTTTAATTCGGCTATAAATATTTTTGGTAGAACTTCCTGTGAAAGAGGAATACATTTCTTGAGAAACATCAATATTTAATTGTTTAAAATGTTCTTTATATGCATAATGATGAACCGGTTCCGTGTCAACAATTACGCCATCCATATCGAAAATTACTGTATTTATCATTTTGTATTTGCCACAAAGGCGCTAAGACACAAAGTCTTTTTAAAACTAATTACTCTTTTTTTATCAAATATCGAATCACCGTTTCCGCCATATACAAACCAAAAAGTCCTGGCATGTAGCTATTAGTTCCGTAAAACGATTTTTTAAAGTTACTTCCATCGGTCATTTTCAAACTACTTTCATCTTGAATTTCTGAAGAAAAAACTACTTTTAACTTATCAATTTTAAACTCTTTCAAACGTCTTCTGATGGTTTTTGCAAACATACAATTTACCGTGTTGGTAATGTCTGCAACTTTGACTTTAGCTGCTTCCATTTTTCCGCCTGCGCCCATTGAAGATATTATTTTTACACGTTTGCGTTTAGCTCCAACAATCAGATTTAACTTTGGCGTTACACTATCAATACAATCTAAAACATAATCGTATTTTTCTTCTACAATTTCAAAAGCTCTTTCTGGTGAAAGGAATTCTTGTACTCTAGTCAAATTTAACTCCGGATTTATATCCATCAAACGGTCACCAACTACATGAACTTTTGGCATTCCTTCCGTAGAATGTAACGCTGGTAATTGTCTATTTACGTTAGTAATATCAACCACGTCACCATCAACAATAGTTAGACTTCCAACGCCAGCACGAGCCAAAAACTCGGCTGCAAACGAACCAACGCCACCAAGTCCAACCACTAAAACATTAGCGTTTTTTAAATTATTTAATCCTTCGGGTTTGAATAGTAATTCTGCTCTTTCTTGCCACTTTGCCATAATTCAGACATTTTAGATTTTTAGATTATTGGATTTTTAGATTTGAAAACAGTACTAAAATTTGTATTTACTATTTCTATCAAATCTTCAATTTTTATGTTTTTGTATTTTGCTGCTAAAGTATAAACTTCTTCTAAGGTTTCTTCGATAGTATCCGTTTCAAGGAAAAATCTATCATTTGGAACCGATTTAAAAACAGTTTCCATGTCGGGATTTCTTAATAAATATTTTCCAAAAGAAAGATAAAATCCGTTGTCAATCAATTGTTTTGCTACCTGCTCGTTTTTAGAAAATCCGTGAATTACAATCGGAACTTTTATTTTCAATCGCTTTTTAATTGCAATTAATTCATCAAAAGCAGCAACTAAATGCAAAACTAATGGTTTTTGATACTTTTCTGCAAATTCAATTTGCTTTTCAAAAACCTCAATTTGTAATGCTAATGGAATTTCAATTCGCTTGTCTAATCCACATTCTCCAAGAGCCAAGCATACATTTAATTGAAGTTTATCTTCGATGATTTTCAAATCACTTTCTAACCTATTTGTATTAATATACCAAGGATGAATTCCGATAGAATAGTTTGGAATGGCAACATCAAATTCCCAAGGATATTGATTGACTAGTTCTAAAACTTCAGGAGAATTTGTGAATTTGTGAGTATGTAAATTGAAATACTTCATTAGTCATGAAATTTCTTTACTCCTGCTAAAATCTCGACATTCAAATCATTTTCCAAAGGTACAATCGGACACGAATATTTATGATTATAAGCGCAATACGGATTGTAAGCTTTATTAAAATCTATAATCCAAAGTTTACCTTTTTGAATTCTTAAATCTACATAGCGACCACCAATGTAGCTTTCCTTTCCAGAAGTAAAATCGGAAAATGGTAGAAATAAATAATCGTCAAAACCTGGTTTTTTAATCAATTCTATATTTTGATAAACATTCAATTGGCAAGCAACACCATCAATAGTAAAATTCAACTCACCATATTTTATATATTCCGGAAGTCTATCGGTTGACGTTTTCATCTTAAAAACTTTCTCTTTCTTGGTTCTAACAAAAGTTGCCTCAACTATATATTTATCGTTAATTGGAAAAAAATCTAAAGACTTAAAACTTTTCAAATCTTCTTTTGTTAATGGACTTTTCTCTTTATCAGCGTAATCATAATTGAGGTTATCTTGAAATTCTTTAGAAGTTTCTGCCGTTTTATCTTGAGCGCTTGATACTAAAAAACAACAAATAAGAAGGAAAGTGAATAACTTTTGCATCTGAATAATTTTTACAAAAATAGTTCAAAAGATGTTATACCACAAAGGCGCAAAGCCACAAAGTTTTATACCTTTGTAAAATAACGAATGATTCATGTTTAAAAACGCTTTTCGTAAGTATATCGATAATTTTAGAGGGTTTCGAAGAGAAGTTTGGATACTTACTTTGGTTACCTTTATCAATCGTGCCGGAACGATGGTTTTGCCCTTTTTATCAAAATACCTGAACGATGATTTGCATTTTTCCTACGAGCAAATTGGAAACATTTTAGTTTGTTTCGGAATAGGTTCTATGGTTGGCTCATGGCTTGGCGGAAAATTGTCAGATAAAATCGGATTTTATAAAATAATGGTTTTAAGTTTGTTTGTTAGCGGATTGATGTTCTTTGGCTTGCAATATGTTACAAGTTATATCGGACTTTGTATTGCCGTATTTTCAATTATGGTGGTTGCCGATATGTTTCGTCCTGCTATGTTTGTCTCACTTGGAGCTTATGCCAAACCCGAAAATAGAACGCGTGCATTGACTTTAGTTAGACTAGCTATCAATCTAGGATTTGCAGCTGGACCTGCATTGGGCGGATTAATCATTATGAACATTGGTTACAAAGGACTTTTTTGGGCAGATGGTGCCACATGTATTTTGGCTATTTCAATCTTCTGGCTGTTAGTAAAAGAAAAGAAAAAACCTGCCGAATCAAAAGAAGCAAAAGCTCTTCTTGAGGCCAACCGAGAATCAGTTTTCAAAGACAGACCTTTTTGGATTTTCTTATTTATGTGCGTCATCACTGGAGTTTTATTCTTTCAATTGTTTACTACGATTCCATTATATCACAAAAAGCAATTCAATTTGAACGAACTTCAAACAGGTTTGCTACTTACTTTAAACGGAATTCTAATTTTCTTCATGGAAATGCCTGTGGTAAGCTACATCGAACGCAATAAATTGAATAAAGTAAAAGTTGTTACAATTGGTTGTCTGCTTATGACGATTAGTTTATTCTTACTTTTAATCAACTTTTGGGCAGGAATATTAATCATCATGATGTTATTTATGACGGTAGCAGAAATGTTTGCATTTCCATTCTCCAATTCATTTGCAATGAGTCGAGCGCCCAAAGGTCATGAAGGTCGTTATATGGCAATTTTCACAATGAGCTTTAGCGCTGCACATATTTTGAGTGCCAAAATCGGAATGGGTGTTGTTGCTGCCTATGGATACCAAATGAACTGGTTGTTCATGGGAATTCTGGGATTAATCGGAACTGGTGCTGGTTACTGGGTGATGCGATTGGTAGCAGAAGAAAAATTAAAAATTAGTAATTAAAAAAAATGAAACCATTTATAGAACTACTTTCGTTTATAGATGATCATTTTATTGATGGTATTTTCGTTAGTGTTCTTTTGATAATCATTGTTAGAAAGTTTTTTAAGTCAATTAAAACGCAAAATGCTCTTACTATTTTAAGCTACTTAATGGTTTTTTACTGCTTATTATCAATAATTTACCTAATTCTAATTTCAGTAGTTAAAGTAGATTCTGAATTGTATGCTTCTTTTATTAATAGAGCTACAGGAATTTACAAATTGACCTATATTTTAATGCTTGTTGCACATACATTTCTTCCATTGCTTCTTTTATTTAAGAAATTTAGAAGTAAGTTATATTTAGTCTTTTTCATTGCTATATTTGTGAATTTGGGTTGGCTATTTGAATCCTTTGTCATTCATTTAACGACTATTCACCGAGATTATGAAGGCGATAGAAATGCTTTTTTACCTTTTGACAGTGATTTAATTATTTTGGGAAAAGGTTTTATATTAGGAATTGTATCTCTTATAATTGGGAACATTAAAGAAAAAATAAAAATTGAGAATTAAAATAATTACAAAAGCCTTTTTCTTATTTCCTGAAAAGTCTGATTTGTAGTCATCATTTCCTCGATAACATCTTTTCTTAAAACATCAATATTATCTTCGTTTAAATATTTTGCCCAAGCGATTTCTTCAAATAAAGTTCGGATTTGCTTAATTATTTTTGTTGTTTCTGAAGATGATCTTAAAACTTTGTCGGAAGAATAATTTGAACTTTGTTTGTGATAAAAGTTGACCGTTTTAGACTCATAATCGGCTTCAAGAAAGTAAATTTTATCTATATCATTATCGGAATAAAAATCAGACCAATTGGCGTAACCGAGTTTGGTTCTATTGCTATTGATATTGTGATTGACATTGCTATTTTCGTTAATCAATCTCCATTTGCAATTGGCTACTCTACTCCAGTGGTTTGACAAACGGTATACTCCATTTTCTACAAAGTAATAACAACTACCCGATTTGCTTTTGTAATGCAGTTCCAAATCTTTAATTGCATCTACATCGACTTCTTTGAAAATACAAAAAGTGTATTTGTGAAAATTGGTTTTATTGTACGTTTTAATTGGCATTACTTTTTACTATTGGAACAAAAGTAAGTAATTATTTTTTGCCACAGATTAAATGGATTCTATTTATTTTACTCATTTCTTTTAATTTCTAAAATAAGAATTAGAAAAAGCAAACGTTAAATTTAGTTATTTAACTATAAAAATAGTTGTGTAACTAAAAATATAGTTATATGTTTGCCTTATAAAAATAAACATCATGCAAAAGTTAACTAATAAAGAAGAAGAAATTATGCACATTTTATGGAAGCTAAAAAAAGCTTTTGTAAAAGAAGTAATGGCTGAAATAACTGAAGACCAACCACATTACAATACGCTTTCAACAATAATCAGAAATTTGGAAGACAAAGGATATGTAAGTCACAATGCCTATGGAAACACACACCAATATTTCCCAATTATTGCTTTAGAAAACTATAGAAAAGAATTTATGAATACGGCAATTGAGAACTATTTTAATAATTCCTATAAAAATATGGTTTCGTTTTTTGCTGAAGAAGATAAAATTTCTGCTGACGAATTGCGTGAGATTTTGGAGATTATAGAGAAAAGAAAATAGTTCAAAGTACGAAATACGAAGTACAAAATTAAAAAAGTAAAATTATGGAAGAAATTGTAACTTACTTACTAAAATCAAGTGGATTGTTGGCTGCCTTCTTTCTTGCTTATCATTTTTTGTTGCGAAAAGAAACGTTCTTTACTAGCAACCGTTGGTTTTTACTTTCAGGTTTGGCTACTTCCATCCTATTGCCTCTATTTTTCATTACGAAAGTAGTTTACGTTGAAAGTCCGAAAATTACTTTGCCTGTTGCTCCAGAAAACAATAATTTACCCATAATTATAGACAAAGCAACAACAATTACAACGGAAAGTATTGATTGGCTTCAAATCTTGTTTATTGTCTACGGTATTGTTGCAACAATCTTAATTATTAAAGTTATTATTGATTTGTTTTCACTTGCCAAACTGTTGAGAAAACAAACCATTCAAAAGCAAGAAGACTTATCTTATATTAATATAAATCAAGATATAGCGCCTTTCTCGTTCTTTAATTATATCGTGTTTAATTCAAGTCTTTACTCGCAAGAAGAATTAGAAAGTATCTTATTGCATGAGAAAATTCACAGCCAAGAAAAACATTCCGTTGATGTTTTGGTGGCAAAATTATTCACCATTGTCTTTTGGTTCAATCCATTAATTTGGTGGTATCAAAAGGCCATCATTCAGAATTTAGAATACATTGCCGATAGCAAAGCAATACAAAATATAGAAGATAAAAAGTGTTATCAAATGGCACTTTTAAAGGTAGTTTCTCATCAAAACTGCTTACCCATCACCAATCATTTTTATCAATCATTAATCAAAAAACGAATCGTTATGTTAAACAAAAATCAATCCAACAAAAAAAGTATTTGGAAGTACACATTAATTCTTCCTGTAATTATTGCTTTCGTATTTTTATTCCAAATAAAAGTCGTGGCACAAGAAAAATTAATTCAAATTTCTGATGGATCATCAATTTCTGCATCAACAAGAGAGGTTACAGAAATGTATTGGACAAAAAACAGCACAGATGAAGAATTCAAAGATGATATTGAATCCTTAAAAAGTTCAGATATCACAATGTCATTAAGTGGTATAAAAAGAAATGATAAGAATGAAATAATTGAAATTATGATTTCATATCAAGATAAATTAGGAAATAGCGATTCAAAAAAAATCTTTAAGGAGAACGGAATTGACCCTATCTATTTTAGAAGAGATATTAATCAAGATGGTAAAGGTGAAATTGGATTTTATAACTTAGGAACTAATGAAATTACATCAACAGAAAATGAAAAATATGTATCTATCTTCAACTCACAATTTGAAAGTGATACAGAAGATAATTTAGATCGTTTGTTTATTATTAATGGTAAACCTTACACTAAAGAAGATTTGAAAGGAAAAAATATTGCAATTATTGATGGTAATATTATTAAATTATCTCCTAAAGAAGCTCTAAAAAAATACGGTAAAAGAGCTAAAGATGGTGCTGTAATTTTTAAAGGTGAGACTGAAATAATCAACAATGTTTTAGATGCCGATTTTCCTGTACCTCCGCCTCCTCCAGCACCACCTGTTAAAAGTAAAACAACTAGTGAAGTCAATCAAGAAAAGAATAGATTTTACATTATAAATGGTAAAGAATATTTTCAAAATGATTTAAAAGGCTACACTTTAAAATGTGATGGTGCAATTACATATTATGACGAAGAAGAAGCTGTAAAGAAATTTGGTGAAAAAGCCAAAGACGGTGCAATGGTTTTCAATGGAGTTACTACACTTGAGAAAATCAATGTTTCAAAAGAAACTCTGGAAAGAAAAACTATAATTTTCTCCAATGACAATGGTGATGACATTGTTTTCATTCCTGCAGAAAAAATTTTAAAACTACCACATTATCCATCAATTCGATTAAATGATGAAGGTTTAATTCTTATCGTAAATGGAGTGCAAAAATTAAATCCGTTGGAAACCTTAAATCAAACGAACTTACAAAATGTAAAATCTGTAAGAGTTTTTGATGAAAATGGAAAAGAAACTCTAGGTTCTTTAACTAAGAAAATTGTGATTACTACCAAGTAATTTCCTAAATCTTACTTAAAAAAGTTAAAAAATTGTAAATATATTTTCATTGAAATAGACAACTTTATAAATTTGTTTTGGAATTTTATCAATCAATAAATCAAATAACAAATCTTATGAAAACACAATTTAGAAACTTTGCTTTTGTACTTCCTACTTTAGTTGCGTTTCTTTTTACTCAGAATGTGATTTTGGCGCAACAAAATCCGTTTATTTTGAACAATCAAGCCAATAGTGATGACATTGTAATGACTTGGAACAAGGATACACCTGAAAGCGAAATGAAAGACGACATCAAAGCTTTGTCAGAAAAAGGTATTACTATCAAATATTCTAATATAAAACGAAACAGTAAGGATGAGATTACTGCTATTAAAGTAGAATATTCTGATAGAAAAGGAAATAAAGGCAAAATGGAACTGGATAATGCTAACCCAATTGCAACCATCAAATTCTTCAAACAAGGAGACACCGTTGGATTTGGCGAACCTTCTAACGGAAATGACTTCTTTGTCGGAAACCCTATGATGGGAGGTTTTGCAGGTGCAGATGACATTATGAAACGTTTCAACTTTGGAGGAGATAAAAATTCTCAATCGTATAGTTTTAGTTTTCCAAATGATGGTGATGGAATGAGTAAATCGAAATCACGTATTCAAATTCAAAAAGATGGTAGAAAACCTTTAGTAATTGAAGATGGTGAAGTTATTGAAGGTGCTGATGATTATTCTGCAGAAGAGATAGAAGAAATCAAAAAGAACCACAAATTTGAATTTTCTGATGGTTTTGGAAATAACCTAGGCGAAAAGCAATTTGATTTCAGAAATGCAGAAGGATTAGAAAACTTCAAAAAACAAATGGAGGAAATGAAATCTTCATTTGGTGGTTCCTCAAAAGATTTAGACAATACTAAAGAAGAAATGCTAAAAGCCAAAGAGGAAATGATCAAAGCCAAAGAAGAACTAGAAAAAGCCAGAAAAGAATTAGAGAAATCTAAAACAACAGCTAAGACAAAGAAAGCATAAATAAATAAAAAAGACCATTCGTAATTGAATGGTCTTTTTTTTTAGTGATCTTCGTTAGTACAAAGTCCGATAATTTCATGAAATACATCGTGCAATTTTGTCAAAGATTCGGTTAGTTCTTTATCCGATTTTTTACTTCTAACAAGTTTGTCAAGTTTTTTACTATCAGTAGCTAATTTTTGTACGGCAGCCACGACTTCTTTTTTATTAAACTCATCAGGAATTATTGATTTTGCTAACAAATTTGCTTTCTCAACCATTTCACCAGAACGTTTTCTTATAGGTTCTAAATTTCCTTCTTCACTTGGATGAAAGGTTTGCGACATTATCTTGTGAAAATCTTTTAAAGCTTGCCAATCATCAAACTTACCTTTGGTAGCTGCTTTGTAATTGTTACTCACTTCATTCCAATTAATTACATTCCAAATAGCGGTTAAATAATCGGCACGTTTGTTTTGATATTTCAAATAGTACGCATGTTCCCAAACGTCAATTCCTAAAATTGGAGTTCCTTTGCTCTCAACTACATCCATCAAAGGATTGTCTTGATTTGGTGTTGAAGAAACTATCAACTTTTTATCTTTATCTACAGACAACCAAGCCCATCCTGAACCAAATCTTGTTGCAGCTGCTGCATTAAGTTTTTCTTTTAAAGCATCAAAACTACCAAAAGACTCATTTATAGCTTTTTCTAACTCTGGTGATGGTTTGGTATTTTTTTCTGGTGTAAGTATCGACCAAAACAATTCGTGGTTGTAATGTCCTCCTGCATTATTTCTAACTGCTGGTGTTTGTTTAGATACAGACGCAAAAATATCTTTCAAAGACATTTTTTCTGTTTCGGTTCCTGCAATGGCTGCATTAAGATTTTTGACATAAGCTGCGTGATGCTTACTATAATGTATTTCCATTGTTTGCGCATCTATAAATGGATCTAAAGCATTGTAGGCATAAGGCAATGGTTTTTGGGTAAACTGTGCCGAGGCAACAAAACTCATTAACAATAATACAGCAACTAATCGATTATTTTTCATTGTTTAAAATATTAAAAACGTTACTAAAATTCATTTGATGTAAATCAGATAAAATACTTATTGACAAATAAATATCCTTGAAGTACGTCATTCAAAGGTACGTAAATTCAATAAAATATTCATCAAAGTTCGGCTTTTTAGTATTAATTAACACAAAAATGTTATCGTTTCAATAGGTTACTTTTGTGAAAAGCTTTTTTTCAGTATTTTTGATAAAAATAAAAGTTTTAATGAAAAAAATAATTCCTTTTTTAATTGCATTATTTATTACAACAATTAGTAGTTCTCAAAATATAACTCCAACAAATCAATTTAAATTTGAGACTATTTATTACGACGCAATCTATAAATGGGTTGCATTTCCTAAAACAGAAACCGATTCTACATATGTTTACGGTTATATTTATTTAGATATGCAAGCTGGTCTCACTTTTAATCATGAAGGTACCTTTCATATAGACAAAACTGGTAAATTGGTTGGTAGTAAAAAAGAGCCTTATCACATGGTCAAAGTACGTCTAGGAAATAAAACACCCAACGTTGCATTACTTTCACCTACTCAAATCAAAGAATTAAGTGTAATTCCTGTTCCTGATTGGTTGAAAAATTATAAGAAACCTATTGAAGATGCCGAATCGTTAACACGAACAGGTTATCATCTTAATGCTGTAGGCGGAAGTAAAAAGGCTTTAGAGTTTTTATTAAAAGCTTACAAAAAATCACCTCATCATAAAGGTTTGGAGTTTGAATTGGGCTATGCCTACAATGCGCTTGGTCAATATGAAAAAGCTATAGAAATTCTAAACAAAGCGACCACACACGACCCAAAAAATGCTTTATTGTATAAGGAATTTGGTTATGCTTATCTAAACTTACACAAATTACCAGAGGCAGAAGCCATTTATAAAAGAGGTGTTGAAATTGCTACTGATAAAGAATTGAGTTATGAAATGGCAATTAATATGGCTAATTATTATTTCATTCAGAAAAGTAAAGACAAATTCAACGAATGGGCTAATCTTGTAAAGCAAAATGCTTCACCCAATTCACAATACATTAAATACATTGAGTTCTTTGAAAAAGAATGGGAAAGTAAACGATAAAAAAATCCGTTCCTTAGTAATAAAGAACGGATTTTTAATTTTGTACAACCTTACTAAACGTGCAAAGCCCTATTATCTGTTGCTGCCAATGCTGCTTCTTTGATTGCTTCTGCAAAAGTTGGATGCGCATGACTCATTCTTGAAATATCTTCTGCAGACGATCTGAATTCCATTGCTGTAACTGCTTCTGCAATTAAATCGGCACAACGAGCACCAATCATATGAACACCAAGTACCTCATCTGTTTTAGCATCAGCTAAGATTTTTACAAATCCATCAGTATCACCACCTGCACGAGCTCTTCCCAATGCTTTGAATGGAAAACTTCCTGCTTTGTATGCCACACCATCAGCTTTTAATTGCTCTTCTGTTTTACCAACAGCGGCAACTTCTGGCCAAGTATACACAACACCTGGAATTAAATTATAATCAATATGTGGTTTTTGACCTGCTAAAATTTCAGCAACCATTACTCCTTCTTCTTCTGCCTTATGAGCCAACATCGCACCACGAACAACATCTCCAATTGCATAAATATTAGGAACATTTGTTTGTAAATGATCGTTTACTTCTACTTGTCCTCTTTCTGTCAGCTTCACTCCTGCTTTGTCAGCATTCAATCCATCTGTGTAAGGACGACGACCAACAGAAACCAATGAATAATCACCTTCTAAAGTAATAATTTCACCTTTTGCATTTTCAGCTTTCACTGTAACTGTTTTTCCTTTTCTATCAACCGATTGAACTTTGTGAGAAGTATAGAATTTCATTCCTTGTTTCTTCAACACTTTAGTCAATTCTTTTGATAAACCAGCATCCATTCCTGGAATAATTCTGTCCATAAATTCAACAACCGAAACTTCGGCACCCAATCTTAAATAAACTTGACCTAATTCAATTCCGATAACTCCACCACCAATAATCACTAAATGCTTAGGAACTTCTGGTAATTTCAATGCTTCTGTAGAAGTAATTACTCTTTCTTTATCCAATTTAATGAAAGGCAAACTTGATGGTTTAGAACCTGTTGCAATAATAATATTTTTAGCTTCTACTACTTCAGAAGAACCATCAGCTTTGGTAACTTTTACATGAGTAGCATCTTCAAACGAACCAACACCTTCAAGAACTGTAACTTTGTTTTTATCCATAAGGAATTTTACTCCACCAGAGGTTTGGTCAACAACGGCTTGCTTACGTTCAATCATTTTGGTCAAGTTTACTTTTACTTGTCCAGAAACTTCAATTCCATGATCAGCAAAATGTTGTAACTCTTCATAATGATGCGAAGATGCTAAAAGCGCTTTAGAAGGAATACAACCTACATTTAAGCAAGTTCCTCCAAGCGTTGGATATTTTTCAATAATTGCGGTTTTAAAACCTAATTGGGCACAACGAATTGCAGAAACATATCCGCCTGGACCTGAACCTATAATGACTACGTCAAATGAACTCATATTATATATTTTTGTGTGTGTGTGTTTATAAAATAGTGTTGCAAAATTACGAATGTTTTTTGGTATTTTAATTGATAGTGAAAAGTTTTCAAAAGGAATTTACTTTTTTGCTTTTTAACCAACTTCCCTCTCCCACAAAGTCATGAATAAAAAACGCTGTAACCCTTGCTATACAAAGAAAACGTTTTCGTAGATTTCTGTTTTTTATGATATTTATCAGTTTATTTAAGTAGTTAAAATTGGAACTTTGAAGTATAAAATTTAAGCTTTTAAAGAATACTAAAATAAGAACTAAAACTTTTAACTATGAAAAACATTAAAGTCATTCAAGAACTTCACGATTTAGGAATCACTGGCTACCATGAAGTGGTTTATAATCCAACCTACGAAGAATTGTTTCAAGCAGAAACTTCTCATTTCCGTAAAGGATATGAAAAAGGTGCTGTAACCGATTCTGGCGCTGTTGCTGTTAAAACTGGAGTGTTTACAGGACGTTCTCCAAAAGACCGTTACATTGTTAAAGATGATGTTACCAAAGATACTATCTATTGGGACGATAAAGTAAATTTTCCAACATCGCAAGTGGTTTGGAGCGAATTAAAAAAATTGGTTTTGAAACAACTTTCAACTTCTAAAAAATTGTATGTAGTTGACGCTTTTTGTGGAACCAACAAAGATACTCGTCTAAAAGTGCGTTTCGTAATGGAAGTAGCTTGGCAAGCACATTTTGTTACCAATATGTTTATTCGTCCATCTATCTATGAATTAGAAAACTTTGGAGAACCTGATTTTATAGTAATGAACGGTTCTAAAACAACTAATCCAAACTGGAAAGAACACGGATTAAATTCTGAAAACTTCGTATTATTCAATCTTACCGAAAAAATCCAAATCATTGGTGGTACTTGGTATGGTGGTGAAATGAAAAAAGGAATGTTTGCTATGATGAACTATTACCTTCCTCTAAAAGGAATGGCTTCTATGCACTGCTCTGCCAATGTAGGTGAAGATGGAGACGTTGCAATCTTTTTCGGATTATCTAGAACAGGAAAAACTACGCTATCTGCCGATCCAAAACGTTATTTAATTGGTGATGACGAACATGGCTGGGATAACAATGGTGTCTTTAACTACGAAGGTGGTTGTTATGCCAAAGTAATTGATTTATCAGAAGAAAACGAACCAGATATTTGGAGAGCTATCAAACGAGATGCCTTATTAGAAAATGTTGTAGTCAATGAATATGGTGAAGTGGATTACTACGATCACTCTATTACAGAAAACTCTCGTGTTTCTTATCCAATTTATCATATCAATAAAATTGTACTTCCTTCTAAAGCAGGACATGCTAGCAAAATCATTTACTTATCTGCTGATGCTTTTGGTGTACTGCCTCCAGTATCAATATTAGACGAAGAACAAGCTCAATACCATTTCTTGTGCGGATTTACATCTAAATTAGCCGGAACTGAAAGAGGTATCACAGAACCACAACCATCATTCTCTCCAGCTTTTGGTGAAGCTTTCTTAACCTTACACCCAACAATGTATTCTAAAACTTTGGTGGCTAAAATGAAAGAACACAATGCTAAAGCGTATTTAGTAAACACTGGTTGGAATGGAACTGGAAAACGTATCTCTTTAAAAAACACACGCGCCATTATTGATGCCATCATTGATGGAAGTATAGAAAAAGCTGAAACAGTTAAAATTCCGTTTTTGAATTTGACAGCTCCAAAAACATTAGCTAAAGTAGACGACATTCTTGATCCAAGAACTACTTATAAAGATGTGGCTGATTGGGAGAAAAAAGCAAAAGAATTAACAGCGCTTTACAATAAAAACTTTGAGCAATATACCAATACTGAAGAAGGTAAACGTTTGGTAAGTGCTGGACCAAGTTTATAACCACTTTAAACCAATACCAATGGAAAAATTTCACTATCTTTCCATTGGTATTTAAAAGCAACAATAATGGACTGGATAATTGATTTATTTACAAAGCAATCTTTTGCTCAAACGGTGATAATATTCGGTTTAGTCATTGCCTTTGGTATTTGGTTTGGTAAAATTAAAATCTTCGGAATTTCTCTCGGAATGACTTGGGTACTTTTTGTTGGCTTACTATTCTCTTATATTGGTATTTCAGTCAATCATGAATTACAAGATTTCTTGAAAGAATTCGGATTGGTACTATTTGTTTACACCCTTGGATTGCAAGTAGGTCCGGGTTTCTTTGCCTCTCTCAACCGAAACGCTTTGGTTACTAACATGCTAGCAGCATTAGTTGTTATTTTTGGAGTAGCTACAACCTTAATTCTATATTATTTATCTACCAATCCCATATCAATCATGACAGGGATTATGAGTGGTGCTGTTACTAATACGCCTGGTTTAGGAGCGGCTCAAACTACAATTACCAATCTGCATCATGTAACAAATGACAATTCTTTGGTTACTTTAGCATACGCTGTGGCTTATCCTTTTGGGGTTTTTGGGATAATTATCTCAATGGTAGTTTTAAAGAAAATATACAAAGTCGACATCGAACACGAAACCGAATTGCAAAATAAACTCAACAATCTAAGAGAAGATAAAGTCATTTCTAAACATTTGAAATTGGAAAACAAACAATTGATAGGAAAATCTATTAGTGCCATTTTTGAAATGATTAAAACACCTATTGTAGTTTCAAGAATGTTTCATAAAGGAATCATTATTACACCTACTCCAAAAGAAATTTTATCAGAAAATGATGTTTTACTTATTGTTGCGCAAAAAAATACTTTCGATCAATTACATCTTCTTATAGGTTCTGAAAGTGATATGAATCTTAAAACCGCTATTGATAGCAAATTAGTTACAAGTCATGTTGTGGTTACCAATAAAGAAATTACACACAAAAGATTGGGAGATATTCCCGAATTTCACCAACACGATTTTACTTTTACAAGATTGTACCGTGCCGGAACGCAAATGGTGCCTAACGGAAACATCGCTTTACAACTTGGAGATACTGTGAAAGTCGTTGGAACGCAAGAAGGTTTAGAAAGAGTAACCAATGTATTAGGAAATTCCCTAAAACGATTGGAAGTGCCTGACATCGCTCCTATTTTTATCGGAATTGTATTAGGAATCATTGTCGGAAGTATTCCATTTCAAATTCCTAACATTCCGGTTCCTGTTAAAATTGGTTTGGCTGGAGGACCATTAATTATTGCTTTGTTACTAAGTCGTTTTGGAAACAAATTCTATTTGAACAATTACACAACAAACAGCGCCAACTTAATGATAAGAGAACTAGGAATTACCTTATTCCTTGCTAGTGTGGGTTTAAGTAGCGGTTCTAAAATCGCAACTGCTTTTGAAGGTGGTAATGGATTTTACTGGATTGCAATTGGTATCGTAATTACTATTCTTCCTTTGTTGCTTGTTGGTATAATTGCGAAAAAATACTTCAAGAAAAACTATTTCGAAATCT
This sequence comes from Flavobacterium chungnamense, assembly GCF_039539165.1. Classification (NCBI taxonomy): domain Bacteria; kingdom Pseudomonadati; phylum Bacteroidota; class Flavobacteriia; order Flavobacteriales; family Flavobacteriaceae; genus Flavobacterium; species Flavobacterium chungnamense. Next base: position 346,503 of record NZ_BAABCS010000020.1, read on the forward strand.
GTGGATTATTGGCTGGAGCTTCAACCGATCCACCTGCATTAGCTTTTGCTTTGAAAATGGCAGGCAATGATATTCCGTCATCAACTTACGCAACGGTTTATCCGTTAACAATGATTATGCGTATTGTAGCGGCACAACTGCTAATTTTAATGTTCACCTAATAATAAAATTTACAAAACAGTATCACAATACAAATGCGGTACTGTTTTTTACTTGTCCAATCATGAAAGTACTGTGCGTACTACCAATATGATTTAAGGTAGTAAGTTTTGTTACCATAAACTCTCGGTATTCTTCCATGTCTTTTACACAAATCTTTAGAATGTAATCATAATCACCGCTAACGTGAAAGCATTCCAATACTTCGTCTAGTTTTACTACTTCGCTTTCAAATTTTGTCAAGAAATCCTTAGAATGCTGTATAAGCTTGATATGACAAAACACCACAAATCCTTTGTCTATTTTATTTCTGTTTAGTAAAGCTACATACTTGTAAATAATTCCTTCTCGCTCTAACTTTTTGATTCGCTCATAAACAGCTGTTACTGATAAATTCAATTTCAAAGAAAGTTCTTTAGTAGTTTTCTTAGTGTCTTCTTGCAAAAGCTGAAGGAGATTCTTGTCGATAGTATCCATGGAAATTAAAAATTAGAAGTTTTCAAAAATCTATAAATTAAAATTTATTGCTTCAAATGTAGTTATATTTTCATTATAAAATAGTTTTTATAGTTTTAAAATCTAATTAATTTAATTACTATTGACTTTTAATCTAATATTAATCAATTTTGAAATCAAATTAACAAATTAACAACTGATAACTGATAACCGACAACAAAAAAACATGAACAACTTCAACCCAGCCGATAAAATACAAGATTTACAATATTTTGGAGAATTTGGTGGTGTAAACCCATCCATTTCTGATAGTTCTACTTATACGTTTCTTTCTGCTAAAACCATGTTTGATACTTTTGAAGGAAATGCTGAAGGATGCTATTTGTATTCACGTCATTCCTCTCCAAGTAATTTATATTTAGACAAAGCTATTGCAGCTATGGAAGGTACAGAAGCGGCTAATGTTTCTGCCTCTGGAATGGGAGCAATTACTCCTACTCTTTTGCAATTGTGCAGTCAAGGCGATCATATTGTTTCTAGCCGAACTATCTATGGTGGAACGTATGCTTTCCTGAAAAACTTCACACCAAAATTTGGCATTAAAACATCCTTTGTTGACATTACCAAACTTGAGGTTGTAGAAGCTGCTATTACGCCAAATACCAAAGTAATTTATTGCGAAACCGTAAGTAATCCGTTGCTTGAGGTTGCTGATATTACCGGGTTGGCTAAGTTGGCTATCAAACACAATTTGAAATTAGTTGTAGACAATACTTTTTCGCCTTTATCGGTAGCTCCTGCCAAAATGGGTGCCGATATTGTCATTCATTCCTTAACTAAATACATCAATGGAAGTAGCGATACTGTTGGCGGTGTAGTTTGTGGTTCTAGAGAATTCATCAACAGTTTAAAAGACGTAAACTCAGGAGCAAGTATGCTTCTTGGACCAACAATGGACAGCTTGAGAAGTGCCTCAGTAATGAAAAATTTACGCACGCTACATATAAGAATGAAGCAACACAGTTACAATGCAATGTATTTGGCAACCAAATTTGAAAACGATGGTTTGAAAGTAGTCTATCCTGGTTTAGCAAGTCATCCAAGTCATCAATTGTATGCTAGTATGATAAATCCAGAATATGGTTTTGGAGGCATGATGACTGTTGACGTTGGTACAATTGACAAAGCCAACGAATTAATGGAGTTAATGCAAGATAGAAATCTAGGTTACCTTGCTGTAAGTTTAGGATTCTACAAAACCTTATTCTCAGCACCAGGAACATCAACATCATCAGAAATTCCTTTAGAAGAACAAAAAGAAATGGGATTAACCGATGGACTAATTCGTTTCTCAATTGGTTTAGATAATGACATTGAACGCACCTACCAAATGATGAAAACTTGTATGGTGGAATTGGGCGTTTTATAGAACTTCAAGTGACAAACTATAATATAGATCCGTTAAAGTTATTCTTTGACGGATTTTTTATTTGAAATAGTAACAAGTTACTGCTTTTTTATATATTTGGAGTATGTAGTTACGAGTTAGATATATCACACCTAATTTGGGTGTAAATGTATGATTTTGTCCTACATATATAATAGTTAGCAACAAGCTTAAACAAACCTGCATAAAAAACCAAAATAGAATATGAGCTTATTAATTCAACAATTAGAAAAATCAAAACAGAATAAAGAACTTTTAAGTTTTACCGTTTATGGTGACGACAGCAAATTTTGGTGCGGATATGTAGTTGATTACTCAGAAGATTTTGTTGCTATACAACATTTTACAAAGTTTGGTAAAAAAGATGGAATAATTGTACATCCAATTGACAACTTTGAAAGGATTGACTTTAATGATGATTATGTAAAAGCAATGGAATGTGTTATCGATTATAGCGACCAAATTTATAAACCTAACACAATGAATCTTGGATTTTCTCAAAGCGAAAATTTTTACCGTAGTGTTTTAATCCAACTTACAGGAAACAAAGATGTGATTGCAAGTTTTGAAATTTCAAATGATGATTATTACTCAGGTTATATAATAGAAGTTTCTGACATAGATTTTGCTATAAATTGCGTTGGAAAAAGTGGAGAAGATTTGGGAATGTCACTATTCAAAATTGAAGATATTACAAGTATTCAATTAGACGATGTGGACAATAGGAGACGGAATATTTTGTTCAAATGGAGAAAAGCCAGTTTGTAACAGCGGTTTCAAGAAATGGCCAGGCAATGTATTTATCTGAAATAGTAAACCATAATAACTTTGGCACTTTTGTAAAATCAAATTACATGAAAAAATATTATTTGCAGTTTATTCCTATTATAATGCTGTTTTCATTTTGTAATCAACAAACAAAAGACTACAAGCTTAGCAAAAATGTTCAAAAGATAGCTGATAATTTATCTAAAGAGAAAGTAGTGCTTTTTGACGAAACTGATAGTATAGAAAAATTCAAAGCTTTAAAAAACGTTGCAACAAATGAAGATTTTGTTTATCTAACAAATTCAAAAATAGCCTTACTAAGATGTTATGCATTTAGAGGTTTAACAGAAAGAAATTACTCTGATATAAGAAAAATTTTTTATAACCATGTAAATGATACATCATCAGTTACTGTCCACTTGACCGGATCTTGTATTGTAGATAAAATATCTGTTCATCAATTTATGTTAGACCAACTACATCCTGTTGGTTCAAAAAGTAAATACAAGCTTAGTAGAAGAGAATTTGACAAATATTATCAATTTAGGTATAAATAAAATCTAGGTAATTAAGATTGCCAAGTACAAGTAATAACAAACTAAAAATGCCTCAAAAAGATGAAACTCTTTGAGGCATTTTACTATTTACTATTCACTAATTACTAATTACTTGCTTATTCAACTTACTATTCTTATAGCTAAATCCAAAGTAAATAGCTAATCCAATTAGCAACCAACAGCTGAAATAAATCCAATTCCAAACACTTAATTCTGCCATCATATATAGACAACAAACCAAACCTAAAAGCGGAATTAAAGACAGGTTTTTACGCCATGACCACGAAGCAAAATACACTAAAGACAATAGGAAAATCCACATCGGTATTTTGTGTTTGAACAATTGAAAACCACTTTCATATTTTAAATTGTTATCAATTGGCAACGAATTAACAATATTCTCATATGCATTATCATCCTCAGAAAATTTGCTCAATACTTCTTCTAAATCGGCTGAAGCGTCTTTAACCAAAAGATTTTGCTGCAAGTAAGTCATCACCTCTTTTACTTGAGTTTCTTCAAGTGAAGTCACAATAGTCGTCGGATTGTTGATTTGTTTTTCATTGGTAATAAAATCCATTGTTGCTTTTTTGTTAACCGTAAAAGCAATGATAGCTCCAACAAGAATTAGCAACGGAAATATATATTTTGAATTCAAATAAGGCGTTTTAAACTTTCCTCTTGGAATATCAGGTTTGTTTTGCAAAACAAGAACTCCAGCACAAACCAAAACAAAGGCAAATAAGGTACCAATACTACACAAATCGGTTACCATAGTAAGATTTAAAAACAAGGCCGGAATTGCCACAACAAATCCAGTTACAATCGTTGCGTAAGAAGGCGTTTTGTATTTTGGATGCACTTTAGAAAATCGTTTTGGCAATAATCCATCACGACTCATACTCATCCAAATTCGAGGTTGTCCCATTTGGAAAACTAATAAAACACTCGCCATTGCCACTACGGCACTCACAGCAATAATTCCTGACATCCATTTTAAATCCAATTTATCAAATACAAATGCTAAAGGATCACCAACATTCAAATCGGCGTAATTCATCATTCCTGTCAAAACTAATGCTATAATAACATACAAAATGGTGCAAATGATAATTGCCCACATCATTCCTTTAGGTAAATCTCTTTGTGGATCTTTACATTCTTCTGCTGTAGTTGAAATAGCATCAAAACCTATATAAGCAAAGAAAACTGCCGAAACACCTTTTAGGATTCCTCCTACTCCATTTGGTGCAAACGGACTCCAATTAGCAGTATCAACATAAAAAACACCAACTGCTATAACTAACAATATGATACAAAGTTTTACAACAACCATCAAGTTACTGGCATTTCTAGACTCTTTCATTCCTCTGTAAACCAGATAGGTAATGAGAACAATAATCAATAATGCAGGTAAATCGGCAACTAAATGAAAAGAACCAATCGTTGGCGATGTGGTGTAGGCTGTATAAGCCAATTGCAAACTTTCCGATAAATTTTCAAATGATTTTCCACCATTCATTAAAGCGGTAGCTTCACTAAACCCTTTAGACGCTGTAAGATAATCCATTTGAATCCATTGTGGTAAATGCAAACCGCCACTTTCGAGTAGTCCTGTAAAATAATCACTCCAGGAAATCGCAACGGTAATATTTCCGATAGCATATTCCATAATTAATGCCCAACCGATAATCCAAGCAATAATTTCGCCAAAAGCTACATACGAATACGTGTAAGCACTACCAGAAACTGGCACCATTGAAGCAAATTCTGCATAAGCAAAAGCAGCAAAACTACAAGCAACAGCCGTAAAGATGAATAAAAAGATAACTGCTGGTCCACCATCGGAACTGGCTTTACCAATGGTACTAAAAATACCAGCGCCAATAATAGCAGCAATACCAAAAGCGGTTAAATCTCTCGCAGTTAAATGTTTGCCCAAACTATTATGTCCGTCGGCTTCATTTCTTGCTACTTGATCATTAATATCTTGTACGGTCTTCTTTCTAAATAATGTGGAAAAATTCATATCTAACGAATAGTTTTTTGATGATTTATACAAAAACAAATATAACATAATTTCACATTGATTTACAAAATTGAAAAACTACAAACTATAATTAAAATCTATTAAAAAATAAATTTAAAGGATAAATTACCTATACTAACTTGTTTTTTAATTTATAAATTTGTTCAAATTAAAATTGAAATTATAAACTATCAACAATAAAAAAGTTTTAAAACTAAACAATTATTAAAATTTATGGAACATTCAAACGACATTAGCAAATGTCCATTTCATCAAAATCAAAAAGGTTTGAGCGATGGTGTGAAAAATCAAGATTGGTGGCCAAAAGCACTTAACTTAGATATTTTACACCAACAAGATTCAAAAACCAATCCTCTTGGTGAGGATTTTGATTATGCATCAGAATTTAAAAAACTGGATTTACAAGCTTTAAAAAATGACTTAAAAGCGTTCATGACAGACAGTCAAGATTGGTGGCCTGCAGATTGGGGACACTATGGTGGATTGATGATTAGAATGGCATGGCACTCTGCTGGAACTTACAGAATTTCTGATGGTCGTGGTGGCTCAGGAACTGGAAACCTTCGTTTTGCTCCTCTTAACAGTTGGCCTGATAATGGAAACCTTGATAAAGCTAGACGCCTTTTATGGCCAATTAAAAAGAAATATGGTAACAAAATTTCATGGGCCGATTTAATGATTTTAGCCGGAAATATGGCTTATGAATCTATGGGATTAAAAGTGTTTGGATTTGCTGGTGGTCGTGAAGATATTTGGCATCCAGAAAAAGATATTTATTGGGGTGCAGAAAAAGAATGGTTGCAAAAATCTGGCGGTGAAGGAAGTCGTTATTCTGGAGAAAGAAATCTAGAAAATCCATTGGCAGCCGTGATGATGGGATTAATTTATGTAAACCCAGAAGGTGTTGATGGACAATCTGATCCATTAAAAACTGCTCATGACATGAGAATTACGTTTCAAAGAATGGCAATGAACGATGAAGAAACAGTTGCATTAACTGCTGGTGGTCACACTGTAGGAAAAGCTCATGGTAATGGTGATGCTTCCGTTTTAGGTCCAGAACCCGAAGGTGGTGCCATCGAAAATCAAGGATTTGGTTGGATGAACCCAAAAGGAAACGGAAATGGCGCTGACACAGTAACAAGTGGATTGGAAGGTGCTTGGACAACGAATCCGACACGTTGGGATAATGAATATTTTACTTTATTATTAAACCACGATTGGGAATTAAAGAAAAGTCCAGCTGGAGCAAGTCAGTGGGAGCCCATAAATATGAAGGAAGAAGACAAGCCAATCGATGCTCACAATCCATCTGTAAGAAGAAATCCTATTATGACTGATGCTGATATGGCACTAAAAATAGATCCTGAGTACAGAAAAATTTCTGAAAAATTTCATAATGACCAAGATTATTTCTCTGAAGTTTTTGCAAGAGCTTGGTTCAAATTAACACACAGAGATTTAGGTCCGAAAGATAGATATTTAGGTGCGGATGTTCCTGCTGAAGATTTAATTTGGCAAGATCCAGTTCCGACTGTAGACTACACTTTATCGGAAGCTGAAGTTGAGGAATTAAAATTAAAATTATTAAATAGCGGACTAACAAGAGCTGAACTAATAAACACAGCTTGGGACAGTGCAAGAACTTTTAGAGGTTCTGACTTTAGAGGTGGCGCAAATGGTTCTAGAATTCGATTAGAACCACAAAGAAATTGGGTTGCAAATGAACCAGAAAGATTACAAAGAGTTTTAACTAAACTTGCCGAAATTCAAGCAGGTTTGAGTAAAAAAGTGAGTATTGCCGATTTAATTGTACTTGGTGGAACAGCAGCTATCGAAAAAGCGGCTCAAGAAGGTGGATTTAACGTAAAAGTTCCGTTCCATGCAGGAAGAGGTGATGCAACGCAAGAAATGACCGATGTAGAATCGTTTGAAGTTTTAGAACCAACCAACGATGCTTTCAGAAACTTTATGAAATCTAAATATGTTGTACAACCTGAAGAATTAATGTTAGACAAAGCACAACTTCTTGGATTGACTGCTGCAGAAATGACCGTTTTAATTGGAGGAATGCGTGTTCTTGGAACCAACTATAACGGAACTAAACACGGCGTTTTCACAAACAATGAAGGCGTTTTAAGTAATGATTTCTTTGTAAACTTAACCGATATGAACTACAGTTGGAAACCAGCAGGCGATAATTTATACAACATCGTTGACAAAAAATCGGGTGCAACCAAATGGACTGCTACTAGAGTGGATTTAGTTTTTGGTTCTAATTCTGTTTTGAGAGCTTACGCTGAAGTGTATGCCCAAGACGATAACAAAGAAAAATTTGTAAAAGATTTTATCAATACTTGGTCAAAAGTGATGCATTTAGATCGTTTTGATTTGAAATAAGAACTTCCAAGTTATTATTGTTTTTCTATAAAACCACCTTTTTAAGGTGGTTTTTGTTTTTTATGCAATTAATAGCACTTAAAAAAACACATAGTGAAATTTTTATATCAATACTTTATAAGAAATTTATTGATATTTTTTTTTCTATTAAATCATTGTAAAATGTAATAAATATCATGTTTTATATAACATTTATGGTAGTAAATTTGTAATCAGAAAAACAATAATAACATTAAAGAAAAACAATCATGGCATTAGTTGGAAAACAATTCCCAAACATTACAGTAGACGCCATCTCTTTTATGGGAGATAACTTAAGGATCAACGTTTTAGAAGAAGCAAAAAACAACAAGAAAAAAGTAATTTTATTCTGGTATCCAAAAGATTTTACTTTTGTTTGCCCAACAGAATTACATGCTTTTCAAGCAGCGCTTCAAGAATTTGAAAAAAGAAACACAACTATTATTGGTGCTTCTTGCGATACTAACGAAGTTCACTTTGCTTGGTTGAACACAGCTAAAGACAATGGTGGAATTGAAGGTGTAACCTACCCTATTTTGGCAGATACTACACGTAACCTTTCAGCTGCTTTAGATATTCTTGATGCCGAATGGGTTTACAATGAAGAAATCAACGACGAAATCCTTGAAGGTTCGAATGTAACTTTCAGAGCAACTTACTTAATTGACGAAGACGGAAAAATCTTCCACGAAAGTGTAAACGACATGCCATTAGGAAGAAACGTAAACGAGTACTTGAGATTAATCGATGCTTACACACACGTTCAAACTAAAGGTGAAGTTTGTCCTGCAAACTGGGAAGAAGGAAAAGACGCAATGAGCGCTGATAGAAATTCAACTGCTGCTTATTTAGCTTCTCACTAATTCAGTGACAAAAATCAATTACAACAATTAAAATCAACTTCAATATCAATAGTTAAAACACAATCAAGTTTGTTTTATTTTTCAAATTTTTAATGTTGTAAAATTTGAATTTTGAAATTGAAGTTGAAATTTGAAATTTTAAAAATATGTTTACAGAAATAGAACAAGATAATTTAGCCGAAGTAGTAGCTTCTAATAATGTGGTGGTAGTTCAATATGCTGCAAGTTGGTGTGGTAATTGTCGTATTATGAAACCAAAATTCAAGATGTTGGCTTCTCAAAACGAAAGCGTTCCTTTTTTGATTGTAGATGCGGAAAAATTTCCTGAGTCAAGAAAAATGGCTAAAGTGGATAATCTTCCAACCTTTGCAACCTTTAAAAATGGCGTTTTAGTAAACCAAAGCCAAACAACTAAACTAGAAGTATTGACCGAATTGGTGAATGAAGTAGTATAATTTTGATTGTTAGATTTGTAGATTTTTGGATATATCTATTTTTCTAACAATCTAACAATCCAAAAATCTAAAAAATGAAATTACCTGTAATAAAACACTTAGCGCAATTTATAGAAGACAACGATCAAGACTATTTAGTTGAAACGATTGAAGTGTTGGAAAATCTTTGCGAAGTTCCGAGTTTGAAGGACGAAGAATTGGAAGTCATTGGCGAGTTAATTTCTAACATGTATGGCGCCATCGAAGTCAATAAAATGATTAAAGACGGTAAAGACAAGAAAGAAGCACTCAACGACTTCATGAAACGTGTACTCGGCTCCATCGATAAATAAAAAACAAACTCTCAAGAAATTGGGAGTTTTTTGTTTGTGATTTGTTGGAATTTGATATATTTGATTAAAATAAGCTAAAAGTAGCGCTAATCATACCAAATTTGGGTGTATAGGCGCTATATTGTAGCGACTATATACAAGTTGGTGGCAATTTTACCTCAGAACGGACGAAAAAACAAACAAATAAAAATGCTAAAAAAAAATCTATTACTTATCTTACTTGTTTCATTAAATTTAATTAATGCTCAAGACAAACCAAATGACTATTCAAAAAATTTTAATATTGAATTAAAAGTTTGGAAAAATACATTTACTAACTTTAAACTAACAGAATTTAAAGAAGAAGAAAAAACAAATTTTAAAGACTTATATTCAGAAAATGTTTCTTTTAAAGAATTAAATGAAGAATACAAAATTATTGGAACATATTCACCAAATAAAACAAAATTCGTAGACATCTATTCATACTTAAATTTAGAGAAAAGCGGAAATACATATGAGGCGATAATTGATGTTGACCAAAATATTGATTTATATAGAATTTCAGAAAACAAAAGAATTAGATTAGTTAGTTGTGGGAGTTCAAAGGGTATTGATGAAGTTCTTTGGGTAACTGAAAAAAAATTATTATTAGTCGGAACACAATATTCGGAAATTCAAAAACCAATAATAATAATTGTAGATTTTGAAAATTTAACTGTAACTGAATTCAGCAATACAAACAATAATTGTAAGCAAAAAACAAAATATAAATCACCAAAAATCAATAAATTAAAAATTAAAGGTATCTAAAAATGAAAAAAATCTTATCTACAATTGCTTTATCACTTCTTTTATTTTCTTGCAAGCAAGAAAATAAAAATGAAATTAAAAATGATTATTCAGAAATCTTTAATTCAAAGGAGTTATTAGATTTGAAAAACACAATTACAGAGCCTAAAGAAAAATATAATTTTTATAAGCACTTATATTTAGTTACAACATTTGAAGATTTGAAAAAGTCTGATGATAAAGATTTAAGTGAATTAAAAAATTATTCTGATAAAACCTTAATGGAATTAAGTACAATCATTAATGATGAATACATTTCTAATGGAAAGGATGAAGATATGGATTCAATTCCAAGTTATACAGGTTTATTTACAAGAAATCAAATAACAACAAAACTTGATAGTGTATTTTCGACAAAAAAATATGATCTTTCTGCTGTAATGCACGAAACTTTTGTTGGAACATTAAATGGTGGAACTCGAATTGCATCGATTAAAAATAATGTAGTTACAATAGAACGAGAATTTGGTACAGGAGCAAGTTTATTTTATACTAATGTATTAGTTGAAAATAACAAAGTAACAAATCTTGGACAAGTCTACGATTATTTAAGAAAATCGGAATATGATAAATTAGAAAACGAAATATATAAAATAAATACCAATTTCAGAGATGCTTGCTACAGAGAATGTGCGAAAATTGAAAAAACAAAAAATAACACAAATTTAATTAGCTTCACAGGATATGCTAACGATGATGCTGGTTGTTGCCCAACTTTTTCAATAAGTTACGAAACAATTGATTTTATAACAATTATTCCAAATTCAGTAAAAGTTAAAGTACAAAAATAAAAAACTGCCACCAACAGCAGTTTCACGAAATTGCGGGGTTTGGGATTTATCAGAATTGGTAATTTTTGAAACTAAATTTTGTCTATATTTGTAATCGAAAGTGTTGAAAATCCGCAACTTCGTGAAGCGGCGACACGTTAGCAGTAACCATAAAAAAACTCTCCGTAAAATTTGATATTATACCAAAACTTGGTATATTTGTTTTTTAAATTTATTTGTCATGGCAAAAAACACATCAATACTATTAGGAGATTATTTTGATGATTTTATTAATCAGCAATTAAGAAGTGGTCGGTTTTCTTCAGCAAGCGAAGTTGTAAGAACTGCATTAAGAATGTTTGAGCAAGAAGAATCAAAAAAAGCTGAACTTATCAAAGAACTTAAAAAAGGAGAAAAATCTGGATTTGTAAAAGATTTTAACAGAGATACTTTTTTAAAGGATTTACATAACAAACATTTGAGTAAATGATTTACAAAGTAAGTAAAGAAGCATCAAATGATCTTGAAAAAATTTGGCTTTATACAAACGAAACTTGGTCTGCAGAACAAGCTGACAGATATTTGAATTTGATTTTTGATGAAATAGAATATCTATGTCAAAAACCAAATTCAGGTTCTGATTTTAGCCATGTCAGAAAAGATTATTTACGTTCTCGGGTCAAATCCCATTTTATTTTCTACAAAATCAACGAAAAACAAAGTGAGTTACAGATTATCCGAATTCTCCATCAACAAATGGATATAGAAAATCGGCTAAACGAATAAAATGGCAACTGCTAACAGCGATTTGCTTCAATGGTGAGGCTCGAGATTTATTTGAAATCGGAAAGGTTTTTAATTTAAAGTTTTGTTTATATTTGAGAAGGCTTAGTCTTGGTTCATCGCCACTTCTTAAAGCCGAGAAAAGTAATAGGCTATTTTAAAAAAAACTTCATAAATCAATGAAAATAAATCCTTTAATTATTTTTACTTTTCTTCTAACGTTCAATGCGTTTGCGTGTTTAAATGGAGAAACTAAAATCCTCAAAAATGGTGCATTTATCTATGAAGATTATCAAGGAATTGTACCAAATGGTCATAATTTTAATGTAGACAATTTCCCAAGACTGATCAAACAACTAGATAGTCTATATAAAGCAACAAATGATTTAGACTATCTGTCCGATAAAGGTTATGTACTGATTATAAGCAAAAAATATTTAGAAGCTTTAGATGTTTATTTTCAAATTGAAAAAATTAAACCAAATAGATATTCAACAGCATCAAATATTGGTACAATATATGAGTTACTTGGAAAAAACAAAGAGGCATTAAATTGGATAAATAAATCAATTCAAATAAACCCTAAATCTCATAAAGGTTCTGAATGGATTCATTCTAAAATTCTTGAAGCAAAAATTAGAGGTGAAAAATATATTACTTCAAATTTCTTGATAAATCTTGATTCAGATAACGATAGAACTCTTGCTCAATTATCAAAATCTAAACGAAAAGAGCTAATAAATGCTTTATATTATCAACTAAATGAGAGAGTATCATTTATAAAAGATAAAGACAAAATTATTGCTCAATTACTTTTTGACTTAGCTAATCTTTTAGTTATCGACGGAAATAGTTCAGATGCTGTAATAATCTATATTAAGGCGGAAAAGTATGGTTATTCGCCCGAAAAAATTCATAATAAAATTATTAATACTAGCTGGAAATCTACCGTTTCTATCAATAAAAAAAATAAAAGCAATGAAACTTATAAAATCGTTGTTGTTGTTCAGCTAGTTATTATCTTAATACTTTTGTTTTTACTATTGAAAAGAAAAAAAACATTAAAATAAAACTGTCTTTAACACATGTTTGCCAAAATTTCTGGGCGCGCGCTTCCTGTTTTTTTCTTCGCGAAAAATAATCTGGTAGCTACAATTCTATCTTTCAAAGAAAACTTGTAGTTTTGTTTGTTCCCTGATTGCAGAAGCATCAGACGCAATGAACTGGAATATTATAAGCTATTTTTCTAAAAATCAAAAATTACATATGGAAGAGTTCGAAGAATTTGATAATGGTACTATAAAAACTGATTCAGTTAAAAAAAATATTGCTGGTTTAATTGATGCGATTGTAATAATTATCTTTTACTGTATTTCTTATTTTTTAAATATCTCATATTTTATTAATTTAATAGATACTTTTAAAATTCTATACATTTTTGCAATTTTTTTAATTTATCGATTAGTTTCAATTATTATAATAAAGCGAACTCTAGGAATGACTTTAGTTGGAATAGAATTCTCAAAAGGAGATCGAACAGAACTGAATCTAAAAGAAAAATTATTGACTATAATAATGGTATATATAAATGGCGTTGACTGTTTTAACAAAAAATAAGACAGCCTACAACAATAGTCCTTAACTATTGCTGAGCTTGAACTTGCTATTTAATTTTCATGGACAATAAGCTGGTTATTAAAATTTTATCTTTTAAAAAATCGCAGAATAGTTTTGGTAAGTCTTCGCGCAGCAACAGACATAAAGCCTGGGAACGTCAGGCTGTGAAAAAACTCTTTTTTCATTTTAAAATCAAAACACACAACTTATATTACTTCGATTTAAGCTAAGTTAATTTTTGATTTATTTTGGTTTG